>JAFEGB010000335.1 GCA_018240295.1 Pseudomonadota bacterium
CGCAGGAGCGGCGGGGGCGGGGGCAGCGCCCGGGGCGGCACCGGGCGCCGGGGCGGCACCGGGCGTGCCGCCGGCCGCCGGCGTCTTCAGTGTCTGCCAGTCGCGGATGTCGGCGGGGTTGGCCGCGTCGCTGGCGAGTTCGTTCAGCGCCGATTCGACGGCCCGGTCGATTTCGGCAGCGGTGATGCTGCCGGCGGCCTGGTTCAGCGCCGCATCGCCGAGCACGTAGTTGTCGAGCGCGTCGTTGCCGTTCAGTTGCCATTCGAGGAAGTGATCGACATCCATCGGCAGCGAGGCGCCTCTGGCCGTCCACTTCGGCAGCGTCAGTTCGTCGGCGACCGCGGCCTGCGAACCGATCAGCAGCCGGCCGCCGGGCAGCTTCGCGCCGCACAGCGAGCCATCGGCGTTCAGCGCCGAGAAGTTGCCCTTGCCGGACTTCACGTCCTTTTCGAGTCCGGCGACGACGCCGGGCTTCAGCGACTGGCCCCATACCGCGCGCTGGCTGGTCTTGCGCGGACCCTTGCGCAGTTCGGTGTTGGCCGCATACGCCGGCTTGCGCCGGCCGGCCTTCTTCGCGCTGATCTTCAGCTCCGGGATGATCACGCGCTGGCCGTCGAGCCGGATCTCGGACTTCGGCTTCGTGCCCTTGGTCTTGGTGCCGGCACCCCCATCGCCCTTGGCGCGCTGTACCTGCCGCGCCGCGGCCGGCGAGGCACCCTGCTGCACGACGTGCGTGAGTTCGTGCGCGAGCAGCGCCCGGCCTTCGGGCGCGGCCGGGGCGTAGCGGCCGCTGTCGAAGAACACGTCGCCGCCGCTCGTGAACGCCTGCGCATCGAGCGCGCGGCTCAAGTCCGCCGCCTCGGGGCCGGTGTGCGTGCGCACGCTGCCGAAGTCGCTGCCGAAGCGCGCTTCCATGTCCGTGCGCACGGCCGGGGCCAGCGGCTCGCCGTGGCCGCGGCGGGCCTCGATGCGCTGTTCGAGCGCCGGGGGCAGTGCGCTTTCGCCTGCGCCGCTGCGCGCGAGCGTCGTCGAGGCGGCCGGCCCGACGCCGGGCGCTTCGCCGCGGGCGACGGCTGCGGCGGCGCGTTCAGCCTCCTGCTCCAGCGCATCGCCGGGCTGGCTCAGGTGCAGCCGCGCCTGCAGATAGCCGGGCAGCGCGGCGCGGGCCGCCGGTGTGGCGCGTGCGGGCTTTGCGGCGGTGGCCGCGGCGGTGCTGCCGTGCAGCCGGCGGGCGAGCAGGGCGGCGCTGCTCATGCGCCGGCACCCGCGTCGAGCTGGAACGGATACACGGCGCCGAGCCCGAGCAGGCGCGTCAGCTCGTCGAGTGCGCGGCGGTTGTCGTCGAGCAGCGCCGGATCGGCGAGATCGGCCTCGTGCAGGCGGTCGCGGTAGTGCTGCTGCACCCACGCGCAGAGTCGTGCGTACAGCGCGTCGTCGAGGAAGATGCCGGGCGCGCAGGCCGCGCGCTCGGCCTCGTTCAGCACCACGCGCAGGCGCAGGCAGGCCGGGCCGCCGCCGTTGCGCATGCTCTCGTGCAGGTCGAGGTGCTCGCGGGTCGCGATCGGGTTGGCCGGATCGGCGAGGATCGCATCGAGCGCGGCGCTGACCTGCGGGCTCTCGGCGCATTCGGACGGCAGCAGCAGGTGCATGCGGCCATCGGGCAGCGTCAGCAGCTGCGAGTTGAACAGATACGTGCGCACGGCCTCGGCGAGCGGCACCGTGTCGCGGGCGATCTCGACCGGCACGAGCGACGGCAGCCGTGCCCGGAGCGCGGCCAGCGTGCCGGCGCGATCGAGGAAGGCGTCCTCGTGCACCAGCAGCACCGGTTCGTTGCCGACGCCGATCACGTCGTGGTGGAACACGCCGGCGTCGATGACCGCCGGGTTCTGCTGCACGAACAGCGTCTGCGCCGGATCGAGGCCGTGCAGGCGCGCGACCGCCTGGCTGGCCTCCAGCGTCTGGCGGGCCGGATAGCGCTGCGGGGCCGGGCCACCACCGAGGGCGCTGCGCCCGTACACGAACAGGTGCAGGCCGGCGGCGGCGTGCGCCGGCGCGAGCCGGGTGTGGTTGGCGGCCCCCTCGTCCCCGAACCACGGATGCGCCGGCAGCGCGTCATGCACGACGAAGCGCGCCGGATCGCGGAAGATCGCGCGCAGCACGCGCGTCGTGGTCGCGGCCTCCAGCGCGCGGTGGAAGCGGTCGATGAGGTTGGCCGGCGTCAGGTGCACACGGCCATCGGCGGTGTCGGTCGAGGGCGCGACGGTCGCGGCGTTGGCCGTCCACATCGCCGCGGCCGAGCTGCTGGCGGCGAGCAGCCGTGGTGCCTCGCGCGCGACCGCGGCCAGCACCTGCGCATCGCTGCCGCGCCAGCCGAGGCGGCGCAGCAGCGCCAGATCCGGCCGCTCCTGCGGCGGCAGCACCGCCTGCACGAGGCCGAGCTGCGTGAGCCGGCGCATCTTCGCGAGTCCCTGCAGCGCCGCGGCGCGCGGGTTCGACCGGCTCGCGGCGTTGGCCGCCGAGGCGACGTTGCCCCAGGACAGGCCGGCGTAGTGGTGGGTGGGGCCGACGAGACCGTCGAAGTTGACTTCGCACACGGACATGGCGGACCTCGGCAGGCGCGGCGGCAACCGCGCAAGTCTGGCTGGCCGGCGGGCGCTGGCAAGAGCGGGCGCCGCACTACAGGGCTTCGCCCTCGCAGCCGAGCAGCCGCACCCCGAGCCGCTGCGCCAGGCCGCGGGCACCGGCGGCCATGACCTGATGGTGATTCCATGCGTAGACCGGACCGAGCAGCGGCGCGAGCCGCCCGAGCAGCGGATGGCGCAGATCGACCGCCCAGCGGTACTCGACCCCGGTCACGCCGCCGTGGTCCGCGAGCGTCCAGACGCCGCGGCCGTCGAGCTGGCCGCAGGCGCGGCCTTCGAGCCGCTGCGGCGGCTCCACCCGCGTGACCTGCAGCGTGAATTGCAGCCGGTAGGGCAGGCGGGCGCGCCAGTGGTAGCGGTACACGGCGCCGGTGCCATCAGCGGCACCGGCCGCGAGCGGCTCGACCGCACAGAGGTTCGGCCACCACTGCGGCCAGGCCGGCACGTCGGTCAGCACCGCCCAGACCGCTTCGACCGGAGCCGCGAGCCGCCAGCGCGAACGCAGCCGGAAGGCCCGGGCCCGGTCCGCGGCATCGTCTTCAGGCGGGCCTGCGTACATCGCCGCTGCGGTCTCCGGTCTCCCGGTCGTGCCGGGCTTTCAGTATCGTGCCGCGCCGCGGGCGTCCGCAGCCGTTTCGCCGCGCGGGCACCGGGCATCGCCCGGCCTCCGCCGGCCAGCCGGGCGCGTTGCCCGTTCCGAACACCGTAGTCCCCGGGAGTCACCGCGATGGTTGCCGTCACCGCCGTCACCGTGCGCCGCACTCTGTGCGCGCTGCTCTGCTGCCTCGTGCTCGCGCCGGTCGCGCCGCTGCGTGCCGACGGCGGTGCGAACCTCTATGCGGCGCTGGAGCGGCTGCCGGCGACGCCGGTCGAGGTGCGGGGCGCGACGCTGCGCGTGGCCTTCGCCGATGACGGCTTCGACCTGCCCCGGGCCCGGCTGCTCGACTGGGTGCGCCGCGGGGCCGAGGCGGTCGCGGTCTATTACGACGGCTTTCCGGTGCGCGACTACCGGCTGCTGATCGAGCCGGTCGACGGGCGCCGGGTCGCCGGCGGCACGACCTGGGCCTGGCGCGGGCCGGCGAGCCGCGTCTCGGTCGGGCGCATGGCCGACGAGGCCGTGCTCGCGCACGACTGGGTGCTGGTGCACGAGATGGTGCACACGGCGCTGCCGCTGCTCGACCGGCGCCATCACTGGCTGGAGGAAGGCATCGCCAGCTACGTCGAGCCGCTGGCGCGCGCACAGGCCGGGCAGCTCGGCGAGGCGCAGGTCTGGGCGCAGTTCGTCGGCGGCATGCCGCTCGGGCTGCCGCAGGACGGCGACGAGGGGCTGGATCGCACGCACACCTGGGCGCGCACCTACTGGGGCGGGGCGCTGTTCTGCCTGCTCGCCGACGTGGCGATCCGCGAGGAATCGGGCGGCCGCGCCGGGCTGCGCGAGGCGCTGCGGGCGATCGCGAAGGACAGCCGGGGCATGGCCGACGAATGGCCGATCGAGCGGGTGCTCGCGGCCGGCGATGCCGCGACCGGCACCGGCGTGCTCACGCGCCTGTACGCCACACACGCGAGCGCGGCGGTCAGCCCCGACCTGCCGGCGCTCTGGCGCGCGCTCGGCGTCGTGGCGCAGGAGAACGCCGAGCCGCGCTTCGACGACTCGGCGCCGCTTGCGGCCATCCGGCGCAGCCTGACCGCGCCGGCACCGGCCGGGGTGCTCAGTCGACCTTGATGCTGACGTGCATGATGCCGGGATCATCGGCGCTCGGCTTGACCGCGAAGCCGAGCGCACGGCAGAGCTTCAGCATGCCCTCGTTCTCCCACAGCACCTCGCCGTAGATCTCCTGGATGCCGCGCCGGCGTGCGTAGTCGATGATCCGGCGCATCAGCATCGGGCCGAGGCCGAGGCCGGTCATGCCGTGATCGACGAGGATCGCGTATTCGGCGCGGTCCATGTCCGGATCACAGGTGATGCGCACGACGCCGTAAATCTCGGCGCGGCCCGGCACGTCGCGCGCGGCGACGATCAGCGCCATCTCGCGGTAGTAGTCGAGCTGGGTCAGGCGCGCGGCCATCGCGTGCGACAGCTCGCGGATCGGCTGGAAGAAGCGCAGGCGCAGTTCATCGGGCGGCATGCGCCTGACCAGCTCCTGCAGCGCCGGCTCGTCCTCGGGCACGATCGGGCGCAGGCGCAGGCCGCGGCCGTCGGGCAGCGTGAAGTCCTGCTCCAGCTCGCTCGGATAGGGGCGGATCGCCAGCCGGTCGCGCGGGCGCTTGCCGGTGAAGGCGCGCACCTGGATGGTCGCATCGAGCGCGATGATGCCCTTGCCGGAGACGCGCAGCGGATTGATGTCGAGCTCCCAGAGCTCGCCGAGATCGATCGCCATCTGCGAGATCTTGATCAGCGCCAGCGCCAGCGCATCCAGGTCGGCGGCGCGGGCGAGGCCCGATTTCAGGCGCTGGCTGATGCGCGTGCGGCCGATCATCTCCTGCGCGAGCGCCATGTTCAGCGGCGGCAGCGCCCAGGCCTTGTCGTCGATGACGTCGGCCTCGGTGCCGCCGTGCGCGAAGCGGATCAGCGGCCCGAAGGTGTCGCCGGTGCGCATGCCGATGGCGAGTTCATAGGCGCCGCCACGACGCAGCATCGGCTGCACGACGAAGCCTTCGATGCGGGCCTCCGGCACGTGCGTGCGCACGCGCGCGATCATCGCCTCGGCTTCGCTGCGCACGGCCTCGGCCGAATCGAGCCACAGTGCCAGCGCGCCGACCTCGGTCTTGCTGGCGATGTCGGGCGACAGCAGCTTCAGCACGACGACGTGGCCGAACTCCGGATAGATCGCCGCGGCTTCCTCGGGCGTGCGTGCGACGCGCGTCGGCACGGTCGGGATGCCGTAGGCATCGAGCACCTGCATCGACTCGTAGGCATCGAGGCGCATGCGCCCGGCGGCGAGGGCCTGCTGCAGCAGCGCGCGCGCGCGTTCGGCGTCGGGCTTGAAGGCCTCGGGGATCGACGGCGGCGTCTCCATCAGCAGTTCGAGGTTGTGGCGGTGCTGGGCGATGCGCGTGAAGGCGCTGACCGCGTCGCCGGGGTTGTCGTAGGTTGCGACGTGCGCCTGCTTGAACACCGCGCGTGCGGGCTCGGCCGAAGCCGCACCGAGCCAGCTGGTGATCACCAGCCGCCGGCTCTTCGCGGCGCGATCGGCGACGGCCTTCGCGCTCGCCAGATCGAGCTCCGGCGACAGCGGCGAGTGCAGCACCAGGATGCAGTCGACGCCCGGGGCTTCGAGCAGCGCATCGAGCACGGCGATGTAGCGCTCGGGGTTGGCCGCATCGCCGAGATCGAGCGGGTTCTCGATGCGCGTGCCGCGCGGCACGACCTTGCCGAGCGCGGTGGCGGTGTCCTCGTTGAAGACCGCGAGCTGGCCGCCGGCGGCCTCCAGGGTTTCGGTCGCGAGCAGGCTGATCGCGCGGCTGTTGCCGATCACCGCGAGGCGGTTGTTGTAGACCGGCTTGGCGGTGCCGAGCGCCTCGACCGAGTTGAACAGCTGCTCGATCGTGCGCACGCGCAGGATGCCGGCGCGCCGGAACGCCGAGTCGTAGACGGCGTCCTCGTTCGGATTGGCGCGGTAGCGCCCGGGGCGCAGAACAATGGTCGGCTTGATGCGCGCCGCGGCGCGGGCGGCCGACATGAACTTGCGCGCGTCGTTGATGCTTTCCAGATACAGCAGGATCGCCTTGACGTTGCCGTCGCGCGCCAGGTAATCGAGCATGTCGCCGAAATCGACGTCGATCTTCGCGCCGAGCGACAGCACGTGCGAGAAGCCGATGTTGTGGCCGTGCGCCCAGTCGAGCACCGAGCGCGTGATCGCGCAGGACTGCGAGATCAGCGCCAGGCTGCCGGGCAGGATCGGCGTGTGGCCGCGCGTGACGTTGAGGCCGCCGCGGGTCGCGGCCAGCCCGAAGGAGTCCGGACCGGCGATGCGCAGCACGTGCGGCTTGGCCGCATCGAGCAGCGCCTGGCGGATCGCCGTGCCGCCGTCGTCCCAGCTCTTCAGCATCTCCTCGTTCAGCAGCAGCACGGCGCGTGTGCCGAGTTCGCCGAGCGTGCGGATCTGCTCGGGCGCGCCGGCCATCGGCGTCGTGATCACGGCGAGATCCGGCGCGAGCGGCAGGCTGGCCAGATCGCGGTAGCAGAGGATGCCGCGCAGCGCCTTGCGGTCCGGGTTCACCGGCATGATCGGCCCGTTGAAACCCTGGCGGATCAGGTTCTGCACGAGCTGCGCATCGGGCGCATCGTCCTTGCTGCCGCGACCGATCACGGCGACGGAACGGGGCTTGAATACGGCGTCGAGGTTGCGGATCGTCATCGCGGGATTCCGGAGCGGCAGGAAACGGACAGGGAGCGGATCGCTGCGCAGCGCCACCCGGTCGGGCCGGGGGGCGGGCAGCGGTGGCCGGCCAGTGTAGTCGAGCCGTTTGCCGGGCCGGTTGACAGGTATCAACATGCACCCGCCCGGCCGGCGGCATGCGGCGGGGCCACGCCGGGGGCTTGCGGGCTGCATGGCGTGAAGGCCGCCTTCCCATTTTCGATGCTGCCGGTGGCGCAGCCGCAAGGTGCGTCACCGGTCGAGGATTTCGAGCGTGAACGATGAAACCCGAAACCCCCGGACGGTCCTGATCGAGAAGCCGGCCGACCGGCACTGGAATCTGCCCGATCACGCCCGGGCGCGCGCGCACTTTGACTGGGCAGAGGTGCGCGCCGGCCTCGCCGGCCTGCCCGGAGGCGGGCTCAACATCGGCTGGGAGGCGCTGGACCGGCACGTGGCCGACGGAAACGGCGCGCGTCTGGCGCTGCGCTGGCTCGGCAAGGACGGCGCCGTGCGCGACTACACCTATGCGCAGCTGCTCGCCGAGGCGCAGCGCTTCGCCTGCGTGCTGGAGCGGCTCGGCGTCGGGCCGGGCGAGTGCGTCGCGGTGCTGGCCGGGCGCATTCCGGAGCTCTACATCGCCGCGCTCGGGGCGCTGCGTGCCGGCATCGTGCTCTGCCCGCTGTTCTCGGCCTTCGGGCCGGAGCCGGTGCATACCCGGCTCGAAAAGAGCCACGCGCGCGTGCTGGTGACGACGGTGACGCTGTACCAGCGCAAGATCGCGGCGCTGCGCGACACGCTGCCCGCGCTCGACACCGTGCTGACCGTCGGCGGCGACTGCCCCGGCACCTTCCGCTTCGAGGCGCTGATGGCGCAGGCCGAGACCGGCTGCCCGGTCGCCGCGACCGGTCCCGACAGCCCGGCGCTGCTGCATTACACCAGCGGCACGACCGGTTCGCCGAAGGGCGCGCTGCACGTGCACGGTGCAGTGGCCGCCCATGCGTGGAGCGGCCGGGCCGTGCTCGACCTGCGCCCCGGCGACGTCTACTGGTGCACGGCCGACCCCGGCTGGGTCACCGGCATCTCGTACGGCCTGATCGCGCCGCTGGTCAACGGCGTGACGATGATCATCGACGAGGCCGAATTCGACGCGCAGCGCTGGTATCGCATCCTCGACGAGCAGCAGGTCAGCATCTGGTACACCGCGCCGACCGCGATCCGCATGCTGATGAAGCTCGGCGACGCGCCGATGGCCGGGCGCACGCTGCCGGCGCTGCGACTGATGGCGAGCGTCGGCGAACCGCTGAACCCCGAGGCCGTGCTGTGGGGCCAGCGCGTGTTCGGCCAGCCCTTCCACGACACCTGGTGGCAGACCGAGACCGGCGCGATCATGGTGGCCAACTACGGCAGCGAGCCGGTGGCTCCGGGCTCGATGGGCCGGCCGCTGCCGGGCATCGACGCCGCGATCGTGCACCGCCGGCGCGACGGCGGCCTCGATTTCCTGCCCGATGGCGAGGCCGGCGAACTGGCGATCCGCGCCGGCTGGCCGTCGATGTTCCGCGCCTATCTCGACGAGCCCGAGCGTTATGCCAGCTGCTTCGCAGACGGCTGGTATCTGTCCGGGGACCGCGCGCAGCGCGATGCCGACGGCCGCTACTGGTTCGTCGGCCGCGCCGATGACGTGATCAAGACTTCAGGCCACCTGATCGGGCCGTTCGAGGTCGAAAGCGTGCTGCTCGAACATCCGGCCGTCGCCGAGGCCGGCGTCATCGGCAAGCCCGATCCGTGGGCCGGCGAGCTGATCAAGGCCTTCGTGGCATTGAAGCCCGGCCATACCGGTGACGATGCGCTGCGCAAGTCGCTGATCGCACATGCCCGCACCCGGCTCGGGCCGGCGGTGGCGCCGCGCGAGCTCGGTTTCGTCGACAGCCTGCCGAAGACGCGCAGCGGCAAGATCCTGCGCCGGCTGCTGAAGGCGCGCGAACTCGGGCTGCCCGAGGGCGACCTGTCGACGCTCGAAGGTCACGAGTCTTGACAAAAAATCGCACTTCCGGGCGGCCGGAACTGGTATGACCAATGTTTGCACCAGATTCGTGCGAATGATTTGTTTTATAAACAATGGCTTGCACGATATGGTGCAAGCAGGCGCGGCAGATATTGCGTTGCAGCATAACCGGGTTCCGGGGTTATAATGTGAAGCAGAATTAATCAAACCTGCTTCTTGTGCTTCCCCCCGAGGTATACCGCCATGACCGTCGAACAGATCCGAGCCACCATCCTGCGCGTCCTCAGCGAGGTCGCCCCGAACGCCGACGTCAGCGACGTCAATCCGAACGTCAGCTTCCATGACCAGTTCGAGATCGACTCGATCGACTTCCTGCGGCTGATGACCAGCCTCGAAAAGGAACTGCAGGTCACGATCCTCGACTTCGACTACCCGAAGCTGTCGACGCTGCAGGGCTGCGAGGACTACCTGCGGCCGCAGCTCGCGGCCTGAGTCGGGCCGGCGATGCCTTCCGGCACCGGCGGTCCGCGAGCCGCCGGTGCCGCTGCGGCCTCAGGCCTGGCCGATCAGCAGCAGACCCTGCACGAGGCCGTAGCCGACCGTCAGCGCGATGCCGAGGCTGATCAGCCCGATCAGGCTGCCGGCGATCACCAGCACGCCGTCGCGTTCCAGCATGCCGAGCGCGATCAGCACGATGCAGAGCGCCGGCGGAAAGTTGGCGAGCGGGATCGGCAGCGCCAGCACGATGGCCTGGACCGCACACCAGCCGCCGAGCAGCCGTTCGGCGCAGCGCCCGGTGCATTGCGTCAGTCGCGGCTGCAGCCAGCGTTCGATGCGGCGCAGCCACGGCAGCGTGCGTGCCAGCATCGAATCGAAGCTGCTGCGCGGGATCGACTTCTTCAGCAGCCAGCCCGGCAGCCACGGCAGCGAGCGGCCGTACATCATCTGCGCGCAGAGCAGCAGCAGCGGCAGGCCGAACACCGTCGACGAGCCCGGCGGCAGCGGCACCAGGTTCGGCAGGGCAAACAGCAGCAGCAGCAGCCCGAACGAGCGCTTGCCGAGCAGCGCGACCAGCGTGCCGAGCGCGACGCGCTCGCCGCGCAGGTGTACGGCATAGCCTTCGAGCAGTTCGGAGGTGCGGACCCGGTCGGTGAAGACCCTGGCGAACGATGTCATGCGTCTGGTTCCCGGTGGCCGGAGGAATGCGCGATTCAGGACTGACCGCAGCCGGAGGCCGGCGTGCGGAAGCAGGGCGATCGGAGCGTGGCTGCGTGCATCGGCACGGCATTCGATCCGAAATCTTGTACCGTAATGGCATGACTAATGCATTAATTTTTCGGGACAGCCCTGGAGTTCTGCCATGCAGTCGCTGCGCGTCATCCTCGTCGATCCCAGTTCCACCCGTTCCGCCATTCTGGAGCAGGCCCTGCGCGATGCCGGCCTGCAGGTGATCGGCCGCTTCGCCGAGTGCGACATGCTGGTCGACCGGATCTCCGAACTGCAGCCCGACATCGTGCTGGTCGACATCGAATCGCCGGACCGCGACACGCTGGAGAGCCTGCAGACGGTCGGGCGTGACAACCCGCGGCCGATCGTCGTGTTCGCCGAGGACGACTCCCCGGATGCCATCGCGGCCGCCGTGCGCGCCGGGGTCAGTGCCTACGTCGTCGACGGCCTGCAGCCGCACCGCGTGCGGCCGATCGTCGAGGTCGCGATCGCGCGCTTCCGGGAGTTCCAGGCGCTGCGCCGCGAACTCGAAGCCACGCGCAGCCAGCTCGCCGAGCGCAAGCTGATCGACAAGGCCAAGGGCCTGCTGATGGAACACCGCAACCAGACCGAGGCCGAAGCCTATGCGTCGCTGCGCAAGCTCGCGATGGACCGCAACCAGCGCATCGCCGAGGTCGCACGCAACGTCATCGATGTGTTCGAACTGCTGGGCTGAGCGGCTGCGCCCGGCACTGCGCGCATGGCGGCGCGGTGTCTCCACGGAATCTCCACGGATGACGGAAACAGGCGGGAAGCTTCAGGGATCGATCATGAAAAATCGTTTACCGGACTGATTTCCGGAAACTTCTGCATTTGGCCGGTCGTCGGCTGGCTATGTTGGCGGGGTGGGGGAAGAAGGGGGAATGCCACATTCTGCCTGTGGGAGACCTTCGCCATGGCCGTCAGTCTGCGACTGCTTGAAACCGCCGATGCGCCGCGCATCCAGCATCTCGTCTCCGATCCGCGCCTGGCCTCCTGGGCCAACCTGCCACGGCCGTATCCGGCCGATGGCGCCGAGCGCTTCCTGCAGCTCGCCGACTGCCAGCAGCGCCGTGGCACCGGCCGGCACTTCGCGATCGAGCGCTTCGGGCTGCTGGTCGGCGTGATCTCGGTCGGCTGCGGTACCGATCCGGGGCTGGCGATGCTCGGCTACTGGATCGGGGTGCCGTGGCAGGGACTCGGCGTTGCCAGCCGTGCGCTCGATCAACTGCTGAATCTCGATCCGCTGGCCGGACCGGGGCTGCGCACCTGGGGATCGGTCTGTCTGGAGCGCAACCTCGCCAGTCGCCGCGTGCTCGAGAAGAACGGCTTCACCGCCGTCGCCGCCCGTCCCTACGAAGGCCCGTACCCGCACCGCTTCGCCGGCCAGACCTGCCTGACCTACCTGCGCATGCCGAACCCGAACGCGGTGCTGATCGCCTGAACCGGCGGCGGCAGCCATGACCGGTCCCACCCGGGCCGGAACTGACCCGGATCATGGACAGGCAGGTCCGGATTGTCCGGAATCGGCAGGCATGCAGCGGCTGGTCAGGCCGGTGCTGCCCTTGCGCTGCCTACTGCCGGATTCTCGATGGAACCGCCGCTGCCGCCACAGTCCGCCACCGTGCCGGCCGACGATGATCTGCCGCCGCTGCTGCTGCTCGTCGATGACGACGCCCTTGCCCGCCTGGCGCTCGAAGCCATGCTCGCCGGGGACGGCTACCGGCTGGAAACCGCCGCGGATGGCAGCGAGGCGCTGGTGCTCGCCGCGCGCCTGCTGCCGGATCTGATCCTGCTCGACGTGCTGATGCCGGGCATGGACGGCTACGAGGTCTGCCGGCGCCTGCGCGCCGATCCGGCGCTCGCCGAGGTGCCGGTGCTGATGCTGACCGCGCTCGACGATGCCGCCTCGCGCCTGCTCGGGCTCGACGCCGGTGCCGACGACTTCATCGCCAAACCCGCCGACCGCGCCGAGCTGCGCGCGCGCGTGCGCTCGATCACGCGGCTGAACCGCTACCGCCGTGCCCGCGAGCGCGAGCGCCGGCTCGCCGAGAGCCAGCGTCAGCAGCTGCATTCGCTGGCGCTGCTGCAGTGCGTGATCGACAACTCGCCGGATGCCTTCCTCGCGCTCGACGAGAACGGCGAGATCGTCGAATGGAGCGCGCAGGCCGAGACCATGTTCGGCTGGTCGCGCGCCGAGGTGCTGGGGCTGGACCTGAACGATCTGATCGTGCCGTCGCACCTGCGCGTGCAGCAGCGCCGCCTGCACGAGGCGGTGCGCCAGACCGGCCGCTTCGACGGTTTCGGGCGGGTCGAGGAGCGCGTGTCCGTGCGGCGCGACGGCAGCGAGTTCCCCTGCGAGGTGCTGCTGACGGCGCTGCCGACCGATCGCGGCTGGCGGCTGGCCGGCTTCGTGCGCGACATCGGCGAGCGGCGCGATGCCGAGATCCGGCTGCGCCAGGCCGAGAAGCTCGAAGCCATCGGCCTGCTGACCGGCGGGCTCGCGCACGACTTCAACAACCTGCTGAACATGATCCTCGGCGGGCTCGAACTGCTGGCCCCCCGGCTGCCGGCCGGGGATGCGCGGGCGCTGCGTCACCACGATCTGGCCCTGCGCGCTGCGCGTCGCGCCGCCGAGGTCACGCGGGCGCTGCTGCAGGTCGCGCGCCGCCAGCCGCTCGATGCGCGCGAGGTCGACGTGGCCGCGCACTGCATCGAGCTGCTGCCGCTGATCCGCCAGTCGGCCGGCTCGGGCGTGCGCATCGTGCTGCATGGCTTCGAACCCGCGCCGCAGCCGCCGCTGCGGGCCTGCGTCGATGCCGGCGGCCTCGGCAACGCATTGCTGAACCTCGTGATCAACGCCCGCGATGCGATGCCGGGCGGCGGCACGCTGACCCTGGAGGTGCAGCTGCAGACCCTGCCCGCCGGCGCCGTGCCCGAACTGGCGGCCGGCACCTGGATCGTGATCGCCGTCACCGATACCGGCTGCGGCATGTCGCCGGCGGTGCGGGCGCGGGCCTTCGATCCGTTCTTCACGACCAAGCACCGCGGCCAGGGCACCGGGCTCGGGCTGGCGATGGTGCTCGGTTACGCCCGCCAGTCCGGCGGCAATGTCACGCTCGCCGGCGCTGCGGGCGGCGGCACGACGGTCCGGCTGTATCTGCCGGCCGTGGCGCCGATGAGTCCGCGCCCGGAGGCAGCGCTGCCGGTGCCGGGGGTGGTCGCCCCGGCCGGCCAGGGCGAGCGCGTGCTGCTGGTCGATGATGAATCCGGCCTGCTCGAACTCGGGCGCGAATGGCTGGAGGCCGATGGCTACCGGGTCGATACCTGCAGCGATCCGCAGCAGGCCCTGGCACGGCTGCAGGCCGGCGGGCACGCGCTGCTCGTCACCGACGTGACGATGCCGGGTCCGCTCGATGGCTGCGCACTGGCCGCGCATGCCTGCCGGCAGCAGCCCGGGCTGCGGGTGCTGCTGATCTCGGGCTACGCCGATGACGACGCGCTGGCCGAGCTGTCGCGCTGGCCGCTGCTGCTCAAGCCGTTCACTGCGGTCGAACTGCTGCAGGCGGTGCGGCGCAGGCTGGATCAGCCCGGGGGCGGCTGAGGCCGGGATTCGTGCATGAAGATTTCGTGACAGCCGCCGAACCCGCTCCGGGATACGGGGCGGGGAATCCCGATCGCCAACAGGATGGAAAACCGATGAACCCTGACCACGCCCGCCGCCCGCGCCTGCTGGTCGTCGATGACGAAGCCGACAACCGCGAGTTCTTCGCCGAGACCGGCGATCTCGCCGGCTACGCGGTCGCAAGCCTCGGCGATGTCCGCGAGCTGGAATCCGCGCTGCAGCCGGCGCCGGACGTGATCCTGCTCGACCTGATCATGCCGCACCTCGACGGCATCGAGGTCATCCGCGAACTCGCACGTGCCGGCTGTCGCTCCAGGCTGATCCTGGTCAGCGGCTGCGAGCGCAGGGTGCTGCAGGCGGCGCTGCGGCTCGCGCAGGGGTTCGGACTCGATGTGCTCGGCGAACTGCAGAAGCCGGTGTCCGTCGCCGCGCTGACCGCGCTGCTGCTGCAGCCGGGCATGCCGCCGGCCCGGGTGCAGCCGCTGCAGCCGGTGACGCTGGACGAGCTGCACGCGGCGCTCGCCGAGAACCGCTTCACCGTGCACTACCAGCCGCAGGTGGCGCTGCACGACGGGCGCTGGTGCGGGGTCGAGGGACTGGTGCGCTGGTGCCACCCGCAGCACGGCCTGCTGCTGCCCGACAGCTTCGTGCCGCTCGTCGAACGGGGCGGACTCGGGCTGGAACTCACCCGCTGCGTGCTCGAATGCGCCCTCGCCGATCTTGCGCACCTGCACGGCCTGCTGCCGGGCGGCCGCCTGCCGGGACTGTCGGTCAACCTGCCGGGCGAGGCCTTGTTCGACGTGTCGCTGCCCGAGCAGCTGCTCGCGCTGGTCGATGCGGCGGCCTGGCAGCACGACGCGATCACCTTCGAGATCACCGAGACCTCGCTGGCCCGCGAGCCGGTCCGGGCCCTCGACATCCTGACGCGCCTGCGGCTGAAGGGCGTGCAGCTGTCGATCGACGACTTCGGCACCGGTTACTCGTCGTTCGGGCAGCTGCATCACCTGCCGTTCTCGGAGCTGAAGATCGATCTCGGCTTCGTGCGCGTCGCCGATCGCGATCCGGTGGCGCGGGCGATCGTGGAAAACTCGATCCGGCTCGGGCGCCAGCTCGGGCTGACCGTGGTCGCCGAAGGCGTCGAGAGCGCGACGCTGTGGCACTGGCTGCGCGAGCAGGGCTGCGATCTCGCGCAGGGCTACCTGGTCTCGCGGCCGATGCCGGCCGAGCAGCTGCCGGCCTGGTACGCGGCCTGGGGGGCACCGGCCTGTCCGGCCTGATCAGCGGCGGCGCAACAAGCCGATTTTGTTGTTGTAAATACAAAACGGCTTTTCTTTCTTGCAACAATGCCGTTGCCTGCTACAACAGGGACCGTCCGCATGCGTCGGCAAGAACGCGGACGGCCGAAGCCTCGCCGTGCGTCAGCCCCTGCACGTCCCGCGCTTCCTGCAATCTTGCATTTGTTGTGCATTCATCCGCATTTGCCCTGCATCTGCCGGATTGCTGCACGCGCAAGTCGGGAACAGGATCGGCCGATATCCCCGTCAGCAGCGCCCGCCGGCTGGTCCGTCGCAGCGTCTGCATGCCGGTTCATGGCGGCCGAACGAGCGCCACCGGCCGGTGTCCGTTCTTATGCAGTGACCCCTGGAGGCTTGCACGATGGATGCTCAGCCGATGTTCCCCGCCGACATGCCCGATGCGGTCTGCGCCTGTTCCCGCCCGTTCCTGCAGGGGCACGCCAGCGCTGCCGAGCCGGTGTTCCCGGTCGATCGCGACCTCGAACACCTGTACGTGCAGGCCGCGCATCGCGCCCGCCTGCTCGGTCAGGCGCAGTTCGAGGCGATCGCGCGTCATGCGCATCCCGATCCGCTGCGCAGCCACCGGCATGCGGACTGAGCCGGCTGCCGGCAGCGGGGCGCGGGGCGTCAGTCCGCGGGCAGGCAGCGGCCGGTCCGCAGCCAGTGGTTCAGCCGTCGCTCCCAGTCGCGCATGAACGCCAGGTAGTGCTCCGCGGTATAGGCCGCGACCGCAGCATCGCCGGCAACGCTGCCGAGGCTGGTCAGCCGGTAGCGGACCGTCGCGAGACAGGCCGAATCGCCGTCGGCCTGCAGCCAGATCTCCAGCCGGCAGGCCGTGTGCTCCGGCACGAAGCGCACCATCTCCACGTAACCCTGCAGCGCATCGTGGCGGGTCACGTACCACAGCGCGCTGCCCCCGGCCGGGGCCGGTGTCGCGAACACGCAGTCGGGCTCGGCGAGGCCCGAGGCACTGATCACGTACTGCGGACGCCAGTCCGCGATCCAGTCCGTCTCCCGTACCGGACAGAGCAGCGGCAGCACCTGCGCCGGTGTGGCGCAGAGCCGCTGCACGTAGCTGTGCTCGGCGCGCACCGGCGCGCGCAGGGGTACGGCATAGCCGGCCCGGCCGCTCCAGAGCGGGTCGAGTTCGTGCGCCAGGCACGGCGGCGAGGCGCAGTCGGGGGTGTCGGGGCGCGGTTCGGTCATGGGCAGGCACCTGGCTGGCACGGCCGGTTCAGGCTGCGGTGGCAGCCTGCGGCAGGCCGGCAATGACGATTTCGAGCACGCGTGCGGCGTCGGCGGCATCGAAGTCTGCACCGTGGCGCTTGCGCACGCCGTGATCGGACAGCAGATGATAGGTGCCGGCGCTGACGCCGGCCCGGGCGAGGCAATGGCGCACGCAGGCGAGCGCGCAGCCATCGAGCGCGATGACCGGTCGCGTGCCCTGCGCGACGCGCACCAGCGCCGGCACGCCGCCGCCGACTCCGGCGATGCACGACATCTCGGCGAGCCCGCGGCGATCGAGCGTCAGCGCGACGTGGTTGGCGAGTTGCGCAGCACTCGAACAGCCCGAGCAGCTGTAGACCAGGGGCAGGGTGCGGTCGGTACGGGACATCGGTAACTCCTCATCGTGATGTGAAATATCCGCAAGGCTATTTTTTGCATCGCGTCCCGCCCTTGAGATGCATCAAGCCGGCACCGCTGCCTGTCCGCCCCCGGCACCCGCTTCACCGGCCGGATGCGTCCGGCCGGCCGCGGACGGGACGGTCAATCGTCACAAGTTGCGGGAATCCGGCCGGATTCCCGGGGTTCGCCTTGTCCGTCGTCCGGTCACGTGGCACCTTCCCGCGCCTGAAATACCGGCCGGTCCGCAGCCGGCGCTGCCGGCAGCGGCAGCGCGGCCCCAGGCCGGAGGAACCATCCGGCGCTGCGCACCAGGCGCAGCGCCGGATTCATACCCGCACGGGCAGGACGGGCTGTACCGACCATGAGTGAACTTTCCCAGACCCCCGCCGGTGCCCGGCGTCTGCCGCTGGCGCGCTACCTGTGGCAGTCCTACCTGCGCGCCGCGATCATCCCGCTGCTGGTGATCGAACTCGGCTTCATCGGCGTGTACTGGGTGTCGAGCTTCATCACCTACGAGCGCAACGCCGAGGCACTCGGGGCGATCTCGCGCGAGGATCTCGCCCGCACCGCGCAGCGCGAGGCCGATGCGATCGCCGAAAAGCTCGGCGCGGTCGGGGACCTGACGCGCGTGTTCGCGGCCGAAACCGCGCGCGCCCTGCGCACGCCGGCTCCGGCGGCGGCGACCGATGACGATGCCCGCCACGCCTACGGCGCGGATGGCGTCTACTACACGACGCGCGAGGGCGTCTCGGCCGGCTTCTACAGCGGCATCGTGCCGGTCGGCCCGGCCGAGCGCGACAAGGTGCGGCGCACGGCGGCGATCGATCCGCTGATGCAGGCGATCAAGGCGGCCAACCCGCTGGTCGCGCAGCTCTACCTGAACACGCACGACAGCTACAACCGCATCCATCCGTACTTCGAGGTGCTGACGCAGTACCCGGCGAAGATGGACATCCCCAGTTACAACTTCTACTACGAGGCCGACGCCGCCCACGACCCCGAACGGCGCGCGGTCTGGACCGACGCCTACGTCGATCCGGCCGGCAGCGGCTGGATGGTGTCGTCGATCGCACCGGTCTACGGCGGCGCCGACGGCAACTTCCTCGAAGGCGTGGTCGGCATCGACGTGACCGTCGACACCATCGTCAGGCGCGTGCTGAACCTGCAGCTGCCCTGGCAGGGCTACGCGCTGCTGGTCGGGCGCGACGGCACGATCCTGGCGCTGCCGCCGCGCGGCGAACGGGATTTCGGCCTGAAGGAGCTGACCGCGCACAGCTACGACGAGGCGATCCGCGCCGACACCTTCAAGCCCGATGACTTCAACGTCCACAAGCGCGCCGACCTCGCCGTGCTCGGCCGGGCGCTGAAGGCCGGCGGGGACGGTGTCGTCGAACTCGCGCTCGGCAGCGGCCGCACGCTGGCCGGCTGGTCGACGGTGGCCGGTCCCGGCTGGCAGCTGGTGGTGCTCGCACCGGAGCACGAGATCCTCGCCGGGGCCACGGCGCTGCGCGAGCGGCTGTCGCTGGTCGGCTGGCTGATGATCGCGAGCCTGATGCTGTTCTACGTCGGCTTCCTGATCTACCTGCGCAGCCGCGCCCGCGCAATGACCGCGCGCGTGGCCGCGCCGCTCGGCGACATCGAGGCGCTGATCCGGCGCATCGGCGGCGGCGACTACGAGCAGTCCGAGCCCGACTACCGCATTGCCGAGCTGCAGACCGTCGGCACGCACCTGGTCGACATGGGCCGGCGTCTCGGTGCCGCCTACGCGGCGATGGTCGAGGCCGAACGCAGCGTGCGCGCCGCGCTCGACAAGGAGCGCGAACTCGGCGAGGTGCAGCGTCAGTTCATCAACGTCGTCTCGCACGAGTTCCGCACGCCGCTGACCATCATCGACGGCGTCGCGCAGACCTTCGAGCGGCGTGCCGACCGCCTCGGCCCCGACAAGATCATCGAACGCGCGCGCAGCCTGCGCGCCTCGGTGCGCCGGCTGGTCGACGTGCTCGAAAGCGCGCTGTCGTTCTCGCGCCTGGAGAGCAGCCAGCTCACGCATGCCTTCGGGCCGGTGGCCTTCGCGGCCGTGCTGCAGGAGGTCGTGCAGACCGAGACCGTCGCCTATCCGCAGCACCGCTTCGAGATCGACGGCGCGCTGCCGGCGGCGGTGCACGGCGATGCCGGGCTGCTGCGCGTCATGCTGTCGGCCGTGCTCGACAACGCCGCGCGCTACTCGCCGCAAGCGGGCACGGTCACGATCCGCGCCAGCACCGGCACCGATGACTGCGTGCATCTCGACATCCACGACCAGGGACCGGGCATTCCGGCCGATGAGCTGCCGCGCGTGCGCGAGCGTTTCTACCGCGGCAGTGCCGGGCTTGCGAGTCACGGGGCCGGGCTCGGCCTGTATCTGGTCGAGCAGTTCGTGCAGCTGAGCGGCGGGCGGCTGGACATCGACAGCCCGCCGGGGCAGGGCACGGTCGTGCGTCTGGTGCTGCCGGTGCATGGTCCGCGCGCCGCGGCAGCGGCCTGAACGGAGGAGGGCCCGTCATGGACACGAACGGTGCAGTGATCCTGTGTGTCGAGGATGAAGCCGAAATCCGCCGCGATCTCGTCGACGAACTGCTCGATGCCGGCTACGAGGTGCACGAGGCCGGCAGCGGCAGCGAGGCGATCGGGCGGCTCGCCGGCCTGCAGCCCGACCTGATCCTCTGCGATGTCAACATGCCCGGCCTGAGCGGCCTGCAGCTGCTCGAACAGGTGCGTGCGCGCGGCGATGCGCTCGGCGAGGTGCCGTTCGTGCTGCTGACCGCCTACGGCGACCGCGAACACCAGATCCGCGGCCGCGCGCTCGGGGCCGATGACTACCTGATCAAGCCGGTCGACTACGACCTGCTGCTCGCCACGCTCGCGAGCCGCCTGCGCAACGCCCGGCGCGTGCATGCGCGCGTGCAGTCGCGCATCGGCGATCTCGAATCGCAGCTGGCCGGCGTGGAGCGCAGGACGGCCACGCTGCCGGACCGGATGGCCTTGCAGGCAGCTCTTGCCGACGGGCGCGGCCGGCGCCGGCGCGGTCTGCTGGTTGCGTCCTTCGATGAGCTCAGCCGCCACGTCCAGCAATTCGGCAGCAGCTTCCAGGACGAGGCCGAGCAGGCGCTGATCGGGCAGGTGCAGCTGCTGGCTCCGGCGCAGGCCTACCGCCTCGATTCCGAGACCTTCGGCCTGCTGTTCGCCGATGCCGATGCGCTCGATGTGTCGGCACTCGGGCGGCTGGTCGAGATCGAATGCCGCAGCCCGGGGGGCGCCGCGCCGGTGCGCCTGAGCACGACGCTCTGCTACGTGCACTGCGAGCCCGAGGCCGGCTGCGACGTGGCCGACCGGCTGGAGGATGCGTGCCTCGCCGTGCGCTTCGGCCGGCGCGACGGCGGCCATACGCTGCTGCGCCTCGACGCGGCGGCCGTGCAGCGGCTGCGCATGGCCGGCCACGTCGAGGATCACCTGCTGCGGGCGCTGCGCGACGGCGAGTTCACGCTGCACTTCCAGCCCAAGCTGCAGCTCGCCGATGATCGTCTGGTCGGTGCCGAGGCGCTGGTGCGCTGGCACAGCCGGGATCTCGGACCGATCTCGCCCGGCGTGTTCATCCCGATCGCCGAGCGCTGCAACCTGATCGAGGCGCTGAGCGTCTGGGTGCTCGACGAGGCCGCGCGCGCCGCGGCGGTGCTCGCGCGCGAGGGGCTGGATCTTGCGATCGCCGTCAATGCCTCGGGCGTCGAACTGCACGCCGGCTTTCCGGCGCGCGTGCGCGAGGTCATGGCTGCGCACGGTCTCGGCGCCGGTCAGCTCGACATCGAGCTGACCGAAACCTCGGTGATCGCCGACATCCGCCACGCCGCCGGCATCGTCGCCGAGCTGCGCGGGCTCGGCGTCGGCGTCGCGATCGACGATTTCGGCACCGGCTACGGCTCGCTTTCGTACCTGCGTGCGCTGCCGGTCGATACCGTCAAGATCGACCAGAGCTTCGTGCGCGGCCTGCCCGGCAACGCCATCGACCGTCAGATCATCGAGAGCGTGCTGACGCTCGCGCACGCGCTCGGCATCGGCACGGTCGCCGAAGGCGTCGAGACCGCCGAGCAGGAGCGCGAGATGCGCCGCCTCGGCTGCGGCCAGATCCAGGGCTATCACCTGGCGCGGCCGATGCCGCTCACCGAACTGATCCGCTTCGTGCGCGAGCGGCGCTGAGCCCGCCACAGATCAAGAAACGGGACGGGACGACGATGACACCGGCCGGCACGACGCTGCTCGTGGTCGAGGACGAGCAGGAGCTGCGCGAGTACCTGGTCGAGGAACTCGAAGACCTCGGCTATCAGGTCTGCGAGGCCGGCAACGGCGCGCTGGCCCTGGCGCTGCTGCGCGAGCGGCCGGTCGATCTGGTGCTGACCGACATCATGATGCCGCAGCTCGGCGGTGCCGGCCTCTACCACGCCACGCGCTGCGATCCGGCACTCGCGCAGCTGCCGTTCCTGTTCCTGACCGCGCTGTCCTCGGCCGAGATGCTGGCGACGCTGCCGGAGAGCGAGCAGCCGCACATCCTGAAGAAGCCGGTCGACTACGACGAGCTTGCCGACGCGATCCGGGCGCGGCTGGCGTAGCCAGACGGACGCCGCTAGCCGGCGTGCGGGCGTTCGAGCACGACCGCGACCCCCATGCCGCCGGCCGTGCAGACGGCAAGCAGCGCCCGCCGGCCGCCACCGGCCGCGAGCCGGCGGGCGGCGCTCAGCAGCACGCGCGCGCCGGTGGCCGCGAACGGGTGGCCGAGCGCGAGGCTGGAGCCGCAGGCGTTGAGCCGCGCCGGATCGGGCTCGCCGAGCGCCGCCTCCAGCCCGAGCCGCGCGCGGCACCAGTCGGCCGAGCGCCACGCCGCCAGCGTGCAGAGCACCTGCGCGGCGAAGGCCTCGTGCAGCTCGATCACGTCGAAGTCCGCGAACCCGAGCCCGAGGCGTTTGAGCAGCCGGCCGACCGCGAGCGCCGGTGCGAGCAGCAGGCCCTCGCCGGCGACGAAATCGACGGCCGCCGACTGCTGCGCGACCCAGTGCGCGAGCACCGGCAGGCCGCGCCGGGCCGCGGTCCGGGCCTCGCAGAGCAGCACGGCCGCGGCGCCGTCGGTCAGCGCCGAGGCATTGCCGGCGGTCAGCGTGCCGTCGGGGGCGAAGGCCGGGCGCAGCCGGGCGAGCTGCTCGGCATCGCTGCCGGCGCGCGGCAGGCGGTCGGAGACCACGCCGGCGCAGGGCACGAGTTCGGCGTCGAACCAGCCGGCGGCGCGCGCCGCCAGCGCCTTGCGGTGGCTGTCGGCAGCGAAGGCATCCTGTTCGGCGCGGGTGATGCCCCATTCGCGCGCCATGCGCTCGGTGTGCTGACCCATCGACAGCCCGGTGCGCGGCTCGGCCGGGCTCGGTGCCACCGGCAGCAGCTCGCGCAGCCTGAAGCCGCGCCACTGCGCCAGCCGCTCCCGCAGGCTGCGCGCGCGCTGCGTCCGGATCAGGCGCTGCGCGAAACGCCGGTCGAACACGATCGGCAGGTCCGAGGCCGTGTCGCTGCCGGCGGCGATGCCGCTGTCGATCTCGCCGGTGGCGATCTTCGCGGCCAGCACGCCGGCCGCCTGCAGGCTGGTCGCGCAGGCCTGCGTCAGCGTCACCGCCGGCGTGTCCGGCGCGAGCCCGGCGGATAGCACGGCCTCGCGTGCCAGGTTCCAGTCCTTCGCGTGCGAGTTGACGGCGCCGGCCCAGACCTCGTCGATGCCGCCGCGGCGCAGGTCGTGACGCTTGCCCAGCGCGCCGAGCACCGCCGACAGCAGGTCGAGGTTCGAAAGCTCCGCGTATTCGGCACCGGCGCGGCAGAACGGCGTGCGCAGGCCGTCGACGACGGCGACCCGGCGCGGGGCGAAGTCACTCATCCGCGGTCTCCCCGTCGATGCAGGTGCAGGCGGGGGCGTTCATGCCAGCCCCCGGTAGCGCAGCGGTCCGCCGCGAAACGGCGCGAAGCCGGTGCCGAGGATGACGCCGGCATCGAGCTGCTCGGCGCTGGCGACGACGCCGTCGGCGAGCGCGCGTTCGCAGGCATCGAGCAGCGGTGCCAGCATCGCATCGGCGAGCGCCGCAAGTTCGGCCGGCGTGCCGGTGGCGGCCGCCGGGTGCCGGACCTTGCCGTCCTTCCAGACGTAAAAGCCCTGCCCGGACTTGCGCCCGAGCCGGCCGGCGGCGATGCGGGCATCGAGGGCTGCGGCGGCGGCCGGTTCGGCGGGGCCGAGCGTGACCAGCACGTGCCGGCAGACATCGAGCCCGACCGTGTCGGCGAGTTCGATCGGGCCCACCGGCATGCCGAAGCCGACGGCCGCGGCATCGAGCGTCGAGGCCGGCGTGCCGGCGAGCAGCAGACGCAGTGCCGCGAGCAGGTAGGGCGCGAGCACTCGGTTGACCAGAAAGCCCGGCTGGCTGCGGCACGGCAGCGGGTACTTGCCGAGCTGCACCGCCAGTGCGCAGCCGCTTGCGACCGCGGCCGGCGTGCTGGCCTCGCCATGCACGACCTCGACCAGCGGCATGCGCGGCACCGGATTGAAGAAGTGCAGGCCGATCAGCCGCCCGGGATCGTCAAGAGCCGAAGCCAGGGTTTCGAGCGGCAGCGCCGAGGTGTTGGTCGCGAGCAGCGCATGCGCCGGCAGCCGCGCTTCGAGCGCGGCGAACAGCGTGCGCTTCACGCCGGCATCCTCGATGACGGCCTCGATCAGCACGTCGGCGCGCGCGACGCCGTCGCCGGCCGGATCGGCGATCAGCCGGCCGGCGGCGGCGAGGCGTTCGGCCGGCGTCTTCAGCCGGCGCGCGAACAGCCCGCGGGCGCGTGCGAGCGCGGCGTCGATGCGCGCGGCATCGAGGTCATGCAGCGTGACTTCGAGCCCGGCCAGTGCCGCAACCGCGGCGATGTCGCCACCCATGACGCCGGCGCCCTCGACGTGCAGGCGGTGCGCCACCGGGGCGGCATTCTGGCGCCCGAGGCTCTTCAGCTGCTCGGTCGCGAAGTACACGCGGCGCAGGTTGCGCGACACCTCGCCGGTCAGCAGCCCGGCGACCTCGCGGGCCTCGCCTTCGAGCATGCGCGCCGCATCGCCGCCGTCGAGCCGCCAGTGTTCGATCAGCCGGAAGGGCGCCGGGTAATGATCGGCGCGCACCTTCTGCGCCGTCTGCCGGCGGATCAGCGGCGCGATCACGGCCCGGGCCGCGGCGCTGTTCGACAGGTGCGCGAGCCAGCCCGGCCGGCTGCGCCGCCCGGCGAGCACGGCGCGCCGCGCCAGCCAGTCCGGCGATTCGTGCGTGCCGGCGACGGCATCGACCAGCCCGGCGGCGCGGGCGGCGCGCGCCGCCAGCGTGCGGGAAGTCAGCATCAGCCCGAGTGCCGCCGGTCCGCCGAGCCGGCGCGTCGCGCGCAGCGTGCCGCCGAAGCCGGGATAGATGCCGAGGCGCACCTCCGGGAAACCGAGCCGGGTCGAGGGCAGGTCGTGCGCGACGCGCCAGTGGCAGGCGAGCGCGAGTTCCAGACCGCCGCCGAGACAGTGGCCGTGGATCACGCAGGCCACCGGCCACGGCGCGGCTTCGAGGCGCGCGAACAGCCCGTGCACGTGCCGGATCAGGCTGGCGACCTCGTCTGCATCGCGATAGCCGTCGAACTCGCGCAGGTCGGCGCCGGCCGCGAAGCCCGCGGGCTTGCCCGAGCGCAGCACGAGGCCGCGCGGCGGGGCGGCGTCGAGCGCATCGAGCACCTGCCCGAATTCTTCGAGCACCGCGCGCCCGAGCGTGTTCGGCCCGTCACCGGCGCAATCGAGCGTCAGCCAGGCGATGCCGTCGGGATCGTGCCTCAGCTGCCAGTGCTGCCAGACGGCATCGCTCGTCATGCCCGTGCCCCGGCGAAGGCCGCGGGGCGCAGGCCGGCCGGTTCCGGGGCCGAGGGCGGGATCTCGGGCCCGGATGGCGGCGGCGGGACTTCGGGCGTGGCCGGCGGTTCGGGCGCTTCGGGCGGCGACGGTTCGGCCGGGCGTTCGGGTGGCGTGGACTCCGGAATCTCGGGGCCGGAGGGCGGCGGCGGAAGCTCGGGGCCGGTGGCGACGGTCGCGACGCCGTGGCCGGCGAGGGCTGCCGGGTCGAAGTCATCGACGGCGATCACGCGCCGCACCAGCGCCGCGGCCTGTTCGAGCTGCGCGAACTCTCCGGCCGTCAGTTCGCCGGCCGCAAGTGCTGCCGCCGGGTCCGGGGCCTGCAGCCGGCCCCTGCGCTTCGCGGCCTGCAGCCGGGCTTCGATCGCTTCGGCGGCGACCACGGCCTCGAAGGCCAGTTCCAGCGCGCCGACCGCCTCGGCCGGATCGCGGCTGACGTGGATCGGGCCGCTCAGGCGCTCGCGCGCCGGTCCCGGCGACATCATCAGTTCGGCGACGCGCGCCGACTGCGCATCGCGGGCGCCGCGCATGCGCCGGCCCCACGGGAACACGAGGCGGCGCAGCAGGCTGCCGAGCAGCGGCCGCGGGAAGTTTGCGAGCGCATCGGACAGGCGCTTCTCGATCGCGTAGCAGGCTTCGGCCAGCACGTAGTCGAGACAGGCGAGATCGGCCTCGGGGCGGCCGTCGTCCTCGTAGCGCTTCAGCGCCGCCGAGGCCAGGTACAGCTCGGCGAGCGCATCGGCGAGCCGCCCGCACAGGCGCTCGCGGCGCTTCAGCTCGCCGCCGAGCGTGAGCAGCGCCACGTCGGCGACCAGCGCGAACGCCGCCGACAGGCGCGACAGCTCGCGATACCAGTGGCGGGTCGCGGCGTCGGCGCCGGCAGGGGCCGGGGCGAAGGCGGCGGCGCTCAGCGCCCGGCCGCCGGCGCGCGCCAGCGTGCCGAGCAGGTGGCCGAGGTGGCCGCGGAAGGCCTGGTCGAACGCAGCGAGCGCCGCGCGCCGGTCGGGGTTTCCGGCGGCCGCCAGTTCGCTGCGCAGCCACGGATGACAGCGCAGGGCCCCCTGGCCGAACACGATCAGCGTGCGCGTCAGGATGTTCGCGCCCTCGACGGTGATGCCGATCGGCAGCGCCTGATAGACGCCGGCCAGCCAGTTCGACGGCCCGTGGCAGATGCCCTTGCCGCCGTGGATGTCCATCGCGTCGTTGACCGCCGCGCGCATGCGCTCGGTCGACTGGTACTTGACGATCGCCGAGACCACGGCCGGCTTCTCGCCGAGATCGAGTGCCAGCGTGCTCAGCCGGCGTGCGGCTTCGAGCACGTAGGCGTGGCCGCCGATGCGCGCCAGCGCCTCGGCAACGCCTTCGAAGCGGCCGATCGGCAGCTTGAACTGCCGGCGCACGCGCGCGTAGGCACCGCTGACGCGCGCTGCGTACAGCGCCCCGGCCGTGCCGTTGGCCGGCAGCGAGATGCCGCGGCCGGCCGCGAGGCATTCCATCAGCATCGTCCAGCCGTGCCCGGCGCAGGCCGGGCCGCCGATGATCCAGTCGAGCGGGATGAACACGTCACGCCCGCGCGTCGGACCGTTCATGAAGGCCTGGTTGCCGGGGAAGTGCCGGCGGCCGATCTCGACGCCGGGGTGCGTGGTCGGGATCAGCGCCAGCGTGATGCCGATGTCGGCGCGATCGCCGAGCAGGCCGTCGGGGTCGTGCAGCCGGAAGGCGAGGCCGAGCACGGTCGCGACCGGTGCCAGCGTGATGTAGCGCTTGTCCCAGCTCACGCGGATGCCGAGCGTCTCGCGGCCCGCGTGCAGGCCGCGGCAGACGACGCCGCGATCCGGGATCGACGCGGCATCGGAGCCGGCCTCGGGGCCGGTCAGCGCGAAGCAGGGAATGTCCTCGCCGCGCGCGAGCCGCGGCAGCCAGTGGTCCTTCTGGGCCTGCGTGCCGTAGGCGAGCAGCAGTTCGGCCGGCCCGAGCGAGTTCGGCACCATGACCGTGACCGCGACGCTGACCGAACGCGAGGCGATGCGCGTGACGACCGCCGAGTGCGCCTGCGCCGAGAAGCCGAGCCCGCCGTATGCGCGCGGCACGATCATGCCGAGGAAGCCCTGCGTGCGGATCGTCTGCCAGAGCGCCGGCGGCAGGTCGCGATCGACGTGCGTGATGCGCCAGTCATCGATCTGCGCACAGAGCGCCGTGGTCGGGCCGTCGAGGAAGGCCTGTTCTTCGGCACTGAGGGCCGGGGCCGGCAGCGACAGCAGCCGCTGCCAGTGCGGATCGCCGGCGAACAGTTCCGCCTCCCACCAGACCGTGCCGGCGGCGAGCGCCTCGCGCTCGGTGTCCGACATCGGCGGCTGCGCCCGGCGCACGTGATCGGGCAGCGGCGCGAGCAGGCGCAGGCGCAGCGGCGTCAGGTTCCAGGCGAGCAGCGGCAGCCAGGCCAGCCAGAGCCCGCGCACGCCGTCGGCCAGGGCATCGAGGAGCAGCAGGCCGGCGCCGAGGACGGCCGTGGCCACCGGCAGGGACACGCGGGCGGCGGCCAGGGCCAGGCCGGCGAGCAGCAGCAGGATCAGTCCGGCGATGGCGGTGCTCATGATCGGGTTCTCCGGCACGGGGGCGGATGGCATGCGCCGGGCAGGAGGGGCAGCCACGCCTGTGCTGACAACATCCGTAGCACAGCCGCTGCCCGGAATCAGGCGCTTGCGCTGCGCTCCGTCCCGGCTGCACCCGGCTTTCCAGCGGAAGCCGCGGCCGATCCGGAGGGCGACCTGATGATGGCAGCCCCTCGCCGCAGCGTCCTGAAACGACCTGTCACGGCGTGCTGCCGCATCCGGGGCTGGCTGCGCCATGCCGGGGCAGCAGGACATCGGGCAGCGGCGAGGGGCTGCGGGTTCCCGAGGCCCGGCGGGGGCCAGGCTCAGCGGCGCCGGATCCAGTTCTTCATGGCTTCCACGTCCCGTGGATCGTAGGCATCGAGCCAGTGTTCGGTCTGCTGCAGGCGCGACTGCGCGGTCAGCAGGCCGTTCTCGTCGCCGGTGCGGATCAGGCGCTTGATGCGCCGGCGGTACAGCTGCCAGTCGGCGCAGAGGTCTTCGAGTTCGGTCTCGTTGGCCGGCAGCACGCCCGAGCGCATGCGCACCCGGTAGCCGATGCGCTCGCGCCGCTCGGCATGCGCGGCGAGCACGGCTGCGAGTTCGCCGGGCGCCACGTCCACGTAGGACTCCACCGCCGGGTTGCCGCAGCCGGCGGCCAGCACCGCGTACAGCAGCACGACCCTCAGGGCACGCATGGCGAGCGGTCCGGATTCAGGATCGGCGCTCCGCATCCATACCCGTGGCCGTGGCCGTCACCGGCTGCGGGCGGCAGGACGGCATCGCGAGGCGCGAGGGCTGTATTCCTTGCAACGCAGGGCCATGAGGTGTATGGCGTATCGTTCATGATGTAAATTTAGTTGAACATTAAATTTCGACTGATGATGGTTCAGGAATTGATTGACGCTATGCGAAATTAAAATACAAGTTTATTCTGTATCACGGCATCTGTCGGATGTCGCCCCCCTCGATCTCGGCCGGCGCTCCCCCTGCGCCGGCCGCTTTTTTTCGGGCTTTCCCCAACAGCATGCGGGCAGCACGAAGACAGCAGGAAGCATCCGGCGCTGCAGTCGCGCCACCCCCTGCACCGGCCGGCGGCAGGAAAGTGCATCGCAGACCCTGCGGGATACGTCAATTGCCGGTGGCCGGGAACGTCTGCTGGCCTATGATCGGCCGGGTGCGCGATCCGTATCGGGGCCGGGTCGCCGGGGGGCGAAATGGTTGCAAGCGAAGCAGGTGCAGGCTGGTTTCTCGAAGGCGTCAGCGATCAGGGCGGCCACTGGCTGGTGCGCATCACCGGCACACCGTTCATCGTCGGGCGCGTCGAGAGCTGCGACCTGTACCTGAATGACACCGGGGTGTCGCGCCAGCATGCGCGACTCGAATTCGACGGGGCCGGCCGGCCGCTGCTCAGTGACGAGGGCAGCACCAACGGCACCTTCGTCAACTACCAGCGCCTGGAGGCCCGCGCGCCGCAGTCGCTCAACGATGGCGACATCGTGCATTTCGCCAAGATGGCCTTCCGGCTGGTGCATCGCGAGCAGTCGAAGGCTCCGGCGCCGGTGGTCGAAGGCATCGAGGGCGGCACGATGTTCCAGCAGGTGGCCGCGCTGCCGGAAACCTTCACGGCCGCAGCCCACGAGAAGCTGTTCTTCGATCTGCTGGCGAAGGGCGCGGTGTCGCCGTGGTTCCAGCCGATCATCAGCCTGCGCCACGGCAAGCAGGTCGTTGCCTACGAACTGCTCGGGCGCGGTGCGCAGCCGGGGCTGTCGAGCTCGCCGGCGGAACTGCTGAAGATCGCGCACGCGACCGGGCGCACGGTCGAACTGAGCGACCTGTTCCGCAAGACCGGCATCCGCCGCGCGCAGGAGCTTGGGCTGTCGCGCGTGTTCTTCAACACGATGCCGGCCGAGATGTCGATCCCGCTGCTGCGCCGGCTGCTCGGCGAGCTGCGCGTGATGGCGCCGGTGCTGCCGATGGTCATGGAGGTCCACGAGCAGGCGATCGCCGACATCGAGCTGATGCGCGACGTGCGCGCGCTGCTCGGCGAGCTGAACATGAAGCTCGCCTACGACGACTTCGGTGCCGGTCAGGCGCGGCTGGTCGAGATCATGGAAGTGCCGCCCGACGTGCTGAAGTTCGACATCGGCCTGGTGCGCGGCATCAGCTCCAAGCCGCAGCGCGTGCAGACCATGGTCGCCGACCTCGTGCGCATGGCCGCCGGCATGGGCGTGCGCACGCTCGCCGAGGGCATCGAGGCGCAGGAGGACTCCGACTTCTGCGAGGCGGCCGGCTTCGACCTGATCCAGGGCTATCTGTACGGCCGGCCGACGCCGGACCCGCTGCCCGTCGCCGGCTGAAACCGCGCCCGCTCTCTTTCAGCGCGCACCGGCCTGCTCGCTGAAGCGCCCGTCGCGCAGGCTCAGCCGCACGCTGGCCGGGCGGCCCGGGAAGTTCGGCGCATCGTCGGGGCCGACCACCTTCGCCGGCAGGCTCAGCACGATCTCGCCGGGCGTGCGGCCACGGGCGGCCCGCGCCTGCAGTTTTTCGATCGCCCGCCAGCCCTTGCCGCCGATCGCGATCACGTCGAGCAGCGTGTAGTACGGCTTGCCGCCGGCGCCTTCGCCCGCTTCGAAGGCTGCGAGGTACTGCGTATGACGGTTGCCGCCGCCGAAACCCTCGACGGTGAACAGCACCAGCAGCAGCGTCTGCCCGGCATCGGGCTGCAGCGTCTGCGTTTCGGTTGCCTCGCGATACCAGCTTGCGTAGCCGTCACGCAGCAGCTCGCTCAGCCGCTGCACCTGTTCGAGCAGCGCCGGCGGGGGTGCGGCCCAGGCCGGCGGGCTCAGGCACAGGCCCAGGCTCAGGCAGGCACTCCGCAGCAATACGATCGGGCGGCGCATCGGCAGGAGGACTCCAGGGCTGGCGGGCGGACGCCGCCAGCATAGGCGGCCGGTGCAGGACGACAGGCTTGCCAGCCGCGGGGCGGCGGTGTCAGGGTCAACGGACCGGTCTCCGGCGAGCCGGCAGCAGCCCCGGCCCGTCGCGGCCGGCCCGGTTCCGTTTGCCTGGAGCCTGCGCGCATGCAGAGCAACCTGATTCTCGACACCGATTCCTACAAGGCTTCGCACTGGCTGCAGTACCCGCCGGGCACGACGCAGGTCTACGCCTACATCGAGGCGCGTGCGAGCCACGTCGATGGCGTCGACGCGACGCTGTTCTTCGGCCTGCAGGCCTTCCTGAAGACGTATCTGTCGCGGCCGGTCGGCGCCGATGACCTCGCCGAGGCGCGCGAGCTGTTCGCGGCGCACGGCGAGCCGTTCAACCTCGACGGCTGGCAGCACATCCTCGATCGCCACGGCGGCTGGCTGCCGGTCGAGATCCGCGCCGTGCCCGAGGGCAGCCGCGTGCCGCTGCGCCAGGCGCTGGTGACGATCGAGAACACCGATCCGGCCGTGCCCTGGCTGACGAGCTACCTCGAAACCGCGCTGCTGCGCGCGATCTGGTATCCGACCACGGTCGCGACCATCAGCCGCACGGCCAAGGAAACCCTGCGCGCCGCGCTCGAACGCACTTCCGACGATCCGGCCGCATCGCTGGCGTTCAAGCTGCACGACTTCGGCGCCCGCGGCGTGTCCTCGGCCGAATCGGCGCGTCTCGGCGGCATGGCGCATCTGGTCAACTTCATGGGCACCGACACGGTCGAGGCGATCCGCGCGATCCGCACCTGCTACGGCCCGGCCGACGGCATGCCGGCGTTCTCGGTGCCGGCCGCCGAGCATTCGACGATGACGATGTGGGGCGAGGCCGGCGAACTCGACGCCTACCGCAACATGGTGCGCCGCTTCGGCCGGCCCGGCGCGATCTACTCGGTGGTCAGCGACTCCTGGAGCCTCGCGCGCGCCGTCGACGAGCACTGGGGCCGGACGCTGCGCGACGAGGTGCTTGCCGCCGGTGGCACGCTGGTCGTGCGGCTCGATTCCGGCGACCCGATCGACAGCATCCGCTACGCGCTCGAATCGCTCGGGCACAGCTTCGGTTTCAGCATCAACGGCAAGGGCTACCGCGTGCTCGACAACGTGCGCCTGCTGCAGGGCGACGGCATCGATCTTTCGAGCCTCGCGCACCTCTGCACGGCCATCGCCGATGCCGGCTGGAGCCTCGACTGCTTCGGCACTTTCGGCATGGGCGGCGCGCTGCTGCAGAAGGTCAACCGCGACACCTTCTCGTTCGCGCAGAAGGCCTCGTGGGGTGTCGTCGACGGCGAGGCCCGCGACATCTGCAAGCGTCCGCAGGGCGATCCGGGCAAGGCCTCGAAGGCCGGGCGCATCGTCAGCCACCGCCATCGCACGGACGGGCGCTGGTGCACGGCCATCGAGGGCAGCCTCGATGCCGGGGAATGGCAGCCGATGCTGGAACCGGTGTGGCGCGACGGCAAGCTGTTGCGCGAGCAGGATTTTGCCGACGTGCGCGCCCGCGCCGAAGCCGGGTTCGGCCGAAGCGCGTTTCCGTAGGGAGTATCGGGGATCGGCGGCCGGCGCGCGCCGGATGTTCGACTATCCTGACCGGGGTCCGGTCGCCTGACCCGTGGCCGGCATGCACCTTCCCTGTCGGCCAGACGTATCGAGGAGAGCAGGCATGACCGATATGGACCCCGCCATCGTCGAGCGCTTTGTCTATGACTGGTGTACGGCCGAAGCGCGCGGCACGCCGTCGGCGCGCGCGCTCGCTGCGATCTATGCCAGCACCTACATGGCGGACGCCCGCCTGCTGGGTTTCGTCGATCTGCGCGCCCTCGACGAAACCCGCCTGAACTGGGCACTGAACCTGATCCGCGCCTACGTCGAAGGCGACTTCACGGCGCCGTGGCCGCGCGCGGTCGCGCTGTGCGCGCTGTACGACCTGATTCCGGCCGAAGCGGCCTGAAGCACCGTCCGCCTTTGCCTTGCCTGCAGCACGCCTGTCGCCGCCTCAGCGCGGCGGCAGGAAGTCGCGCAGCGCCTCCTGCACGTCACGCAGCGCATAGCGCGACTGCACCGGCACGTGCAGCACCGGAATGCCGGCCCCGGTCAGCGCCTCGTCGACGAAGGCATCGCGCTGGCGGCGGTCGGCCCGGGCGTGGCTGCTGTCATCGAGTTCGATGACGAGCAGCGGCTCCAGCGTGTCGAGCGAGCAGAGCACGTAATCGGCGTGCTTGCAGGCGATGGCGTTGAAGGCCCGGAACCAGTGCTTGCCGGTGACCGTGTCGCGCACCGTCAGCAGGTCGGCGAGCCGCACCTTGCCGTAGACGCGCGCCCGCCCGTCGACGGCGCGCTCCAGCGCATCGAGAAAGCGCTTCTCGGCCGCCGTGAACAGCGGGCCGGCGCGCCGGTAGGCCTTGCGCGCACCGCGACCGCGCAGCGCGAACAGCAGCAGCAACAGGATCAGGCCGAGCACGCCGGCGATGACGGGCGTGCCGGGCGGCAGGTCGGACAGGGCGGGCATCGGGGGCGGTCAGGCGAGGGCAGGGGGATGGGGCGCACGCAGCGGCGCGGCCGGCGCGCAGCGTAACCCGGCGCCTGCGCGGCATGCAGCCATCCGCACGCCGCTTTGCCGGGGCCGCTGGCTACACTGGCGCGCCATGCGCCTCGCCATCCGCTTCGCCGACCGCGTCGGCATCGCCCACGAGATCCTCGCCGTGCTGGCCGGGCGCCGGCTCAACGTCGTCGCCGTCGAGGTCGGGCCGCCCTACCTGTACGTCGATGCGCCCGGGCTCGATGCCGGCGCGCTCGATGCGCTGGTGCAGGCGCTGATCGCCGTCGCCGGCGTCGAGACCATCACGCCGATCGACGTGCTGCCCGGCCTGCGCCGGCAGCTGCAGCTCGATGCGCTGCTCGGCGCGATGGCCGATCCGGTGTTCGGGCTCGACGAGCACGGCGCGGTGCTGCTCGCCAACCCGGCCGCCGCCGGCGTCGCCGGCCGGCCGGAAGCGGCGCTCGCCGGCGTCGGACTCGATGCGCTGTTCGGTGAACCCGGCCTGCAGGCGCAACTGCGCGACAACGGCTTCCGGCTGCCGATCCGCGAGGTCCAGCTCGAAGGCGCGGCCTTCCTCGCGCAGGTCGAACCGCTGGCCGAGGCCGACGGCCGCGTTGCCGGCGGCGTGCTGACGCTGCACGCGCCGAGCCGCATCGGCGAACGCCTGCACGCGCTGCAGAACCCCGACGAAGGCGGCTTCGAGCGCCTGCTCGGCGACTCGCCGCCGATGCGTGTGCTGAAGGCCCGGGCCGCGCGCGTCGCTGCGGTCGAGGCGCCGCTGCTGATCCTCGGCGAGACCGGCACCGGCAAGGAACTCATCGCCCACGCCTGCCACCACGCCAGCCGCCGGCGCGGCGCGCCGTTCCTGGCGCTCAACTGCGCGGCGCTGCCCGAGAGCCTCGCCGAGAGCGAGCTGTTCGGCTACGCGCCCGGCGCCTTCAGCGGCGCGCAGCGCGGCGGCAAGCCCGGCCTGCTCGAACTCGCCGATCGCGGCACGGTGTTCCTCGACGAGATCGGCGAGATGTCGCCGTACCTGCAGGCCAAGCTGCTGCGCTTCCTGAACGACGGCAGCTTCCGGCGTGTCGGCGGCAGCCGCGAGCAGCGCGTCGACGTGCGCATCGTCAGCGCCACGCACCGCGACCTCGAACGCATGGTCGCGGAAGGGCGCTTTCGCGAGGACCTCTGGTACCGGCTGAACGTGCTCACGCTGACCGTGCCGCCGCTGCGCGAGCGTGGCGACGACATCCGCCTGCTGGCCGGGCATTTCACGGTGCGCGCCTGCGCCCAGACCGGGCGCCCGCCGTGCCGGATCGGCACGAGTGCCGCTGCGCTGCTCAGGCAGCACCTCTGGCCCGGCAACGTCCGCCAGCTCGAGAACGTCGTGTTCCGGGCCGTGACGATGAGTGATCGCAGCGTGCTCGAAGCCGCCGACTTCGAACTCGCCGACAACGCGATCCACGCCGGCGAGGAAGGGTCGCCGTCCGCACCGGCGGCGCCGGTGGCGGCTTTTTCCGGCGATCCAGCGGGCGATGGCTGGTTCGCCGCCGTCGAGCGCTGCGAGCGCGAACTGCTGGCCCGGCTGTGGCCGCAGTTCCCGTCGAGCCGCCGGCTCGCCGCGCATCTGGGCACCTCGCACACGATGATCGCGAAGAAGCTGCGCAAGTACCGGATCGGTCGGGAGTCCTGAAGGCGGGCGTTCCGGACGGCCGGCCGGAAGGCCAGAAGCTTGGTTTGATTTATTTTTATACCATCATATTATCTGGCATCACCCTTGCCGAAAGCGGATGGACAGCGGGCCCGGCGCATCTGTAGCCGGACGCATACGCGTAGCCAATCGCTTACAGAAGCTTCCCTGCCGATCAAGTCATTGATCCGGATCAACTTGATGCCGGTTCTGCCGGTGGCCGGCCGTCTGCTGTATTCGATCGTGTACGGAAGGTCCGGCGCCGGATCGAGCAAAAATCCTTCAAGCTGCTGAAATACAAGCGTTTCTGATGCCTGGCATCGGGATTGCCAAGGATGGTCACGCCTCCCGTCCGGGGGCCGTCCCGATCCACGGAGCCAGAATCCCATGCAGATCGTTTCCACCCCCGCCGCGCCGGCCGCGATCGGCCCCTACGCGCAGGGCGTCATCGCCGCCGGCCTGCTGTACACGTCCGGCCAGATTCCGCTCGATGCCGACGGCCGCTTCGTCGCCGGCGACATCGAGGTCCAGACCACGCAGGTGCTCGCGAACCTGCGCGCCGTGATCGAGGCCGCCGGCGCGGGCTTCGCCGACGTGATCCGCACCACCGTCTATGTCGCCGACCTCGACGACTTCCCGCGTCTGAACGCCGTCTATGCCCGGCACTTCGGCGAGCACCGGCCGGCGCGCTCGACCGTGCAGGTCGCGCGCCTGCCGCGCGATGCGCGCGTCGAGATCGAAGCCATCGTGCGGCTGCCGGGCTGATCCCCGCGCGCCGCCTTTCCGCACCCGGCACCTACAGACCGGGGCCGGTTCTTCCTGCAGGCACCACCTAGCGGAGCAACACCATGGCAGCCACCCTGCATCGTGGTCTCGAACAACGACACATCACGCTGATGTCCCTCGGCGCCGCCATCGGCGTCGGGCTGTTCCTCGGCTCGGGCGCGGCGATCAAGCTCGCCGGCCCGGCCATCCTGATCGCCTACGCGATCGGCGGCCTCGCGATGTTCTTCATCATGCGTGCGCTCGGCGAGATGGCGATCAACCAGCCGGTCGCCGGCTCCTTCGGCCGCTACGCGCATGAATACCTCGGCCCGCTGGCCGGCTACCTGACCGGCTGGAACTACTGGTTCCTGTGGATCGTCACGGCGATGGCCGAGATCACCGCCGTCGGCATCTACATGCAGATGTGGTTCCCCGGCTCGCCGGCCTGGCTGTGGGCGCTCGCAGCCTTCGTGTCGATGACGGCGGTGAACCTGATCGCCGTGAAGGCGTACGGCGAGTTCGAGTTCTGGTTCGCGGCGATCAAGGTCGTCGCGATCGTCGCGATGATCCTGATCGGCGGCGGCGTGATCTTCTTCGGCCTCGGCAACGGCGGCGAGGCGGTCGGCATCTCCAACCTGTGGGCACACGGCGGCTTCCTGCCGAACGGCGTGACCGGCGTGCTGATGTCGCTGCAGATGGTGATGTTCGCGTATCTGGGCATCGAGATGATCGGCCTGACCGCCGGCGAGGTGAAGGACCCGAAGAAGGCGCTGTCGCGCGCGATCGACTCGGTGTTCTGGCGCATCCTGATCTTCTACGTCGGCGCGCTGTTCGTGGTCATGGCGCTGTATCCGTGGAACGAGATCGGTACGCAGGGCAGCCCGTTCGTGCTGACCTTCCAGAAGGTCGGCATCGGTGGTGCGGCCGGCATCATCAACTTCGTCGTGCTGACCGCCGCGCTGTCCTCGTGCAACAGCGGCATCTACAGCACCGGGCGCATGCTGTTCAATCTGGCCGAGCAGGGTCAGGCGCTGCCGGTGTTCGGCCGGGTGTCGCGCGGCGGCGTGCCGGTCTGGGCGATCCTCGGCTCCAGCGCGATGCTGCTGATCGGCGTGCTGCTGAACTACCTCGTGCCCGAGAAGGTGTTCGTCTGGGTCACCAGCATCTCGACCTTCGGCGCGGTGTGGACCTGGGCGATGATCCTGTGCTCGCAGCTGCGCTTCCGCACCCTCAAGGGCGCGCCGGCCGAGTACCGCATGCCGTGGTGGCCGTACAGCGCCTGGTTCAGCCTCGGCTTCCTGGCGCTGGTCGTCGGCCTGCTGGCCTGGTTCCCGGATACCCGCATCGCGCTCTACGTCGGTCCGCTCTGGCTGGTGCTGCTGGTGGTGCTGTACCACGTGCTCGGCCATCACCGCAGTGCCCCGCAGTCCGGGTCGTTGCCGGCTGCGCTGGCGGCGGATACGGCGAGCTGATCGCACGGCAGCGCAGGCTGGTGGCGGGGCGGCGCAAGGCCGCCCCGCCGTCTTTGCTGCAAGCCCGCGATGTCTGCAGAAGGCCGGCTGCCGGCGTACGGGCGCCGCCACCGCGGCAGGCCGGCACGAAGCCGGACGCAGCTCCGGGCCGCTTCGCCACCCCGATCGCCGTTCTCCGGCCATGCGCCGCGCCCATCGCCAGCCTTCGCACGGCGGGCGGATGATGCCGGCCCCTGCGCACCCCGCCCTTCGCCGTCATGACCGATTCCACGCTCGCCCTTCCCGCAGCCGCGCCGCTGCGCCTCGCCCCGGCCATCGTGCTGTCGCTCGCCGCCGTCTACGTGATCTGGGGCTCGACCTATCTGGCGATGCGCCTGGTGCTCGTCGACATCCCGCCGTTCCTGCAGATCGGCAGCCGCGGCATGCTCGCCGCGGTCCTGCTGTTCGCGTGGCTGCGCTGGCGCGGCGTGCCGTGGCCGGACCGGCGCGGCTGGCGCGATGCCGGCATCGTCGGCGTGCTGCTGCTCGGCGGCGGCACCGGCGGCGTCGCGGTCGCGCAGCAGTGGGTCGGCTCCGGACTCGCCGCGGTCGTGGTCGCGACCGTGCCGCTGTGGGCGGCCCTGATCAACGGCTGCTGGGGGCAGTGGCCGCGGCGCGCCGAATGGATCGGCATCGGCATCGGCTTCCTCGGCGTGGCGCTGCTCGCGCTCGAAAAGGACTTCCGCGCCGAACCGCGCGGGGCGTTCGTGCTGCTGGCGGCCTCCGCCCTGTGGGCCTACGGCTCGATGCTGTCACGTCGCCTGAGGCTGCCGCCCGGTGCGAGCGGCTTTGCGGCCGAGATGCTGGTCGGCGGCGGCGTGCTCGTGCTCGCCGGCCTCGTGACCGGCGAGCGCATCGGCTGGCCGCTGCATCCGGCGACGCCGTGGCTCTGGGGCTATCTGGTCGTGTTCGGCTCGATCGTCGGCTTCAGCGCCTACATGTACCTGGTCAGCCGCGTGCGTCCGGCGCTCGCGACCAGCTACGCCTACGTGAACCCGGTGATCGCGGTGCTGCTCGGCGTCAGCTTCGGCGGCGAATCGATCAGCGCCGGCGGTTACGTGGCGATGGCGCTGGTGCTGGCCGCGGTCGTGCTGATCACGCGGACCGGCGAGCGGCAGGCATGAATGCCGCGGCCGGGATGGGGCGGGGCGGCCGGAGGCTTCGCAAGCCGCCGCGCCTTCAGCGCCGTGCGTCCTGCGGCTCGGTCTCGACGATCTTGCCCGGATTCATCAGCCCGTAGGGATCGAGCGCGTGCTTGATCGCGCGCATCACGTCGAGCGCCTCGCCGTGTTCCTCGGCGAGGTAGCCCATCTTGCCGAAGCCGACGCCGTGCTCGCCGGTGCAGGTGCCGCCCATGGCCAGCGCGCGCAGCACCAGGCGGTGTGACAGCGCGTGCGCGGCCTCGCGCTCGGCGGCGCTGTCGGGGTCGGTCAGCACCAGCAGGTGGAAGTTGCCGTCGCCGACGTGGCCGAGCAGCGGCACCGGCATCGGCATGCCGGCGACATCGGCGGCCGTGGCCTCGATGCATTCGGCCAGCCGCGAGATCGGCACGCAGACATCGGTGGTCAGCGAGCGCGAACCGGGCCGAAGCTGCAGGCAGGCGAAGTAGGCATCGTGGCGCGCCGCCCAGAGCTGCGTGCGTTCTTCCTGACGCGTGGCCCAGCGGAAGTCGGTGCCGCCGTGCTCGTGCGCCAGCGCCTGCACGGTTTCGGCCTGTTCGGCGACGCCGGCTTCGGTGCCGTGGAACTCGAAGAACAGCGTCGGCACCTCGGGCCAGTTCGTCTTCGAATGGGCGTTGATCGCGCGCATCGACAGCGCATCGAGCAGCTCGGCGCGCGCCACCGGCACGCCGGTCTGGATGGTCTGGATCACCGTGCGCGCCGCCGAGGCCACGTCCGGGAAGCCGCAGACCGCAGCCGAGATCGCCTCCAGATGCGGGTGCAGGCGCACGGTGATCTCGGTGACGATGCCGAGCGTGCCTTCGGAACCGACGAACAGCCGCGTCAGGTCGTAGCCGGCCGCCGACTTGCGCGCGCGCGTGCCGGTGTGGATCACGCGCCCGTCGGCGAGCACGACGGTCAGCGCCAGCACCGCCTCGCGCATCGAGCCGTAGCGCACGGCGTTGGTGCCGGAGGCGCGCGTCGCGGTCATGCCGCCGAGGGTCGCATCGGCACCCGGATCGATCGGGAAGAACAGCCCGGAATCGTGCAGCCAGGCGTTGAGCTGCTTGCGCGTGACGCCGGCCTGCACGGTGGCGTCGAGATCCTCGACGTGCAGCGCCAGGATGCGGTTCATGTGCGACAGGTCGATGCTGACGCCGCCGTGCAGCGGGATCACGTGGCCTTCGAGCGAGCTGCCGACGCCGAACGGGATCATCGGCACGCGGAAGGCATGGCAGAGCCGCGCGATGGTCGAGACTTCCTCGGTGGTTTCGGGCCAGACCACGGCATCGGGCAGCGCCGCCGGATGGCTCGATTCATCGCGGCCGTGATGCTCGCGCACCGCCAGCCCGGTCGAGAGGCGATCGCCGAGCAGCGCACGCAGTTCATCGAGCAGATCGGGTGGCAGGGCGTTGGCGTTGTACATGGCGGCAGGCTCGGGGCGCGCGGATCGGGCGACCGGCTAGTCTACGCGGCCCTGAAACCGCCGGGCAGGGTCGCACGTATCGGTGACCGGCATCGGGCGTCTGAATCTGCTGAAGCCCGGGACGCCTGCCCTCAACGCTCGCGGCACGGTCGTGCCGGGGCATCTGGTGCGTCCGGCGTTTGTTCCGGACCGCCCGCGCGTTCACAATCGCGCGCTTTACAGCTCAGGCACCGTGCGCCGGTGCTGCCGGAGCCGTACCGAATGTCATCCATCCATATGCTTGACGCCACGCGCGTCGGGGAGACGCGCCATGCCTGAACTCGAAGGCATCGGCGGCTGGCTGTTCGCCGTGCTGCAGATCATCGCCATCGACATCCTGCTCGGCGGCGACAACGCCGTGGTCATCGCGCTCGCCTGCCGGCGCCTGCCCGAGGACAAGCGCCGGCTCGGCGTGCGCTGGGGCGTGGCCGGCGCCATCGTGCTGCGCATCGTCATGATCGCGTTCGCGCTGCAGCTGCTGCTGGTGCCGGGCCTGAAGCTGATCGGGGCGGCGCTGCTGCTGTGGATCGGCATCAAGCTGCTGCAGCCCGAGGCCGACGACGGTCACGACGGCATCGAGGGCGGCACGACGCTGCTTGCGGCGGTGCGCACCGTCATCGTCGCCGATGCGGTCATGAGCATCGACAACGTCGTCGCCGTCGCCGCTGCGGCGCGCGGCGAGCTGGCGCTGGTGGTGTTCGGCATCCTCGTCAGCGTGCCGATCATCGTCTGGGGCAGCCACTTCGTGCTGCGGCTGATGGACCGCTTCCCGGTCATCATCGTGATCGGCGGGGCGCTGCTCGGCTGGATCGCCGGCGGGCTGGCGGTCCACGATCCGCTGCTCGAACGCCTCGGGTTCGACGCGCCGGACTGGGCACACTGGCCGGCCAGCCTCGTCGGGGCGCTCGCCGTCGTGCTGATCGGCCGCCAGCTCGCGGCGCGCGCCGGACGCGCCGCGCCGGCTCCGCTCGAAGACCTGCTGTCCGAAGCGCGCCGCGACGAATGACGCCCGCCGCACCCGATCGCCTGCTGCCCCCGGGAGTTGCCGACATGAGCGTTTCGAAGATCCTGGTGCCGGTGGACGGCACGCCCGAAAGCGCCGATGCGGTCGCGCACGCGCTTGCGATCGTCGCGGAGCGCGGCGGCGAGCTGCATCTGCTGCACGTGCGCCTGCCGGTCGAGTCCTGCCACGCGAAGCTGCTCGTCGACGGCCGCACCCTGCATGACTGGCACCGCGAGGAGGGCGAGCAGGCGCTGGCGCCGTCGCTCGCGCAGTGCCGGGCGGCCGGCGTCGAGCCGCTCTGCCACGTCATCGTCGGTCACCTCGCCGAGACCATCGTGCGCTTCGCGCACGAACAGCACTTCGGCCTCGTCGTGATGCGCCGCCATCCGCAGGCGGCGCTGACGCACCTGCTGCTCGGCTCGGTCTGCGAGGACGTGCAGGCGCAGTGCCGCATCCCGGTCACCGTGCTCGACTGAACATGGCGAGCCGCCGGCGCCTGCTCGCATGGCTCGCCGCGCTGCCGGCCGCATGGCTGGCCGCGCGTGCCGCGGCCCGGGAGGGCCGGCCGCTGACGGCCTTTGCGGCGACGAGCCTCGAGGATGCGCTGCGCGCGCAGTACGGCGATCGCCCGCGCCTGCGCGATGCCGCCCTGAGGATCGAAGCCCCGCAGAGCGCCGACAACGCCGCGCAGGTGCCGCTGCGCATCGATGCGCGCAGCCGCCCGGTCCTCGCGCTGACGCTGTTCGCCGAGCACAACCCGGTGCCGCTGCTCGGGCGCTGGCGCTTCGGCGAGGGCGTCGAAGCCTGGCTGGCGCTGCGCATCAAGCTCGCCGCCAGCGGCCGGGTCTGCGCGGTCGCCGAGCTGGCCGACGGTGCGCTGCTGTACGCCGAAACCCGCGTCGAGGTCGGCACCGGCGCCTGCGGCTGACGACGATGAGCCCCGATCCGGTCCGCATCGAAGCCCGGTTTCTCGATGGCCGCACCGAGGTGCGGCTTTTGATCCGCCACCCGATGCACACCGGCCGCGAGCGCGACCCGGACAGCGGCGCCCCGATCCCGGCGCTGTACATCGACACGCTGATCGTCGAGCGGATCGCAGCCGACGGCCGGACGCACGAGCTGCTGCAGGCCGACTTCGGCCCCGGCATCGCCCGCAATCCCTTCCATCACTTCGCGTTTGGCGGCGGTGCGCCCGGGGAGACCGTGCGCGTGCGCTGGCGCGACACCGGCGGCAACGAGGCGAGCGGCGAGACCGTCATCACGGCCTGATGCCGGTCACGCGTAAAGGCATGGTTTTCCTGCCCCTCTCCCAACCCCTCTCCCGCGAGGGGCGAGGGGCTGAAAAGCGGAGTGCTCCGCAGTGTTCGGCATGAGCCGGTCGTGCGGCCCGCGCAAGCCCGGCTTCAGCCGCGCAGCCATTCGCCCGGCTCGACGCACTCGTAGTCGAGCGCCTCGGCGACCGCGCGGCAGGTGATGCGCCCGGCGTGCACGTTCAGCCCGGCCATCAGGCCCGCATCGTCGAACAGCGCCTGCGGGAAGCCCTTGTCGGCCAGCGCCAGCGTGTACGGCAGCGTGGCGTTGTTCAGCGCGAAGGTCGAGGTGCGCGGCACCGCGCCCGGCATGTTGGCGACGCAGTAATGCACGATGCCGTCGACGACGTAGGTCGGTTCGGCGTGCGTGGTCGGGTGCGAGGTCTCGAAGCAGCCGCCCTGGTCGATGGAGACATCGACCAGCACCGCGCCGGGGCGCATCTGCGCGAGCTGCGCGCGCGTGACCAGCTTCGGCGCCGCCGCGCCCGGCACCAGCACCGCCCCGACCACCAGATCGGATTCGAGCACCTGCGCCTCGATCGCGTCGCGGGTCGCGAACAGCGTCGTCAGGCGCGGGCCGTATTCGATGTCGAGCGCGCGCAGCCGATCGATGTCGCGATCGAGCACGGTGACGTGCGCGCCCATGCCGACCGCCATGCGGATCGCGCCGGCCCCGACCACGCCGCCGCCGATCACGGTCACCTGCGCCGGCGCCACGCCGGGCACGCCGCCGAGCAGCACGCCGCGGCCGCCGTGGGCCTTTTCCAGCGCATGCGCGCCGGCCTGGATCGCCATGCGGCCGGCGACTTCGGACATCGGCGCGAGCAGCGGCAGGCCGCCGCGTGCACCGGTGACGGTTTCGTAGGCGATGGCGGTGACGCCGGATTCGACCAGCAGCCGGGTCTGTTCCGGGTCCGGGGCCAGATGCAGGTAGGTGAACAGCAGCTGCCCGGCGCGCAGGCGCCGGCACTCGACCGGCTGCGGTTCCTTGACCTTCACGATCATTGCGGCGCGTTCGAAGACTTCCGCGGCCGTCCCGAGGACCGTGGCGCCTGCGGCGAGGTACTGCGCATCGTCGCAGCCGATGCCGAGTCCGGCATCGTGTTCGACGAATACCGTGTGGCCGTGCGCGACCAGCTCGCGCACGCTCGCGGGGGTCAGTCCGACCCGGTATTCGTGGTTCTTGATCTCTTTCGGGACACCGATCTGCATGGCACGGGCACTCCTGCAATCGCCGGCCGCACGGGCTGCGGTCGTGGCGTGGCGGCAAGCATGCGCCGCGCGTTTGCGGCCGGCAGGGCCGGCTGGCAAGCAGATTTGACGGCTGGACAGATTCATGGCCAGCGCGCACGGCCGCGTGGTCGCGGCAGTCCGCAAGCCGTCCGGCAAGCAGGGGCGCTTCCCTGCGTGGCAAGGGACGACCGATGCGCGGCATCTGCACTTCGATGCGTGGCAAGGGATGCCCCCTGCGCGGCAGGCACGGATCGGTGATCGCACGGATTCGGGCTGCGATCGGCAGTGGCGGGCCACGACGCAGCGCGGGTGCTCGTGGTCGACGACCGCCCGCGCAGGCGCGGAAGTGGCGGATCGGACAGACAAATGCCGGCCTGCAGGCGCTGGCACGGTCCCTGAAGTGCCTTGCCTGTCCCGTGCCCGGAGTGTCGCCCGATGCCGACCATCCCCGCGAAATCCCGCAGCCCCGCGCTGCCGCCGCGCCTGCTCGCCGCGATCCGCGCCGAGCAGCAGGCCAGCGAGCGGCTGATCGGCCAGGTGCAACTGGCCGTGGTGCTGACCTTCGGCCTGCTGTGGGCGATCGCACCGAGCCCGCCGAGTCCGGCGCCGAGTCCGGTGCCGTGGGCGCTGGCCGGCTATCTGCTGGTGACGCTGACGCGGCTGGCGTGGACGCAGCGCCGGCGGCTGCCGGACTGGGCGGCGTACCTGTCGATCGTCGCCGACTTCGCGCTGCTGTACGGGCTGATCTGGAGCTTCCACGTCCAGTACATGCAGCCGCCGGCGTTCTCGCTGAAGGCGCCGACGCTGCTGTATGCGTTCATCTTCGTCGTGCTGCGCGTGCTGCGCGTCGAGCTGCGCTTCGTGATCGCGGCCGGTGCGGTGGCGGTGGCCGGCTGGGCGGCGCTGGTCGGGCTTGCGATCGGCGGCAACCTGCACGATGCGGCGATCACGCGCGACTACGTGCATTACCTGACCGCCAACGCCGTGCTGCTCGGCGGCGAGTTCGACAAGCTCGCGACGATGCTGACCGTGACGCTGATCCTCGCGCTCGCGGTCGCGCGCGGGCAGCGGCTGCTGGTGCGGGCGACGGTCGAGTCCAACGCCGCGATGCAGCTGTCGCGCTTTCTGCCGATGGCGGTGGCCGTGCGCATCGCCGCCGCCACCGAGCGCCCGCCGACCGGCGACGGCGAGCTGGCGCCGGCGACGATCCTGTTCCTCGATCTCGAAGGCTTCACGACGCTGGCCGAGGCGCTGCCGCCGCCGCAGCTGATCGCGCTGCTGAACGAGGTGTTCGAGGCCGTGGTCGCGCCGATCGAGCGCCACGGCGGCGTCGTCGACCAGTTCATCGGCGATGCGGTGATGGCGACCTTCAATCTGCCGCAGCCGCACGCCGATCACGCGGCCGCCGCGGTGGCGGCGGCCCTCGACATCCGGACGCTGATGGCGACGCACCGCTTCGGGACCGGCGTGCGGCTCGCGGCGCGCATCGGCATCAACACCGGCATCGTCGTCGGCGGGCTGGTCGGGGCCGGCGAGCGGCTGGCGTACACGGTCTACGGCGATGCCGTGAACCTCGCGGCGCGCCTGGAGCCGCTGAACAAGGACTACGGCACGCGCGTGCTGCTGTCGGAGGCCACGCGGCTCGCGGCCGGCGAGGCGCGCTTCGCGTGGCGGTCGGTCGGCGAGGTGCGCGTGCGCGGGCGCTCGGTGGCGACGCCGCTGTATACGGTCGATGCACCCGAAGCCGCGGCCCCGGCGGACGATGCGGGCTGAGCCGGGGAGGGGGGCCGTCATGTCATCGTCAGGCTTACACGATCGCTTCTGCCGGCTCTGGCACGCGCACGGCGGACGCGACGCCGGGCAGGTGTTCGCCGGACTCGCCGCGCACTACGCCGAGCCGCAGCGGCATTACCACACGCTCGCGCACATCCGCCGCTGCCTGCGCACGCTGGATCATTACCGCCCGGCGGTGCCGCAGCCCGATCTCGTCGAGCTGGCGCTCTGGTGCCACGACGTGATCTACGCACCGGCGGCGCGCGACAACGAGGCGAGAAGCGCCGACTGGTGGCGGGCGCAGGCTGCGGGCTTCGCGCCGGCCAGCGTCGATCTGGTCGCCGACGCCATCCTCGCCACCACGCACCGCCAGCCGCCGACGGGCGCGGTCGCGGCTTGGACCGTCGACATCGATCTGGCCGGACTGGCGCTGTCGCGATCGAGCTTCGCGCGCGACGGCAGGAAGCTGCGGGCCGAGCGACCGGAACTCGGGGAGGCCGAATACGGTGCGGGGGAGCGGGCGTTTCTGTCGGGGCTGCTGGCGCGGGCGCGTCTCTACTTCACGGCCGCGCTGCACACCGATGCCGAGGCACCGGCGCGTGCGAACCTGCAGCGGCGGTTGCGCACGCTGGCGCGCGTGCTGTCGCCGGTCGCAGGCTGTGATCCCGGCACGACCGGCAGAGGGCCATGAATGCAGGGGACGTCACGGGGGACGGCAGCCGGTGCGGGCAGACGACTGATCAGCCGCCCCTGCCATCCCTGAGAAGCCGGACCATCTCGGTGCCGGCCGCCCGGTCGGGCAGGCGGCTCGCCAGCGTCGCGATCAGGCAGGCAAGCGACAGCGCGATCGCCATCCACACCGGCGCGTGCAGCGCCTTGTAGAGCCCGAGCCCCGGCACGAGCCAGGCGAGGCCGGCCAGGAAGCGCAGCAGCGCATGCCACCAGCCGATGCGCCCGCCGCCGGGCAGCTGCACGCGCATCTTCCAGGTGCGCAGGCCGAGCGTCTGGCCGCCGTGGACCCAGAAGCCGCCGTAGTACGCGAAGCAGACGAGGAACACGAAACTGGTGTTCCACGGGTTG
>JAFEGB010000336.1 GCA_018240295.1 Pseudomonadota bacterium
CCGATGATAGTGTGGGGCCTCCCCATGTGAAAGTAGGTCACCGCCAGGCTCCTATCCCCGATACCCCGATCCACTCATGGATCGGGGTTTCGTCTTTTCGGTCGATCGAAACTCCGGCGGCGATTGAATCCGCAATCCAAAGCCGAAGCGGTGTTTCGCCGGCAGCAGGCGAATCAGCGCAGACCCGACAGCGCAGACGAGCCTTTTGCCCTTCTTCCCGCGCATTCCCTGCGAATGGAGCAGGGCTTGACGCGGAATTGCCGCAACCGGCAATAAAAAACCGGCTCCCTGTCGGGAGCCGGTTCATCGGCAGATCCGCAACCGTCGTAAGCAGACCGGCTGAACCGCAGTTCAGCGCCTGCCGCTGCCGCCGGCGGCGGCGAGGATGCGGTCGATCAGGCAGAACGGCAGCAGCCGGCGCAGCCACCAGAACGCATGTGCCGGTAGCGTGACCGGATAGCGGCGACGCGGATGCGGGCTTTCGAGCGCATGCACGAGCTTGTCGAGCACCGCTTCCGGGCCGAGCGTGAACGGGGCGGCCGGGCCGGGTCTGGCGAGGCGCTCGGCCATCGCCACGTAGGCGGCGCGATGCACGCTGCCCGCCGGGTCGATGTGGCGATGGAAGGCGGCTTCGGCGTTGGCACGGAAGCGGCTGGTGATCGGGCCGGGTTCGATCAGGCTGACGTGGATGCCGCTGCCGGCGAGTTCGAGGCGCAGCGTGTCGGTCAGGCCTTCGAGCGCGAACTTGCTGGCGTTGTAGGCGCCGCGGTAGGCCATTGCGGCATAGCCGAGCAGCGAGCTGTTCATGACGATGCGGCCGTGCCCCTGGCGGCGCATGACCGGAATCACGCGATTGGTCAGCACCGCGGTCCCGAACAGGTTGGTTTCGAACTGCTCGCGCAGGGCGGCGCGCGTGAGATCCTCGACCGCGCCGGGCTGGCCGTAGGCACCATTGTTGAACAGCGCATCGAGCCGGCCGCCGGTGGCGTCAAGCACGGCATCGAGACCCGAGCCGATGCCGGCATCGTCATCCAGATCGAGCATGACCGCTTCCAGTCCTTCCGCCCGCAGCCGTTCGACATCGGCGCTGCGCCGCGCCGCGGCGAACACGCGGTGACCGCGTGCGCGCAGGCCGTGCGCAGCACAATGGCCGATGCCGCTCGAACAGCCGGTGACGAGGACGCTGAGTGCGCGCTTCGGGTTTGATGCAGATGGGGTCATGCTCAGCCGGCAATACGGTCGGGACGGGAAAGTTCGTTATGCTGCCGTGCATCACCCGAGGCGACCGGCGGCGAGCCAGCCTAGCACGCAGGCGGCGATGGCATCCGCATCGCCGAGCGGCAGCAGCGGCACGCCGGCCGGGGTGTGCGGGGGCGCATCGCAGGCGACGGCGAGGATCAGCGGGTCGGCAGGGGCGAGCAGCGGCTGGCCGAGCGCCGGCCGGTGCAGTTCGAGTCTGGGAATCGGCGCATGCTTCCAGCCCTCGACGAGGATCAGGTCCGGGGCGGCCGGCGCGCGTGCGAGCAGCGCCAGACATTCCGCCAGGTTGCGGCTGCAGGCCTCGATGCGCGCCAGCCGTCGCGGTGCGGCCACCACCACCTGCGCGGCACCAGCCATCCGCAGCCGCTGACTGTCCTTGCCGGTGCGGTCGAGGTCGAGGGCGTGGTGGCTGTGCTTGGCGAGTCCGAGCCGCAGGCCGGCCGCCACGAGCCGCGGGATCAGTTCGAGCAGCAGCGTTGTCTTGCCCGTCCCGCTGCAGGCGGCGAATCCGAGGCAGGGGCGCACAGACGGATGCAACATCAGCAGGAGCACCAGGGAGATGGATGACGGAATCGGCAGTATGCCGGAGCAGGATGCCGGCGCCTTGACCGCGATCGTGCCGGCAACGGAAGAAACGGCGATCGAGGCCTATATCGACGAGGTCTGGATGGAGATGGGCCTGAGCACCAACACGCTCGCGGCCTATCGCGCCGATCTGCGCGCCTGCGCCGGCTGGCTGTCGCTCAGGCGCTGCGGCATGACGCTGCTGCAGGCCGGCGCCGCTGACCTGCAGGCCTATCTGGCCGCCCGCCACACGCTGTCGCCGCGCAGCCTCGCGCGGCTGCAGTCGGCGCTGCGGCATTACTACCGCCACCAGCTGCGCCACGGCCGCATCGCCGTCGACCCGACCGGCGTGATCGAAACCCCGAAGCTCGGCCGCCGGCTGCCGGGCTCGCTGTCGGAGGCCGAAGTCGAGGCGCTGCTGGCGGCGCCGGATGCCGGCACCTCGCTCGGGCTGCGCGATCGCGCCATGCTCGAACTGCTGTACGCGACCGGCCTGCGCGTCAGCGAGCTGGTCACGCTCGGTCGCGATCAGGTCAACCCGCGCGGCGGTGTGCTGCGCGTCAGCGGCAAGGGCAACAAGGAGCGGCTGGTGCCGATCGGCGAGACCGCGCTCGACTGGCTGGAGCGCTATCTCGCCGAGGCCCGTCCGGCGCTGCTCGGCATGCGGCTCACCGAGGCGCTGTTCGTGACCTCGCGCGGCGAATCGATGACGCGGCAGAACTTCTGGTACCTGATCAAGCGCTACGCGATGACCGCCGGCATCGACCCGATGCGCTTGTCACCGCATACGCTGCGCCATGCCTTCGCGACGCATCTGGTCAACCATGGCGCCGACCTGCGCGTCGTGCAGCTGCTGCTCGGGCATTCGGATCTGTCGACGACGCAGATCTACACGCACGTCGCGCGCGAGCGCCTGAAGCGCCTGCACGAGCGCCACCACCCGCGCGGCTAGGGGCGGGCCGTCGTCCGCGGCCGTCATTCGACCGATGCATCTGCGGCAGGGCTGCCCTGCGTATGTGCCGGGTGCGCGGGCGCAGGCCGCGCGTTACGCTGCCGCCCTTCCCCGGATGACCCGATACGGAATCCCGCCATGCTGAAACCCCTGTTCGCCGCCCTCGCGATCGCCCTGGGTACGGCGACCGCTGCCGCCGGAGAGGCCGCGCCCGCGGCCGGTCCCGACCTGACGCGGCTCAGTGCCGTGCTCGACGGCCGCAAGCCCGATGCCGTGAACCCGACGCCGGTGCCGGGCCTGTACGAGGTCATCCTCGGGGCGCGCGTGCTGTACGTCAGCGCCGATGGCCGCTACGTGCTGCGCGGCGATCTGGTCGACATCGACAAGGGCGAGAACCTGACCGAGGCACGCAGCGGCCAGCTGCGCGTGCGGGCGATCGCCGCGGTGCCGGAATCCGACATGATCGTGTTCGCGCCACCCGGTCCGGTGCAGGCCAAACATACGGTGACGGTGTTCACCGACATCGACTGCGGCTACTGCCGCAAGCTGCATTCGGAGATCGACAACTACCTGCGCGCCGGCATCCGCGTGCGCTATCTCGCCTATCCGCGCAGCGGCCTGCGCGGCGAGTCCTATGACAAGGCCGTCAGCGTCTGGTGTGCCGAGGACCCGAAGGCGGCGATCACCAGTGCCAAGAAGGGCCAGGCGGTCGCGAAGGCGAGCTGCCCGGACAACCCGGTCGCGAAGGAATACGAACTCGGCAACCAGGTCGGCGTGCAGGGCACGCCGACCATCGTGCTCGAAAACGGTGATCTGGTGCCCGGCTACGTGCCGGCGGCGCGGCTGGTGATGATGCTCGACCATCCCGAGCTGCGCTGAGGCGCGGACAGGCCGCGCATAACCGGCCGGCACGAAAACGGGGCCTCGCGGCCCCGTTTTCATCGGGTTGACTTCATCGGGCTGACGGCGGGATCAGTTCAGCAGCAGCGAGGCCATGCGCCGGCGGAAGGTGCCGGTGACCGGGTGCTCGTTGCCGAGCAGCTCGAACAGCTTCAGCAGGCCCTGACGCCCGGCGTCGTCGCCGAAGGCGCGGCTGCGGCGCATCAGTTCGAGGTATTGCGCGGCGGCGCCCTCGTGCTCGCTGGCCCCGAGCAGCGCCTCGGCCAGTTCGAGACGGGCGGCGTGGTCGTTCGGGTCGGCGGCGAGCCGGGCTTCGAGCGGCACGGTGTCGATGCCCTTCGGCGCGGCCTCGGCGACTTCGAGGCGCGCGAGCAGCTCCGGCACCGGGTCCATGCGCTGCAGCTCCTCGGGGAGCTTGCGCAGGATGTTGCCGGCTTCCTTGTAGCGGCCGAGATCGAGCAGCTTCGCGGCCAGCGACACCTGCAGGTCCGGCTCGGCCGGGCTCTCGCGCAGGCCTTCGAGCAGGCGGCGCACCGCCGCCTCGCGCTCGCCGGATTCCCACAGCGCCTCGGATTCGGCGATGACCTTGTCGGCCGGTCGCGGCCGGTACTGGTCGATGCGCCGGCGGTATTCGGTCTCGGGCTGCACGCCGGCGAGCGCATCGACGATCTGGCCCTGGAACACGATCAGCACGGTCGGCAGCGTGCGCACGCCGAAGTGCTGCGCGATCTGGACCTCGCGGTCGGCATCGACGATCGCGAGCAGGAAGTCGCCGTGGTACTCGGCGGCGAGTTTCTCCAGCGTCGCGCCGAGCGCACGGCTCTGCTCCGACCTGCCGGAGCGGAACTCGACGAGCACCGGCACCTGCATGGAGTTGTCGATGACGTAGGGCTGGAAGGTCTGGAGCCCGACGTTGAAGTGATACGTCTGCTGCGGATCGTTCATCGGCGTGTTTGCGACTGGCTCGACTGGCTCGGAATACGGGCGGGCAGGGAGGGGCTCAGCGGATGAGCTCGCCGAGCTTGCCGGGCTTGCCGTCCCAGTCCTGCGCGTCGGGCAGCGGATCCTTCTGCTCGGTGATCACCGGCCAGTCCTTGGCGAGATCGGCGTTGAGCTGGATGAAGTGCTCCTGACCGGCCGGCAGGTCGTCCTCGGCGAAGATCGCCTCGGCCGGGCATTCCGGTTCGCACAGCGTGCAGTCGATGCATTCCTCGGGATCGATGACCAGGAAGTTCGGGCCTTCGTGGAAGCAGTCGACCGGGCAGACCTCGACGCAGTCGGTGTACTTGCACTTGATGCAGTTTTCGGTGACGACGAACGTCATGGCGGTATCCCTCGTTCAAACAACACAAGCAGGCAGGCAGACAACAGACAGACGAAAAACCGGTCTGGATGCGGCGGCAGGCCGCGCAGTGTACGGCCGGGTGCCGGCAGCTCAAAGCGTGCCGGGCTGCGGCCGGCTCAGGGCAGCAGCGATTTCAGGTGGTAGAGCGCGGCGAGGGCCTCGCGCGGACTCAGGCTGTCCGGATCGATGCCGCTGAGGGCCTCGACCACGGCATTCGGTTCCGGCGCGAACAGCGGAAGCTGCGGATCGGGCTCGGCCGGCAGCTGCGCGCGGCGCGCCGGCACGCGTTCGAGTTCCTTCAGCTTGCGCCGCGCCGCCGCGACTACCGGCTTCGGCATGCCGGCGAGGGCGGCGACTGCCAGCCCGTAGCTGCGGCTGGCCGGGCCGTCCTGCAGCGCGTGCAGGAATACGATGCCCTCGCCGTGCTCGACCGCGTCGAGATGCACGTTGGCGATGCCGGCGTGTTCGTCGGGCAGGCGTGTCAGCTCGAAGTAATGCGTCGCGAACAGCGTGCATGCGCCGATCTGCGCCAGCCGGTGTGCGCAGGCCCAGGCGAGCGACAGGCCATCGAAGGTCGAGGTGCCGCGGCCGATCTCGTCCATCAGCACCAGCGATCCGGCGGTGGCGTTGTGCAGGATGTTGGCGGTCTCGGTCATCTCGACCATGAAGGTCGAGCGCCCGGAGGCGAGATCATCGGCCGCACCGATGCGCGTGAAGATGCGATCGACCGGGCCGATGCGGGCGCTCTTCGCCGGCACGTAGCTGCCGATGTGCGCAAGCAGCACGATCAGCGCCGTCTGGCGCATGTAGGTCGACTTGCCGCCCATGTTCGGGCCGGTGATCACCAGCAGCCGGCGGCTGTCGTCGAAGCGCAGGTCGTTCGGCACGAAGGGCGCGTCGCTGACCTGCTCGACCACCGGGTGGCGGCCGGCGACGATGTCGATGCCGGGTTCGTCGGTGAGTTCAGGGCAGGCCAGGTCGAGTGCCCCGGCGCGCTCGGCGAGCGTCGTCAGCGCGTCGAGTTCGGCGAGGGCCGCGGCGAGGCGCTGCAGCGGCCCGAGTCCGGCGATCAGCGCATCGAGCAGGCCCTCGTACAAGGCCTTCTCGCGCGCCAGCGCCCGTTCGCGGGCCGACAGCACCTTGTCCTCGAAGGCCTTCAGCTCGGGCGTGATGTAGCGCTCGACGCCCTTGAGCGTCTGGCGCCGGTGCCAGTGCACCGGCACGGTGCCGGCGGCGGCGCGCGTCAGTTCGATGTAGTAGCCGGTGACGCGGTTGTAGCCGAGCTTCAGGTTCAGGCCGGTGCGTTCGCGCTCCTTCGCTTCCAGATCGACGAGAAACTGATCGGCGTTCTCCGACAGCGCGCGCAGCTCGTCGAGTTCGGCATCGAAACCGGCAGCGATCATGCCGCCGTCGCGGGTCAGCAGCGGCGGCTGCTCGACCAGCGCGCGTTCGAGCAGCGCGAGCGTGTCCGGATGCTCGCCGAAGTCCGCGCACAGCTCGCCGAGGCGCGGAGAGTCGATGCCGTCCGCGCCCGCCCGCAGCGCCGGCAGGCGCGTGAGTGCCGCGCGCAGGCCGCCGAGATCGCGCGGGCGTGCCGATTTCAGCGCCACGCGCGCGAGGATGCGCTCGACATCCGGCACGCCGCGCAGCAGCTCGCGCAGCGGTTCGTGCGCGCGCGCGCCGAGCAGCTCGCCGATCGCGTGCTGGCGCAGCCTGAGCGGCTGGCGTGCGCGCAGCGGCCGCGCCAGCCAGCGGCGCAGCAGCCGGCTGCCCATCGGGGTCACGGTCACGTCGAGCACGCCGGCCAGCGTGTGCTCGTGGCGGCCCGACAGGCTGCGTTCGAGTTCGAGGTTGCGCCGGCTCGCGGCATCGAGGATCAGCGCATCCTCGCGCCGCTCGACCGCGAGCGCCTGCAGGTGCGGCAGCGCGCTCTTCTGCGTGTCGTGCACGTAGGCGAGCAGCGCCCCGGCCGCGGCCACCGCCACCGGCAGCTCGTCGGCGCCGAAGCCGGCGAGGTCCTGCGTGCCGAACTGCGCGCTCAGCGTGCGCAGCGCCGTCTCGCCGTCGAAGTGCCAGACCGGCAGCCGGCGCAGGCCGGCGCGCGCCGTGACCGCGGCCGGCAGCGGTTCATCCTCGGCCGCGAGCAGCTCGGCCGGCTGCAGGCGTTCGAGTTCGGCGAGCAGCGCCTCGGCGCCGTCGACCTGCATCAGCACGAAGCGCCCGCCGGCCAGATCGAGCGTCGCGATGCCCCAGCTCTGCTTCACCGCGTGCAGCGCGAGCAGCAGGCATTCGCGCCGTTCTTCGAGCAGGGCCTCGTCGGTCAGCGTGCCGGGCGTGACCACGCGCACGACCTTGCGCTCGACCGGCCCCTTGCTGGTCGCCGGATCGCCGATCTGCTCGCAGATCGCCACCGACTCGCCGAGGCGCACGAGCTTCGCGAGATAGCCTTCGAGCGCGTGGTAGGGCACGCCGGCCATCGGGATCGGCTCGCCGGCCGAGGCGCCGCGCGCGGTCAGCGTGATGTCGAGCAGGCGTGCGGCCTTGCGGGCGTCGTCGTAGAACAGCTCGTAGAAATCGCCCATCCGGTAGAACAGCAGCACCCCGGGGTGCTCGGCCCGGGTGCGCAGGTACTGCTGCATCATCGGCGTGTGGCGGGCGTACGGATCGGCGGCAGCGACGGTCACGGCAGGTCTGGGGCTCGGGCGGACGCGGGACCGCGCATGGTGAGACGCGCGCGCCACGGCAGCAAGCACGGTGCGGGCTTTGCGCGATGTGCAAGTGCAGCGACAGAGCGGATCGCGCGGCGCAGCAGGCTGAACGTTTGGCAATGAAAGTGAACTGTCGTTGCGGGAACGCTTTGCCCTTGCGCTCATCGAAAGTGCTGTTCGTCGCTTCCGGCGTACGGGCCGTGATTGCCGGACCGGCACGGCCCGCCACCGCAAACGCACGGCGTGCAGCGTCCCCACCGATGCAGGGCCACGGGCCGAAATGTCCGGGCGAGCGTCGCTGCGCGCCCGCGGCAGGCGAACGGGCCGCAGGCGCATTGGCAGCGGGACGGGCGGGATTGCCGATGGCCGCGTCAGGCGCGCACCGCGGTTCAGGTAATGATTCCGGTGGTTCCGGCGTAATGGTTTCACCCGATGGTTTCACCCGCAGTTTCAGCCCATTCAAGGCAGTACCGGATCAAGGGTCGGCAGACGGAACGGGCCGGCATGCGGGTGGCCCGCAATCAGCAGGGAAACCGGCAGGCGTCTGATTCCCGATGCTGCCGGTCCGGAACTTCCGGTGCGGGCTGCCATTCCAGATGCGATGACAATGGGCCGTGCGCCAGCCGGCGAACGGCGGTTCGATCCGAGGAGATTCAGCCGATGCACCCGACCAAGCCCGTGATGCCGAACGTCGAGTCCCGTTTCGTCAGTCGTCTGACCCGTGAAACCCTGGCGCTGGTCATGGCCGGCGGGCGCGGCACGCGCCTGCGCAACCTGACCCAGCACCGCGCCAAGCCGGCCGTGCCCTTCGGCGGCAAGTTCCGGATCATCGACTTCACGCTGTCGAACTGCATCAACAGCGGCATCCGCCGCATCGGCGTGCTGACGCAGTACAAGAGTCACGCGCTGATCCGCCATCTGGAGCGCGGCTGGAGCTTCCTGCGCGGCCAGTTCGGCGAATTCATCGAACTGCTGCCGGCCGAACAGAACTCCGATCTCAGCTCCTGGTATGTCGGCACCGCCGACGCCGTTTACCAGAACATCGAATTCATCCGCCGCCACCAGCCGCGTTACGTGCTGGTGCTGGCCGGGGATCACGTCTACAACATGGATTACGGGCCGATGCTCGCGCATCACGCGGCCAGCGGTGCCGACATCACGATCGGCTGTATCGAGGTGCCGCTGTCCGAGGCCGTCGATTTCGGGGTCATGGAAATCGACGAAAGCACGCGCGTACACGGCTTCATCGAAAAATCCCCGAATCCGAAACCCATGCCCGGCCGTCCGGACACCGCGCTGGCGAGCATGGGCATTTACGTGTTCGAAGCGCGTTATCTGCTCGATGTATTGAAGCGCGACGCCGGCATGCGTAATTCCGGGCATGATTTCGGCCATGACGTGATTCCGGAAGCGATCCGCGCCGGGCGCGTCCACGCCTTCCCGTTCCGCGACCTGTTCGATCCCGACAGGCAGGGCTACTGGCGCGATGTCGGCACCGTCGATGCCTTCTGGCGCGCCAACATCGAGCTCTGCGGCGCCGAGCCGGTGCTGAACCTCGATGACGAGCGCTGGCCGGTGTGGACCGGCGAGGAACAGTCGGCGCCGGCGCGCTTCTCGTCGGTGCCGGACGGCCCGCGCAGCGTGATCGAGGATGCGCTCTGCTGCGGCGGCTGCACGGTGACCGGCGCCACGGTCGAGCGCTCGGTGCTGTTCACCGGCGCCCGCGTCGAGGCCGGCAGCCGCATCGAGGAATCGCTGCTGCTGCCCGACGTGCGCGTCGGGCGCAACTGCCGCATCCGCCGTGCCGTCATCGACGAGGGCTGCGTCGTGCCCGACGGCCTCGTGATCGGCGAGGACGCCGCCAGCGACCAGCGCCTGTTCCACCGCAGCAGCGAAGGCATCGTGCTGGTCACGCAGGAGATGCTCGACAACCTGCAGGCGCGCGGGGCCGGGGCCGCCATGCCGCTGCCGGCCGTGCCGCCGGAGACCGCACCCGTCCGGGCACCGGCCCCGCGCACGCCGCTGACGGTGCGCACGCCGCTGCCCGGTCCGCACACCGGCCGCAACGGCCGGCGGCCGGACCTCGCGCTGAACTGAGGACGGCCTGCCGCACTCCGTTAATCCTGCCGGGCAAAAGCCGCTTTTGGCCTTTCGGGTTCCGCCGGCGCGCCCGGTGGATCGTGTGACCCCCCGCACACGGTCCGCCGGGCGTGTCCGGTGCCTGTCCGGGCTGGCAGCCGGCGGCAGCCGCGAAGGCCGGAGCCGCCGCTTGGGGAAGTCCGGGCAGCGGGCGGCAGAACCCGGTCCGACCTGCCACCGTGTACCGGCCCTGCCGACGATCCGCCCTGCACGAGGACACCATGCCTGTCGCCGACACCTTGCTGCCGAGTTCCGCCACCGCCCTCGGCGCCCTCTGGGATGGGCGCGGTGCGCATTTCGCCGTGTTCGCCGAGGATGCCGAGGCCGTCGAGCTGTGCCTGTTCGATGCGCGCGGCGAGGAACGCCGGCTGCAGCTGCCGGACTGCACGAACGGCATCTGGCGCGGCTACCTGCCGCGCGTGCAGCCCGGCCAGCGCTACGGCTACCGCGTGTACGGGCCGTACGACCCGCAGCGCGGTCACCGCTTCAATCCGCACAAGCTGCTGATCGACCCGTATGCGCGCCAGCTCGCCGGGGCGCTGCGCTGGAACAAGGCCTTGTACGGCTACCGCATGGGCGGTGCGAAGGCCGATCTGGTGCCGGATCGCACCGACAGCGCCCGCTACCTGCCGAAGGCGGTGCTGGTCGATGCCTCGTTCGACTGGGGCAACGACCGGGCGCCGCGCACGCCGTGGTCGGACACGGTGATCTACGAGCTGCACGTCAAGGGCTTCACGCAGCGCTTTCCCGGCCTGGGCGACACCGAGCGCGGCAGCTTCGGCGCGCTCGGCGATCCGGCGGTCATCGACTACCTGCGCCGGCTCGGCGTCACCGCCGTCGAGCTGCTGCCGATCCATGCCTTTGCCCGCGATCACCACCTGCTCGACCAGGGCCTGACCAACTACTGGGGCTACAACACGCTGTCGTACTTCGCGCCGGAACCGGCCTACCTGTCCGACGGCACGCTCGGCCAGATCAAGTGGGCGGTCCGCGAGCTGCACGCCGCCGGCATCGAGGTGATCCTCGATGTCGTCTACAACCACACCTGCGAGGGCAGCGAACTCGGTCCGACGCTGAGCTGGCGCGGCTTCGGCAACGCCAGCTACTACCGGCTGCTGCCGGACAACGCCCGCTACCACATCAACGACACCGGCTGCGGCAACACCGTCAACTTCTCGCATCCGGCGGTGATCCGCATGGTCATGGATTCGCTGCGCTACTGGGTGCAGGAATTCCACGTCGACGGCTTCCGCTTCGACCTCGGCGTCACGCTCGGGCGCGAGGTGCACGGCTTCGACCCCGGCTGCGGCTTCTTCGATGCGCTGCTGCAGGACCCGCTGCTCGCCCGCGTCAAGCTGATCTCCGAACCCTGGGACATCGGCCCCGGCGGCTATCAGATCGGCCAGCACCCGGCCGGCATGGCCGAGTGGAACGGACGCTTCCGCGACGACGTGCGCTGCTACTGGCGCAGCGACGACGGCCTGCGCAGCGCGCTGGCCGCGCGCCTGCAGGGCTCGGCCGAACTCTTTGACCACCACCGGCGCAAGCCCTGGGCGAGCGTGAACTTCATCACCGCCCACGACGGTTTCACGCTGCGCGACCTCGTCAGTTACAACGACAAGCACAACGAGGCCAACGGCGAGGACAACCGCGACGGCGGCAACGACAACGCCAGCTGCAACTGGGGCTGCGAGGGACCGACCGACGACGTGATCGTCAACGACGCGCGCCTGCGCGTCAGCCGCAGCCTGCTGATGACGCTGTTCTTCAGCCACGGCACGCCGATGCTGCTCGCCGGCGACGAGTTCGGGCAGACGCAGGCCGGCAACAACAACGTGTACTGCCAGGACAACGAGCTGTCGTGGCTCGACTGGGAGCGCGCCGCAACCGGCGAGGGCAGGGCGCTGCGCACCTTCGTCGAGCGCCTGATCCGGCTGCGGCGCAGCTGGCCGCTGCTGCAGGGGCTGTATTTCCAGCACGGTCACCACGAGTCCGACGCGGGCCTGCGCGACGTGTTCTGGTTCGACGAGCGCGGCGTCGAGCTGATCGACAGCGACTGGCACAACGTCGCCGCGCGCCTGCTCGGCCTGCGCCGTGCCGCCCGCCGTGCCGATGGCCGGCTCGACGTGCTGGTGCTGCTGCACAACGCCGACGGGGCCGGGCACACGTTCCGGCTGCCGCCGCCGCTGTATGACTTCCGCGTGCTGATCGACAGCGCCCACCCCGAACTCGACAGCGATCCGGTGCGGGACGGCCGCTACGTGGTCTCGCCGAACACCTGCGTGCTGCTCGCCGGCCACCAGCGCCGGGAGCCGCTGCCCGACGAGGTGGCGGTCGAATCGGCCGCGCTCGCGGCTGCCGGCGCAGCGCCGGTCGATGCGATCAGCGATCCCCCGGACGGCCCGATCGATCCGGCACCGCTGCCGCCGCCCGAGCCGGCGCCGGACCCGGCGCCCGAGCCCTGGCCCGAGCCCGTACCCGATCCGGTGCCCGAACCGCGTCCGCAGCCGGTCCCCGACCCGGCCCCGGAGCCCCCGCCGCGCCCGTGGCCCGATCCGGCGCCCGAGCCGCAACCCGAACCGCTGCCGGGCTTCGATGATCCCGGGCCGCTGCCGGTGCCGGCATGAACGCCGGCGTGCAGCGCCCCGTCGCCTGCGGCTGTCCTGCGCGTGCCGATCACGACTTCGGCGCGCGCGTGCTCGATGACGGGCAGGTGCAGTTCCGGCTGTGGGCGCCGGGCTGCACGCAGGTCGCGCTCGAGCTTGAACTCGACGGCCGGCCGCCGCTGGCGATGACGGCACTCGATGGCGGCTGGTTCGAGGCCAGGACCGACGCCGCTCCCGGCGCGCGCTACCGCTACCGCGTCGCTGCGGACCTGGCCGTGCCGGACCCGGCCTCGCGGCTGCAGGCCGGCGACGTGCATGAGGCCAGCGTCGTCGTCGGGCCCGGTGACTACGTCTGGCAGTATCCGGACTGGCGCGGCCGGCCGTGGCCGCAGATGGTCATCCTCGAAGTCCACGCCGGCGTGTGCGGCGGCTTCGACGGCGTGCGCGCGCAGCTGCCGCGCTGGGCCGAAGCCGGCATCACGGCGATCGAGCTGATGCCGATCGCCGATTTCCCGGGCCGGCGCAACTGGGGCTACGACGGCGTGCTGCCCTACGCGCCGGACACCGCCTACGGCACGCCCGCGCAGCTGCGCGCGCTGATCGACGCCGCGCACGGCCTCGGGCTCTGCGTCTACCTCGATGTCGTCTACAACCACTTCGGCCCCGAGGGCAATTACCTGCACGCGTATGCGCCGCAGTTCTTCGTCGCCGATGCGCAGTCGCCGTGGGGCGCGACCATCGACTTCTCGCAACCGGCGGTGCGGGCCTTCTTCACCGGCAACGCGCTGTACTGGCTGCTCGACTACCGCTTCGACGGCCTGCGCTTCGACGCCGTGCACGCGATCCCGGACCCCGGCTGGCTCGATGAGATGGCCGCTGCCGTGCGCGCCGCGACCCCCGGCCGGCACGTGCACCTGATGCTCGAAAACGAGCACAACACGGCTTCGCACCTCGACGGCGACTTCGATGCGCAGTGGAACGACGACGCGCACAACGCGCTGCACGTGCTGCTGACCGGCGAGCGCGAGGGCTATTACGCGAACTACGCCGGGCGTGCCGGCGAGCTGTTCGTGCGCTGCCTCGGCGAAGGCTTCGGCTGGCAGGGCGAGCCCTCGCCGGGCCACGACGGCCGGCCGCGCGGCACGCCGAGCGCGCACCTGCCGCCGTCGGCCTTCGTGTTCTTCCTGCAGAACCACGACCAGATCGGCAACCGCGCGCTCGGCGAGCGGCTGCTGGCGCTCTGCGCGCAGGCCGGCCGGCTCGAAGCCTGGCGCGCGGCGCTGGCCGTGCAGCTGCTCTGCCCGCAGGTGCCGCTGCTGTTCATGGGCGACGAACTCGGTTCGACCACGCCGTTCCTGTTCTTCACCGACTTCCACGACGAACTCGCCGAGGCCGTGCGCGAGGGCCGCCGGCGCGAGTTCGCGCAGTTCACGGCTTTCGCCGATCCCGAACGCCGTGCCGCGATCCCGGACCCGAACGCCGGGACGACGTTCGAGTCCTCGCGCCCGCAGCCCGGCGATCCCGAGGATGCTGCCCGGGTCGCGACGCTGCTGCACCTGCGCAACACCTTGCTCGCGCCGCGGCTGGCCGGCACACGGGCGCTCGGCAGCGCAGCGCTCGGACCGGCGGCGCTGCGTGCCCGCTGGCGCCTCGGGGACGGTACGATGCTGACGATCTACACGAATCTCGCCGACATGCCGGTCGAGCTCGACTTCGTGCCGCCGGCCGGCTCGCTGCTGTACGAGAGCCGGGACGGCGCCGCCGCGGCGCTGGCGCGTGACGATCTGGCCGCTGCTGCCACGACGGTCTGGCTGTCCGCAGGCACGGTCCCCGATTCCCCCTGACGGAAGTCCAAGATGCCCCACGCCCCGGCCGATCTTGCCGCACTTGCCCAGACCGCCGGACTGGCGGCCGAATGGACCGATTACCGCGGCATCCGCCACGCCATCGCCCCCGCCACGCAGCAGCAGGTGCTCGAAGCCCTCGGCATCGACTGCACGGGTGCGGCCGCGATCGCCGACAGCCGCGCGCGGCTGCTGGCCGAGGCCGCAGCGCCGCCGGCGCTCGCGGTGCTGCGCAGCGCCGAGCCCTGGACGCTGCCGGCGGCCTTCGGCACGCAGCCCGGCGCGGCGGTCGAACTCGTCGATGAGGCCGGCGAGTGCGTCGGGACGCGGCTCATCGCCGATGCCGCCGGGCGCGCGGCGCTGCCGGGGCTGCTGCTCGATGCCGGCTACTACACGCTGAGGCTCGAGGGGCACGCGCAGGCGCTGGCGCTGGCCCCGGCGGGCGCTCCGGGCTTTGCCCGGCTCGCCGGGCGCGAGCGCGGCTTCGGCTTCGCGGCCCAGCTCTACGGCCTGCGCCGCGGCGCAGACGGCGGCGTCGGCGATTTCTCGGCCCTCGCCGAGCACGCCGCCGCCCTCGGGGCGCACGGCGCCTCGGCGCTCGCGATCAGCCCGGTGCATGCGCTGTTCGCGGCCGATCCGCAGCATTACAGCCCGTATTCGCCGTCGAACCGCCAGTTCCTGAACTACCTGCACGCCGATGCGCACGCCGCCGGCCTCGGCGCCGAGGCCGCGGCCTGCGATGCGCTCGGCCCGTCCGTGCCCGGCACCGGCGGGGATTTCGTCGACTGGCCCGGGGTCGCGTGCGCACGGCTGGCGGCGCTGCGCCGGCTCTGGGATGCGCTGGCCGCGCGCCTTCGCGACGGCGATGACGCGCTCGCGCTCGATTACCGCCGCTTCGTCGAGGCCGGCGGCGAGGCGCTCGAACGCCATGCGCGCTTCGAGCTGCTGCACGGTCTCGAATTCGGCGCCGACCTGCAGCGCTGGCACTGGCGCAACTGGCCGGCAGCCCTGCAGCAGCCGGATTCGCCCGAGGTCGCGCGGCTTGCGCATGCGCATGCCCATGAACTCGGCTTCCACCGCTTCGCGCAGTGGCTGGCGGCGCGCGGGCTGGCGGCGGCGCAGGCCGCGGCGCGTGGCGCCGGCATGGAAATCGGCCTGATCACCGACATCGCCGTCGGCACCAGCAGCGGCGGCAGCGCGGCGTGGTCGGCTCCGGGCGAGGTGTTCACGGGGCTGTCGATCGGCGCACCGCCCGATCCGCTCGGCCCGACCGGCCAGACCTGGGGCCTGGTCACGCATGCGCCGCAGGCACTGCGCAGCCACGGCTATGCGCCGTTCCTGCAGCTTTTGCGCGCGGCGCTGCGCTCGGCCGGCGGCGTGCGCATCGACCACATCCTCGGGCTGCGGCGGCTGTGGGTCGTGCCGGACGGCGAGAACGGCGCCGGCGGCTGCTACCTCGACTATCCGCTCGATGACCTGCTGGCGCTGGTGGCGCTGGAGGCGCACCGCCACCGGGCGCTGATCGTCGGCGAGGACCTCGGCACCGTGCCGCCTGGCCTGCACGAGCGTCTGGCCGCGCATGGGATCGCCGGCATGTCGGTGCTGTGGTTCCAGCGCGACCACGGCCTGTTCGTCGAGCCCGCCCGCTGGCCGGCAACGGCGCTGGCGATGACCTCGACGCACGATCTGCCGACCGTCGCCGGCTGGTGGCAGGGCAGGGACCTCGACTGGCGCACGCAGGTCGGCCACCTCGAAGGTGCGGAGCTGGTCGAGGCGGTCGCCGGGCGCGCGTGCGATCGCGAGGCGCTGTGGGCGGCGTTCACGCACGCCGGCATCGCCGAAGGCCCGATGCCCGAAGCGCTGGCCCCGGCGCCGGTCGTCGATGCCGCGCTCGCCTACACCGCCGCGACGCCGGCCGCGCTCGCGCTGCTGCCGCTCGAAGACCTCTGCGGCCTCGGCGAACAGCCGAACCTGCCGGGCACGGTGCATGAGCACCCGAACTGGTGCCGGCGCCTGCCGGGCACGGCCGAAGCCCTGCTCGCCGAACCGGCGGTCGCCGCGCGTCTGGCAATGCTGCAGCGGCTGCGCGGGGCCGGCCCCGCAATCACGGCGGCGCACGGCGAGGGGCAGGCTCCGCCGGCGTCCTGAGCTGCGTTCCCGGCGCACCGGGCTTCGGGGCCCCGGGTGAAGCGTCGGGCGCGGACCGGGAACCGTTGCCCGGCGCCGGCGTCGGCTGCTGAGTGCCTCGTCCGCATCCGCGGGCCGGGGCATCGGAATCCGCCGCGCGGGCCCGGGTCCGCGCACCCCGATCCTCCCCCCGAGCGAGGCGACGCCCGATGCCGAAATCCACCCGCCCCGCCGCTCCGGCTCCGCTGCCGCCACGCGCGACCGTGCGCCTGCAGCTGCACCGGGACTTCCCGTTCGCGGCCGCCGCCGCACAGGTGCCGTATCTGGCCGCGCTCGGCATCAGCCACGTCTACGCCAGCCCGATCCTGAAGGCGCGCGCCGGCTCGACACACGGCTACGACGTGGTCGATCCCGGCTGCGTGAACCCCGAACTCGGCGGCGAGGACGGCCTGCGGGCGCTGGTCGCGACGCTGCGCGCGCACGGCATGGGCCTCGTCGTCGACATCGTGCCGAATCACATGGCGGTCGGCGGCCCGGAGAATCCGTACTGGCTCGACGTGCTCGAATGGGGCCGCGCCAGCCCGTATGCCGAGTTCTTCGACATCGACTGGGATGCCACCGACCCGGCGCTGCGCGGCCGGCTGCTCGCGCCCTTCCTCGGCGCGCCCTACGGCGAGGCGCTCGATCGCGGCGAGCTGCGCCTGCACTTCGATGCCGTCAGCGGACGTTTTTCGTGCGCGTACTTCGACAACCGCTTCCCGATCGCGCCGACCCGCTATCCGGCGCTGCTGCGCCTCGGCGGCGAGGCGCTGGCTGCGGCAGCGCGTGACTTTCGGGCCGCGCTGGCCGGCCGCGCCGGCGGCCGGCGCGAGCGCTTCGATGCCGCCTGCCGGCGCTTCGCGCAGGAGGCCGCCGGCGGCGGACCGCTCGCCGAGGCGCTGGCCGGGCTGTACGCGCGCTTCGCGCCCGACAGCGCCGAGGGCCGCCAGCGCCTGCACTACCTGCTCGAACGCCAGCCGTACCGGCTCGCGTTCTGGCGCACCGCCGCCGACGAGATCAACTGGCGGCGCTTCTTCGATGTCAGCGAGCTTGCCGGCGTGCGCGTCGAGCTGCCGGCGGTGTTCGAGCGCGTGCATGCGACCACGCTCAGGCTGTACGCCGAGGGCCTGATCGACGGCGTGCGCGTCGATCACGTCGACGGCCTCGCCGATCCGCGCGCCTACTGCCGGCGCCTGCGTCGCGCGCTCGCGCAGGCCGCGAAGCAGCGCCCGGCCGATGCCCCGGCCGGGCGCGCGTGGCTGGTGGTCGAGAAGATTCTGGCCGCGACCGAGCACCTGCCGGCCGACTGGCAGACCGACGGCACGACCGGCTACAGCTTCATGAACTCGGTCGGGGCGCTGCTGCACGATCCGGCCGGCGAGGCGCCGCTCGCACGGCTCTGGAGCGAGGTCACCGGCCGCAGCGCGCAGTTCGAGGATGAAGAGCGCGCTGCGCGCCGGCGCATCCCGAAGGAGCTGCTCGGCGCCGACTTCAACGCCTGCGCGCACGCGCTGCACACGATCGCGCGCAGCGATCCGCGCACGCGCGACTGCACGCTGCTCGCGATCCGGCGCGTGCTCGCCGAGCTGCTCGTGCAGTTCCCGGTCTATCGCACCTATGCCGATGCGCGCGGACGCAACGCCGGCGATGCGGCGCTGATGCAGGGCGTCATCGCCGCCACTGCCGCGCAGTGCCGGCCGGCCGATCGCTGGGTGCTCGAACACGTCGACCGCTGGCTCGGCGGCGAGCCGCCCGAGGCCGCCCCGGGCATCACCGGCCGCCGGCTGCGGCTGCGCGCGATCGGCCGCTTCCAGCAGCTCAGCGCACCGACCGCCGCCAAGTCGGTCGAGGACACGGCCTTCTACCGCCACGGCAAGCTGCTGTCGCGCAACGAGGTCGGCGCCAACCCGGCGCAGTTCGCGCTGTCGCCGGCCGAATTCCACGCCGAGGCACGCGCGCGCCGGCGCCATTTCCCCGATGCGCTGCTCGCGACCGCGACCCACGACCACAAGCGCGGCGAGGACCTGCGCGCGCGGCTGGCGGTGCTGAGCGAGCTGCCCGAGGCCTGGCGCCAGCAGCTCGAACGCTGGCGTCTCCAGAATGCGCCGCTGCGCCCGGCTGCCGGTCCCGATGCCGCCGACGAATGCATGCTGTATCAGATGCTGGTCGGCATCTGGCCGGCGGGCGCGACGCCGCCCGATGCCGCGACGCTCGCCGTGCTGCGCGAGCGCCTCGGCGGCTGGCAGCTGAAGGCGCTGCGCGAGGCCAAGCGCCACAGCCACTGGAGCGAGCCGAACCTCGAATACGAGGCCGCCTGTGCGGACTTCCTCGCCGCGCTGCTCGACCCGGCGCGCGCCGCCGACTTCCTCGCCGGTCTGCACGGCTTCGCCGCGCGCATCGCCCCGGCCGGCGCCGTCAACAGCCTGCTGCAGACGCTGCTGCGCCTCGGCACGCCGGGCGTGCCCGATCTCTACCAGGGCTGCGAGTTCTGGGACCAGAGCCTCGTCGACCCCGACAACCGCCGCCCGGTCGACTGGCCGGCGCGCGCCGCCGCCCTCGCCGGCGCCGCAACGGATGCCGAACTGCTCGCCGCCTGGCCGGACGGTCGCCTGAAGCAGCGCCTGATCGCGCGCATGCTCGAACTGCGCCGCGCCGATCCGGCGCTGTTCGCACGCGGCGACTGGCGGGAGCTTGCGGTGCTCGGGCGCTGGTCGGCACAGGTGTTCGCGGCCGTGCGCGTGCGGGAAGGCCGCTGCGTGCTGCTCGCCGGCCTGCGCCTGGCGACCGGCCTGCTGATCGGCGGCGAACAGTCGCTGGTGCCGCCGACCGCGGTCTGGGGCGACACGCGCCTGAAGCTGCCGGGCAGACTCGCCGGCCTGCGCTGGCGCAGCGTGCTCGATGCCGGACTGCCGCCGCTGACCGGCGCGACGATCCCGGCCGGCGCCTTGTTCGCGCGCTGGCCGGTGGCGGTGCTGGCGGGCGGCGGCTGAATGCAGCCCCTGCTGACCCGCGGGCCGGACTGAACGCAGGGAAGCGCATCGCATCGCGCGTCTTTTGCGATCAGTGAGCTTCCTTCCTGTGTCAGCCGGCCCTGCGCGGTTTTGTTGATGGCTTTATGGCTACATCATCCCAAAGCTTGGAGTCTCGACCAGTTCAGGTTCTGAAACGGTTCAGCAAGTGCCTGCCGTTTGGTTGCAACAGAAGAAGGTTCTCGTAAAAAGACGGCGTACAAACCCGATGCTACCTGCCAAAATCAAAATCCATGTGGATGGAGAAGATATGACATGTCCTTCTATATGTCCGCTCAGTTCGTAGGTTGTCGGGCTGGTTTGGGAAATGGATGCTTCCGAATTGATTTGAATCGGTGCAGGCAGTGCCAAGGAGGGATTTCCAAGAAAATCATAGCTCACTTCGGTTAGCAGGGTGATGCCGGTGCCGGCGATCGACACTATTCCGGAGCTCTCGGCTTGTCCGGATCCCGTGCCTGTAATCAATACGTCCGTGGTGATATCGATTTGCGTTAGCGACGGGATTAGCGAAAAATCAACTCCAGTGAAATCACCTGTCACCGTGGCTGAGCCTCCAGTTACGTGCGAGGTAAACGTAGCGACGCCTGCCGCCCCCATGTTCGCAGTCATGGTGCCTGATATCTCTCCTCCAGATAATTCCAGGAGTGAGTGGGTAAGGTACACGGGTTCCTGATAACAAATCAGGAGACAGATTCCAATCGGAATAAACCACCATGCTTTTGTCCCAGTTGCCCCGTCATCCAATATGGTATTAAACGTCACTCCGCCACTAGTGTTGCCGGTATCGGAATCAAGTTGGACAGAGCCGGTTCCAACGGTCGTTGTTCCACCAAGAAAAGAGTATGAGGCATCAAATCCGGTATTCAAAATATTCGCTAAGGCCCTGTCTGAAATAATGACCGACATGCAAAGCACAATTATTGTTGCCATTCTGATGGTTTTGTTTTCTGATGTGTTCACGACTCCCCCTTCAGATCGGAAAGCGCCAGCGTGACATCAACCGGCAGACGGCCGGATTTTCAGAGTTTGACGGTCTCGGGAATTTTATGGTGACGAGGAAAGTGCATGTTCGTGCAGTAGATGCACAGGTGCGGAAAACCCGGCGGAATCAAGAAAATTTCATGCGAGGGGGCGGCCCCTGGTTTGCTGTTGACAAAAAAGCGATCTATCCGGGTCTCCGCCATTCGCGTACCACGCATGTACCCAAGCACGGATCAGCGCTACAAACCAAAGCTGTGGCAATTTGCCGCAAATTATACGCCGATTGTTGTAATGCGTTGTTTTTGAATGAAAAAATAATGAATTATGCAGGCTTGTAAAAATTGGCTGTAAAGTTTTACGACGTGGAACGGAGAGGGATCGTGCTGGACATGCTATTTGCTTGATGCGCAAGCAATTGAAAGGATTGATAAAAATTCGTGAAATCGTCAGGTCGTTCACTGTAAGAAACTTGGCATGAGGACGTATCCGTTCTTCCGTAGGGCAAGGTCGGGCTTCCCAAGCCGGACGCCTGCTGTCAGCCGCGTTTGTGCTGGCTTCCGGCGTGCACGGTGCGCAACACCAAGTTGCACACCTTGCGACTGCTGCCTTTACGGGATGGTCAGACGCCGAAATCCCCGTCCAC
>JAFEGB010000337.1 GCA_018240295.1 Pseudomonadota bacterium
CCGCGCTCGCCGCCGGCCTTGCGCGCCTGCAGGCCGCCCGCGCGCGCGGCGAGACGGCGCTGTCCGACCCGCAGGCCGGCGTGTTCCTGGGCATCCGCGAGGCCACGGCGGCGCCGCCGCGCGTGCTGCTGCTGTTCCCGGGCCAGGCCGCGCCGGTGCGCAGCACGGGCGGTGCGTGGGCGCGACGCTATCCCGAGGTCGCCCGGCTGTACGAGCAGGCCGAGGTGCCGGCGGGCGATCCGGCCTCGACCGCCATCGCGCAGCCGGCGATCGTCACGGCCAGCCTTGCGGCGCTGGCCGTGCTCGAACGCGCCGGCCTGCGTGCCGTGCGGGCGATCGGCCACAGCCTCGGCGAACTGCTGGCGCTGCACTGGGCCGGCGCCTTCGACGCCGCCTGCCTGCTGCGGCTGGCCTGCGCGCGCGGCCGGGTCATGGCCGAAGCCGCGCCGGGCGCGATGGCGAGCCTGGCCTGCACGGCGGCGGAGGCTGCCACGCGCATCGCCGGCAGCGGCGCGCGGATCGCGGCGCGCAACGGTCCGCAGCAGACCGTCATCGCCGGCAGCGAGGCGCAGGTCACGCGCGCGCTCGCGCAGTCCGGCGGCGGCGTGCGCCTGCCGGTCGGCCACGCCTTCCACACCCCGGCGATGGCCGCGGTCGCGGCGGGCTTCGCGCAGGCGCTCGCTGCCGAGGCCGCCCGCGGGGCGCTGCAGCCGACCGTGTGCGGTTACGCCTCGACCGTCCGCGGCCGGCTCTGCCCGGCGGGCACCGCGGCCACGACGCTGCTGCTCGATCAGCTGAGCACGCCGGTCGACTGGCAGGGTGCCCTCGCCGAGGCCCTCGACGGCATCGATCTCGCGATCGAGGCCGGGCCGGGGGCGCTGCTCGGCGGGCTGGTGCGCGCGCAGTCCGCGGTGCCGGTGCTGTCGGTCGATGCCGCGGGCGCCTCGCTCGCGCCGCTGCTCGGCGCGCTCGGTGCGGCCTGGGCCGCCGGCTGCCGGCTCGATGCGCGCGCCCTCGATGCCGACCGCGAGGCGCGGCCGTTCCCGGCCGACTGGCACGCGGACTTCCTCGTGAATCCCTGCGAGGCGGCCGCGCCGGAGTCTGCAGGGGCGCCGGCACTCGCGGAGCCGGTGTCGCGCACGGTGCCTGCCGGACCGGCACCGGAGGCCGGCGTGCCGGAGCCTGCGACCGGCGACACGCTGGCGCTGCTGGCGCGGCTGTTCGCGGCCCGCGCCGAACTGCCGGCCGCGGTGCCGGATGCGAACTGCCGGCCGCTCGCCGACCTGCATCTGAATTCGATCGCGGTCGGACAGGTCGTCGTGCAGGCCTGCCGCGCGCTCGGCCTGCCGGCGCCGGTCGAGCCGACGCAGTTCGCGAGCGCCGATCTCGCGACGATCGCGCGCGCGCTCGATGAACTGCGCCATGCGGGATCAGGGCCGGTGCGGGTCGCGGCCGATGCGCCGCCGGCCGGCGTCGATGCCTGGGTGCGGACCTTCGTCGAGGTGCGCGAAACGGCCGCGCCGCTGCCGGCCGGGTCCGGCGCGCTGCCGGGGCAGGGCGGCTGGCAGCTGCTGGCGCTGCCGGGGGATGCGCTGGCCGCGCGGCTCGCGCCGGCGTTCGCGCAGGCCGGCGGCGGCGGCCTGCTGCTGTGCCTGCCCTCGCGCCTCGACGCCGGGGTTCTCGCGCTGCTGCCGGCGGCGGTCGCGGCGCTCGACGGGCGCACGGTGCTGCTGCTCGCGAGCCCGGACGGCGGCTGGGGCGGCTGGGCGCGCACGCTGTGGCAGGAGCAGCCGGCGACGACGGTCTGCGTGCTGGAGCTGCCGGCCGATGAACTCGCCGGCGCGCGCGCCCTCGCCGAACTCGCGGCGGCGCAGGATTTCCACGAGGTCCGCTACGAGGCCGACGGCCGGCGCACGCAGACCCGCTGGCAGGCGCTGGTGCCGGCCGGGGCCGGGGCTGTGGCCGGGCCGGTGCTCGGGGCCGGGGACGTGCTGCTGGTCAGCGGCGGCGGCAAGGGCATCGCCGCCGAGTGCGCGCGGGCGCTCGCGCTGGCCGGCGGCGCGAAGCTGCTGCTGCTCGGACGCGCCGATCCGGCCGACGATCCGGTGCTCGCCGACAGCCTCGTGCGGCTGCGGGCGGCCAGCATCGAATACGCCTATGTCCGTGCCGACGTGGCCGATGCCGCGGCCGTGCGCCGGGCCGTTGCTGCGGGCGTGGCGCAGCTCGGGCCGGTCACGGCGCTGCTGCACGGGGCCGGGCGCAACCAGCCGCAGCCGCTGCTGCGGCTGACGGCCGGTGACTACGCGCAGACGCTGGCGCCGAAGGACGACGGCCTCGGCCACCTGCTCGCGGCCATCGAGCCGGCACGGCTGCGGCTGCTGGTCGCGTTCGGCTCGGTGATCGCGCGCTGCGGCCTGCCCGGCGAGGCCGACTACGCGCTCGCCAACGAATGGCTCGCGCGCCGCGTCGAGGCCTGGGCGCTCGCACATCCGCACTGCCGCTGCCGGGTGCCGGAGTGGTCGATCTGGTCCGGCACCGGCATGGGCGAGCGGCTCGGCCGCGTCGAGGCGCTGGCGCGGGCCGGCATCACGGCGATCCCGCCGCAGGCAGGCGTCGCGGCGCTCGAAGCGCTGCTGGCGACGCCGGAACCCGGGCCGGTGCGCGTGACGATCGCCGGCCGGCTGCCGGAATCGCCGGCCCTGCGCTACGCCAGCGCGGCGGCGCTGCCGCTGCGCCGCTTCCTCGAACACGTCGTGCTGCACGTGCCGGGTGTGGAACTCATCACCGAGGCGCGGCTGCTGCCGGCGCAGGACCCTTACCTGGCCGATCACGTGCTCGACGGCACGCCGCTGCTGCCCGGCGTGCTGATCCTGGAGGCACTGGCGCAGCTCGCCGGCGCGCTGACCGGGCACGAGGCGCCGCCGTGCATCGAGGCGGCCGCCTTCCTGCATCCGGTCGCGGTGCCGGCCGGCGGCGAGACGATCCGGCTCGCGGCGCTGCGGCTGGCACCGGACAGCGTCGAGGTCGTGCTGCGCTGCGCCGGCAGCGACTACGCGATCGAGCACGCGCGCGCGCGCTGCCACTGGCCGATGCCGGAGCCGGTGCCGGCCGGTGCGGCGCCGGAGCCGCCGGCCGCCGTCGATGCCGGGGCCTGGGTCGATGCGGCCGCCTGCTACGACGACGGCCTGCTGTTCCAGCGCGGGCGCTTGCGGCGCGTGCTCGGCTACGGGCAGCTCGAAGCCCGCACCTGCCGCGCGCGGATCGGCGTCGATCCGCAGCCGGCCGCCGCCTGGTTCGGCCGCTATCTGCCGCCGCTGCTGCTGCTCGGCGATCCGGGCCTGCGCGATGCGGCGCTGCACGCGCTGCAGGCCTGCATCCCGCACCGGCGGCTGGTGCCGTGCGCGCTCGGACGCTGGACGGCCGGGGCGCTCGATGCCCCCGGGCCGTGGGCGCTGAGCGCGCACGAAACCGCTGCCACGGCGGCAGGCCGCCTGAGCTGGACGCTGGTGCTGCATGCCGCCGACGGCCGGCTGCGCGAGCGCTGGGACGATCTGGTGCTCGCCGATCTCGGGCCGCTGCCGGTGCCGACGCGCCCGGCGCTGCTCGGCCCGTACCTGCAAAGGCGCAGCGCGCTCGGCGAGCCCGAGCCGCGCGTCGTGCTCGCCGCGAGCCGCGCCTCGGCGCTCGCCGGCCTCGGCCTGACGCTGCCGCAGCTGCTGCGGCGCGCCGACGGCCGGCCCGAGGCGAACGACGCGACCGGCCGGCCGCTCGCGCTGACGCTCGCGCACGCCGGCAGCCTGACGCTCGCCGCGCTCGCCGGCGGCTGTGATCTCGAAATCGTCGCGCCGCGCCCGCCGGCCGACTGGCACGACCTGCTCGGCCCGGCCGGCAGCGCGCTGGCGCGCACGCTGACCTCGGTGAGCGGCGAGGACTTCGACCTGGCTGCCACGCGCGTCTGGGGCGCGCGCGAATGCCTGAAGAAGGCCGGGCTGGCCGTCAACACGCCGCTGACGCTCGTCGAGGCCGCCGGCGATGCCGTCCGGTTCGCGGCCGGGGGCCGGGCGCTGGTGACGATCGCCTGCCGGCCCGACGGCGTGGCGGCGGTCGCGGCGCTGCTGGCCGAAGAGGACGCGCCGGCCGCTGCCGGGGCGCGCAGCCCCGGGCGGCTGGCCGGCTCCTGAGTCAACGACGGGAGGATCTGCCGATGAAACTGACCCGCAGACAACTGCTGAGCGCTGCCGCCGTGCTGGCGGTGCCGGGGGCGCTGGCGCTGTTGCGCTTCCGGCCCTGGGAAACCGCGCAGGCACAGGAGGCGCTGACCGTCGGCTACCTGCCGGTGACCTGCCACCTGACCTGTCCGGTCACCGACTACGCGAGCCGCAGCAGCCGCTTCGCACGCTTCGATTCGCAGCGCTACCTGGACTTCCCGACCATGGTCGAGGCGATCAAGTCCGGGCGGCTGCAGGCGAGCTTCATGGTCGTGCCGCTGGCGATGAAGCTGCGCGAGCAGGGCGTGCCGGTGAAGCTCGTCTATCTCGGCCATCGCGAGGGTTCGACGCTCATGGTGCGGGCCGCGAACCCGGCGACCGACCTCGCGGCGCTGCGCGGCACGAGCTTCGCGATCCCGACCCGCTACAGCAACCAGAACCTCGTGCTGCACCGGCTGATGGCGCAGCAGGGCCTGACCGAGACTGACCTGAAGATCGTCGAGCTGCCGCCGCCGGACATGCCCGGGGCGCTCGCCGCCGGCGCGATCGAGGGCTACTTCGTCGGCGAGCCGATGGCCGCAAAGGCCGAACTCGCCGGCACCGGCCGCGTGCTGTATCACGCGCACGCGATCTGGCCGGGCTTCATCTCCTGCGGCCTGGTCGTGCACGAGGAACTGATCGAGCGCAAGCCGGCACTGATCGCCGATCTGGTGCGCGGCATCGCGCAGAGCGGCCAGTGGATCGAGCATCACCGGCCCGAGGCCGCCGCGATCGCCGCCCCGTATTACCGGCAGGAGGAAAGACTGCTGCGCCACGTGCTGACCGATCCCGGCCGGGTCAGCTACGTGAACCTGACGCCGCAGGATGCGGATCTGCAGGCCATCCACACGCTCGCCGTGCAGCTCGGCATCCTGACGCAGCCGCTGCGCATGAGCGAGCTGATCGACCGGCGCTTCGTGCCCGGACGCATCGACGCGATCGAGCTCGCCCCGCCAGAGCGTCCGGCATGAGCACACCCGGAGCCGCCGCCGCCCGCCCGGCGGCCATCGCCGGGCGGGCGCCGCTGCGCCGGCGGCTCGCCGGGGTGCCCGGCCTGCCGGCGGTCGCGGTCGCGCTGCTCGCGCTCGTGCTCTGGTCGGCGCTGGCGCGCTGGGGCGGCTGGGCCGACTACGTGCTGCCGTCGCCGGCGCAGGTGCTGGCGGGGCTCGGCGAGGATCTGGCCTCCGGGCGGCTCGCGACCGACGTGGTCGCGTCGCTGTACCGCGTGATGCTCGGCTACGGGCTCGCCTGCGCACTCGGCGTGCCCTGCGGGCTCGTGCTCGGGCATGCACCGCTCGCGCGGGCCGCGCTGCTGCCGGGCGTGAACTTCTTCCGGGCGCTGTCGCCGCTCGCGTGGATTCCGTTCGCGATCCTGTGGTTCGGCATCGGCGACGTGCCGGTCGTGTTCCTGATCTTCATGGCGACCTTCTTCCCGCTGGTGCTCGCGGTGATGGGCGCGGTCGCCAACGTGCCGCCGATCTGGCTGCGCGTCGGGCGTGAATACGGCCTGCGCGGACCGCGGCTGCTCGCGCACGTGACGCTGCCGGCGATCCTGCCGCAGCTGATCACGGCGCTGCGCGTGACGGTCGGGCTCGCGTGGCTGGTCGTGGTCGCCGCCGAGATGGTCGCCGGGCGCGACGGCCTCGGCTTCGCGATCTGGGATGCACGCAACGGCCTGCGCGCCGACCTGCTGGTGGCGCGCATGGCGGCGATCGGCACGATCGGCGTCGTGCTCGATGCGCTGCTCGGGCGCCTGACGCGGCTGCCGGGCGTGAGGTGGGGTCATGGGGGCTGAGGTCTGCGCACTGCGCGGCATCGTGCAGGGCTATGCCGGCCTGCCGGTGCTCGACGAGCTCTGGCTGACGGTGCTTCCGGGCGAGTTCGTCGCCGTGGTCGGGCCTTCGGGCTGCGGCAAGAGCACGCTGCTGAACCTGCTCGCCGGTTTCGCCGAACCGCAGGCCGGCGAGCTGCACCGGCCGGTGGCCACGCGCATGGTCCACCAGCAGGACGGCCTGCTGCCGTGGCTGACCGCGGCCGGCAACATCGCGCTCGGGCTCGGCAGCAAGGACGAGGCCGATCCGCGCCTGTCCGGCTGGCTGCGCCTCGCCGGCCTCGAAGCCTTCGCCGGCTACTACCCGCACCAGCTCTCCGGCGGCATGCGCCGGCGCGTCGAACTCGCGCGCGTGCTGGCGAGCCCGGCCGGCCTGCTGCTGCTCGACGAGCCCTTCGCCGCGCTCGACTGGCTGACGCGCCGGCGCATCCACGCCGAGCTGATGCGGCTGCTGGCGCTGCAGCCGCGCGCCGTCGTGCTGGTCACGCACGACATCGAGGAGGCCGTGACGCTCGCCGATCGCGTGATCGTGCTGTCGCCGCGCCCGGCACGTGTACGCTGCGAGCTGCCGCTCGATGCGCCGCGCCCGCGGCCGCTCGCGGCGGCGCTGCCGGCGATGCAGCGCATCCTCGCCGAACTCGAAACCTGAGGAGCCTTGCCGATGCCCGCGTCCCCCGCCTTCGAGATGCGCCACGTCGTCACCTTCGAGGAGACCAACCTGGTCGGCAACGTCTACTACGCCAACCACGTGCGCTGGCAGGGGCGCTGCCGCGAGCTGTTCCTGCACGCGCACGCCCCGCAACTGCTCGACGAGGTCGCGCGCGGCCTGGTGCTGGTCACGACGCGCGTCGCCTGCGAGTACTTCGACGAGCTGTACGCCTTCGACGAGATCATCGTGCGCATGCGCGCCGGGGAGATCGGTCAGGGGCGCGTGACGATGCTCTTCGAGTACTGGCGCGTGCGCGAGGGCGCCGAATCCCTGGTTGCGCAGGGTGAGCAGCAGATCGCCTGCCTGCGCTGCGCCGAAGACGGCCGGCACGTGCCGACCGGGCTGCCGGAGGTGCTGGTGCGGGCGCTGGAACCGTATCGCCAGCACTGAGGCCGGCTTGCGCGAACGGCGCGGCTCCGGTTGCGTGGGGCGTGGATTGCCGTGCGGCCGGGGCGCCGTTCAGTCCGCGGCGTTCACGGCGCAGTGACGCCGCGCCTGCCACATCGTGTTGCCGGCGCCGAGCGCCCAGAACGGCGTGACCGGGCAGCCGGCTTCGAGCAGGCGTTCGGCCGTCCAGGTGTTGCAGGTGTGCAGCGCCCAGTAATGGCCGCGCGCTGCGTAGAAGCGGCTGTCGCCGTACAGGCCGGGGCCGAGCGCCACGGCCGGCGAGGCGGCGAAGCTCGCCTCGATGCCATCGGCGAGCGCCGCGAAGCCGGCCTCGCCGAGCACGACCGGCTGCACGTCGGAATGCGGGAAGGCCTGCTCCGGCGGGCCGTTGAGGCCGACGACGTGCAGCACCGAGCCGCGCGACGCGAACAGCGCCTGCAGCGTCAGGCCCGAGGTGATCTGCTGATCCGGCGCCGTGTAGAAGCCGAGGTCGCCCCAGCCGATCTCCAGCCATTCGGCCTGCACGAACTGCCCGGCGAGCGCCGGCAGCCGGCCGGTGAGCGCCGCGCGCGGCAGCACGAGGCCGGTGTGCCAGCCGTGGCTGACGAGGCGGATCGCCACGGTCGGCGCGCCGGCGGGCGGCGGGAATAGCTCCGGGCGCGAGGCGACGCAGCCGGCGAGCAGCAGTGCCAGCGCCACCGGCCAGCTGCAGAAAAGACCGGGGCCGCTTGCGCGGCCCCGGTGTGGTATCGGCGGAGGCTTACAGCCCGGCGGCATCCCGCAGCGCCGCGGCGCGGTCGGTCTTCTCCCACGGGAAGGCCGTGAAGGTCCGCGTGAGCTCCTTGTCGCTCCAGGTCATCTCGTACGGCGTGCGTCCGAAGTGGCCGTAGGCGGCGGTGGCCTGATACATCGGGTGCAGCAGGTCGAGCATCTTCGTGATCGCGTACGGGCGCAGGTCGAAGTACTCGCGCACGAGCTCGACGATGCGCGCATCGCTGACCTTGCCGGTGCCGAAGGTCGTCACCGAGATCGAGGTCGGCTGCGCGACGCCGATCGCGTAGCTGACCTGGATCTCGCACTTCTCGGCGAGGCCGGCGGCGACGATGTTCTTCGCGACGTAGCGCCCGGCGTAGGCGGCCGAGCGGTCGACCTTGGACGGGTCCTTGCCCGAGAACGCGCCGCCGCCGTGGCGGGCCATGCCGCCGTAGGTGTCGACGATGATCTTGCGTCCGGTCAGGCCGCAGTCGCCGACCGGGCCGCCGATCACGAAGTTGCCGGTCGGGTTGATGTGGAACTGCGTGTCCTTGGTGATCAGCCCGGCCGGCAGCACGTGCTTGATCACGAGTTCCATGACCGCCTCGCGCAGGTCGGCATGGACGATCTCGGGGTTGTGCTGCGTCGAGAGCACGACGGCGTCGATGCCGACCACCTTGCCGTCCTCATAGCGGCAGGTGACCTGCGACTTGGCATCGGGGCGCAGCCACGGCAGCAGGCCGGACTTGCGCGCTTCGGCCTGACGCTCGACCAGGCGGTGCGCGTAGCAGATCGGCGCCGGCATCAGCACGTCGGTCTCGGTGCTGGCGTAGCCGAACATCAGGCCCTGGTCGCCGGCGCCCTGGTCCTCGGAGCGCTTGCGGTTGACGCCCATCGCGATGTCGACGGACTGCTTGCCGATGATGTTCAGCACGCCGCAGGTCGCGCCGTCGAAGCCCACGTCCGAGGACGTGTAGCCGATGTCGCAGATGACCTTGCGCACGAGTTCCTCAAGGTCGATCCAGGCGCTGGTCGTGATCTCGCCGGCGACGATGGCCACGCCGGTCTTGACCATCGTCTCGCAGGCGACGCGGGCATCCTCGTCGCGGGCGATGATCGCATCGAGCACGGCATCCGAGATCTGGTCGGCGATCTTGTCCGGATGGCCTTCGGACACGGACTCGGAGGTGAAGAGATAGGCGTCGCTCATGAAACGTCCTCGGGCGGCGGTCCGCGCAGGATGTGCGGCGGGCGGGGCGGAAAGGGTGGCCGGCAGGGAGGGCCGGGAACAAAATGCGGCGGATCATACCGGCCACTGCCGTCCTGTGCATCCGTGACCCGCTGCAGTGCAGCGTTTCGACACAGGACAGTACAAATGCAGATGACGGCAGGGAGGCCTGCCGCTGCTGCCGCGTCTGCCCGTTGCCTGCTCCCGGAGGTTCCCGATGGTCCTGCTGCACACCCCGGTCTGTGATTTCGGTCTGCCGGCCCCGGACTTCGACCTGCCCGGCGTCGATGGCCGGCGCTGGACGCGCGACGCCGTGCGCGGCCCGGCCGGGCTGCTGGTGATGTTCATCTGCAACCACTGCCCGTACGTGCAGGCGGTGCGCGAGCGTCTGGTGCGCGAGGCGCGCGATCTCGCCGCCCTCGGCATCGGCGTGGTCGCGATCAGCGCCAACGATCCGGCCGACTACCCCGAGGACGACTTCGCGCACATGCAGGCGGTCGCGCGCGAATTCGGTTATCCGTTCCCGTACCTGTTCGACGAGTCGCAGCAGGTCGCACGCGCCTACGGGGCGGTCTGCACGCCGGACTTCTTCGGCTACAACCGCGCGCTCGAACTGCAGTACCGCGGCCGGCTCGATGCGAGCGGCCGCCAGCCGGCCCCGGCCGGTGCGGTGCGCGAGCTGTACGAGGCGATGAAACTGGTCGCCGGCACCGGCCGCGGCCCGGCCGCCCAGTTGCCCGGCATGGGCTGCTCGATCAAGTGGAAGGCGCAGGGCAACTGAGGAGCCGGCCGGTCGCCGGCCCGGCGGTTTGGCGGGCCGTGGCGATTTCCGTATACTCGCGCGCCACTTGCGAGCCGGCGCGCGCCGCTCGCAGGGCTGCGCGGCGCCATATCCCGGCGTGGCGCGGTCCGTGCGGCGCCCGCGCGGCGCGCGGCGGAGGAGGCTGCCGCGCAGTTGCGTTCCGGCCATCTCCGTCCGCCGACGCCGATACACCCCCCGCGTCCCTACGGAGACCCCCGATGCCCTCGCGCAGAGAACTGGCGAACGCGATCCGCGCCCTGAGCATGGATGCCGTGCAGCAGGCCAACTCCGGCCACCCCGGCGCCCCGATGGGCATGGCGGACATCGCCGAAAGCCTCTGGCGGGGCTTCCTGCGCCACAATCCGGCCAACCCGCACTGGGCCGACCGTGACCGCTTCGTGCTGTCGAACGGCCACGGCTCGATGCTGATCTACGCGCTGCTGCACCTCTGCGGCTACGGTCTCGCGACCGACGATCTCAAGGCCTTCCGCCAGCTCGGCTCGAAGACGCCGGGCCACCCGGAATACGGCATCACGCCCGGCGTCGAGACCACGACCGGACCGCTCGGTCAGGGCCTCGCCAACGCCGTCGGCATGGCGATCGCCGAGAAGATACTGGCCGCGCACTTCAACCGCCCCGGTCACGACCTCGTCGATCACCGCACCTGGGTGTTCGTCGGCGACGGCTGCCTGATGGAAGGCATCTCGCACGAGGCCTGTTCGCTCGCCGGCACGCTCGGCCTCGGCAAGCTGGTCGCGTTCTACGACGACAACGGCATCTCGATCGACGGTCACGTCGAGCACTGGTTTGCCGATGACTCCGCGCAGCGCTTCGCCGGCTACGGCTGGCAGGTCATCGGGCCGGTTGACGGTCACGACGGCGAGGCCGTCGATGCGGCGATCCGCGAGGCCCTCGCCGAGACGGCGCGCCCGAGCCTGATCGTCTGTCGCACCGTCATCGGCTATGGCGCCCCGAACAAGCAGGGCTCGCACGACGTGCACGGCGCACCGCTCGGCGCCGCCGAGATCGCCGCCGCCCGTGCGCACCTCGGCTGGTCGCACGCACCGTTCGAGGTGCCGGCCGAGATCTACGCCGCCTGGGACGCACGCGCGGCCGGTGCCGGGCTGGAAACCGCCTGGCAGGCGAAGCTCGAAGCCTACCGCGCGGCCTTCCCGGATCTGGCCATCGAGTTCGAGCGCCGGCTGCGCGGCGAGCGGCCGGCCGGCTGGGCGGCGGCGGCCGATGCCTGCATCGAGGCGACGCAGGCGAGGATCGAGAACCTCGCGACCCGCGTCGCCTCGCAGAAGGCGCTGAACGCCTACGCGCCGCTGCTGCCGGAGCTGCTCGGCGGCTCGGCGGATCTGACGCCGTCGAACAACACCACCTGGGCCGGTTCGAAGCCGGTGCGCCACGCCGATTTCGACGGCAATTACCTGAACTGGGGCGTGCGCGAGTTCGGCATGTCGGCGGCGATGAACGGCATCGCGCTGCACGGCGGCTTCATCCCCTACGGCGGCACCTTCCTGGTGTTCTCCGACTACGCGCGCAACGCACTGCGCGTCGCCGCGCTCGCCGGCATCCCGAGCATCTTCGTCTACACGCACGACTCCATCGGCCTCGGCGAGGACGGCCCGACGCATCAGCCGATCGAGCAACTCGCGTCGCTGCGCGCGATGCCGAACCTGCCGGTCTGGCGGCCCTGCGATGCGGTCGAATCGGCGGTCGCCTGGCGGCTGGCGATCGAGCGGCGCGACGGCCCGAGCGTGCTGGTGTTCTCGCGCCAGAACCTGCCGCATCAGGCCCGCGAGCCGGCAACGGTCGCGGCGATCGCGCGCGGCGGCTACGTGCTGGTCGACTGCCAGGGCACGCCGGAACTCATGCTGATCGCCACCGGCTCCGAGGTCGGCCTCGCGGTCGCCGCCGCCACCGAGCTTTCGGCGCGCGGCCGGCGCGTGCGCGTCGTGTCGATGCCCTGTGCCGACGTGTTCGATGCGCAGGCGCCCGAATGGCGCGAAGCCGTGCTGCCGTCGGCCTGCCGCGCGCGGCTGGCGATCGAGGCCGGGGCCACGCAGTCGTGGTATCGCTATGTCGGCCTCGACGGGCGCGTGATCGGCCTCGACCGTTTCGGCGAATCGGCTCCGGCCGGCAAGCTCTTCGAGCACTTCGGCTTCACGCTCGCCAACGTCGTCACGCAGGCGGAGACGCTGCTCTGATCGACCCGGCCCGTCCGCTGCCGGCCGGGCGCGGCCGGCTCGCGATCAACGGCTACGGCCGCATCGGCCGCTGCGTGCTGCGCGCGCTGACCGAGCGCGGCGGCCCGGCGGCGACCGGCCTGCGCGTGGTCGCGATCAATGAACCGGCCGCCGACCCGGCGAGCATCGAATACCTGACGCGCTTCGATTCGACGCACGGGCGCTTTCCGGGCCGGGTCGCGCTCGACGGCGGGCGGCTGCTGATCGACGGCGAGCCGCTGCGGCTGCATCACGCCGCCACGCCCGGGGCGATCGACTGGGCGGCCGAGGACATCGACCTGCTGCTCGACTGCTCGGGCAGCTTCTCGACCCGCGCCGCTGCCGCGCCGCTGTTCGCGGCCGGCGCGCCGCGCGTGCTGGTCTCGCAGCCGATGGCATCGGCGGCCGAGGTCGATGCGACCGTCGTCTACGGCATCAACCATCTGGCGCTCGGCGGGCGCGAGCGGCTGGTGTCGAACGCCTCCTGCACGACCAACTGCATCGTGCCGGTGCTCGCGGTGCTCGATGCGGCCTTCGGCATCGAATCGGGCTGCATCACGACGCTGCATTCGGTCATGAACGACCAGCCGCTGATCGACGGCTGGCATCACGCCGATGACCTGCGCCGCACGCGCTCGGCGATGCAGTCGATGATTCCGGTCGCCACGGGGCTGGCGCGCGGCATCGACCGGCTGCTGCCGGGCCTCGCCGGGCGCATCGTCACCAAGGCCGTGCGCGTGCCGACGCTGAACGTCTCGGCCCTCGACACCGTGCTGATGCTCGCGCGCGATGTCGATGCCGCCGCCGTCAACGCCGTGCTGCGCGCCGCGGCCGAAGCCGGGCCGCTCGCCGGCCTGCTCGCCTACACCGAACTGCCGCACGCCTCCTGCGACTTCAACCACGATCCGCATTCGGTCGTCGTCGACGGCAGCCTCACGCACGTCGCCGGGCGGCGGCTGCTCGGGCTGATGCTGTGGTTCGACAACGAGTGGGGCTTCGCCCAGCGCATGCTCGACACGGCCGGCCACTGGCTCGCACGCGCCGCGTCCGCCGCTGCGCTCCCCGACACCGCTTCCGCAAGCTCATCCCATTCATCCCCTTCATCCCGCTCATCCGCAACGCTTCCACCTGCAGGGAACTCCCGATGAAAGTCCTCAAGCTCAGCGACCTCGATCTGGCCGGCAAGCGCGTGTTCATCCGCGCCGACCTGAACGTGCCGCAGGACGATGCCGGCAACATCACCGACGACACGCGCATCCGCGCCTCGGTCGAAGGCATCCGCCTCGCGCTCGGCAAGGGCGCGGCGGTGATGGTCACCTCGCACCTCGGCCGGCCGAAGGAAGGCGCGTGCACGCCGGAAGACTCGCTGGCCCCGATCGCCGCGCGCCTCGGCGAGCTGCTGAACCAGCCGGTGCGGCTGGTCAGCGACTGGGTGGCGGGCGGCTTCACGGTCGCGCCCGGCGAGGTCGTGCTGCTGGAGAACTGCCGCTGCAACAAGGGCGAGAAGAAGAACGACGACGCGCTCGCGCAGCAGATGGCGAAGCTCTGCGACGTGTTCGCCAACGACGCCTTCGGCACCGCGCACCGCGCCGAGGCCACGACGCACGGCATCGCCAGATACGCACCGGTGGCCTGCGCCGGTCCGCTGATGGCCGCCGAGATCGAGGCGCTGTCGCGCGCGCTCGAAAACCCGAAGCGGCCGCTGGTCGCGATCGTCGCCGGCAGCAAGGTCAGCACCAAGCTGACCATCCTGCGTTCGCTGGCCGAGAAGGTCGACCAGCTGATCGTCGGCGGCGGCATCGGCAACACCTTCATGCTCGCGAGCGGCCTGCGCATCGGCAAGTCGCTGGCCGAGCCGGATCTGGTCGGCGAGGCGCAGGCGATCATCGACCTGATGAAGGCGCGCGGCGCCGAGGTGCCACTGCCGGTCGACGTGGTCGTCGCCGATGAACTCTCGGCGCTCGCGCGTGCCAATCAGGTGGCGGCCGATGCCGTGCAGCCCGGCGACATGATCCTCGACATCGGCCCGAAGTCGGCCGCGCAGCTCGCGTACATCGTCGCGCACGCCGGCACCATCGTCTGGAACGGACCCGTAGGCGTGTTCGAGTACGACCAGTTCGGTGGCGGCTCCAAGATGCTTGCCTCGGCGATCGCGCACTCCGATGCCTTCTCGATCGCCGGCGGCGGCGATACGCTGGCCGCGATCGCCAAGTACCGGATCGCCGATCAGGTCGGCTACATCTCGACCGGCGGCGGCGCCTTCCTGGAGTTCCTCGAAGGCAAGCCGCTGCCGGCGATCACGGTGCTCGAAGCCCGCGCGGCCGGCTGAGGCGCGCCATCACCGCAATGGCGCCGTCGCGACGGCGGCGCCGGCAAAACCACCGCAGGATCGACCCAGCAAGGGGCAGGCCCGCCCCGGGAGCACGAACGATGGCCCTGATTTCGATGCGTCAGCTGCTGGATCACGCCGCCGAACACGGCTACGGCGTCCCGGCCTTCAACGTCAACAACCTCGAACAGATGCGCGCGATCATGGAAGCCGCCGCGCAGACCGACAGTCCGGTGATCGTCCAGGCCTCGGCCGGCGCCCGCAAGTACGCCGGCGCGCCGTTCCTTCGGCACCTGATCCTCGCCGCGATCGAGGAATTCCCGGAGATTCCGGTCTGCATGCATCAGGACCACGGCACATCGCCGGCGGTCTGCCAGCGCTCGATCCAGCTCGGATTTTCCTCGGTGATGATGGACGGCTCGCTCGGCGAGGACGGCAAGACCCCGACCAGCTACGACTACAACGTCGAGGTCACCCGCCAGACCGTGGCGATGGCGCACGCCTGCGGCGTGTCGGTCGAGGGCGAGCTCGGCTGCCTCGGCTCGCTCGAAACCGGCATGGCCGGCGAGGAGGACGGCATCGGTGCCGAGGGCATGCTCGATCACTCGCAGCTGCTCACCGATCCGGAGGAAGCCGCGCAGTTCGTGAAGGCCACGAAGGTCGACGCACTGGCGATCGCGATCGGCACCAGCCACGGCGCCTACAAGTTCACGCGCCCGCCGACCGGCGACGTGCTGGCGATCTCGCGCATCAAGGAGATCCACGCGCGCATCCCGAACACGCATCTGGTCATGCACGGCTCATCGAGCGTGCCGCAGGACTGGCTCGCGATCATCAACGAGTACGGCGGCGACCTCGGCCAGACCTACGGCGTGCCGGTTTCCGAGATCGTCGAGGGCATCCGTCACGGCGTGCGCAAGGTCAACATCGACACCGACCTGCGCATGGCCTCGACCGGCACGATCCGCCGCTTCCTCGCCCGCAACCCGAAGGAGTTCGACCCGCGCAAGTACCTCGGCGAGACGGTCAAGGCGATGAAGGGCATCTGCGTCGAGCGCTACGAAGCCTTCGGCACCGCCGGCCAGGCCTCGAAGATCCGGGCGCTGTCGCTGGAGGCGATGACGAAGCGCTACGCCAGCGGCGAACTCGATCCGCAGGTGCACTGAGGCTGCGACGCCGGTCGCATGCCAGCGCGACCGGCGTTAGCATCGCAAGCCCCGAACCACTGCGGGAACGCCCCGATGACTGTTGTCGCCGAGCGCCGGCCGTTCACGGCCGATGAATTCCTCGTCTGGGAAGCGCAGCAGGCGCTGCGCCACGAGTATCTGGCCGGCGACGTGTTCGCGATGACCGGGGGCACGCTCGATCACAACCGGCTGGCCGGCAACCTGTTCGCTGCCCTGCGAGCCGGACTGCGGGGCACGCCGTGCGAAGTCTTCATCAACGACGTGATGGTGCGTGTCGAAGCGGCCGACGCCTGTTTCTATCCCGATCTGGTCGTGACCTGCAGCGAAGCCGATCGGCATGCCGAGCGTGTGATCTCGCAAGCGCGCGTCATTGTCGAGGTGCTGTCACCGAGCACGGCGGCCCATGACTGGGGCGCGAAGTTCGAGGCTTACAGCCATCTGCCCGGTCTCGCCGAGTACGTGCTGGTCGAGGCCGAGCGCATCGCCGTGCACGTGCTG
>JAFEGB010000338.1 GCA_018240295.1 Pseudomonadota bacterium
CGCTGCTGGAGAATGCCGGGTTCATGGAGCGCTATTACTCGACGAACTTCCGCTATACGGCGACGGCCGGCACCGCCGGCTGTCCGACGCTGCCGGTGCAGTGCCTGCCACGAGAGGTTGCATCAGCCAGTTGCAGCACCGATAGCCGCGTCTACTACACGATCGCGGGTAGCTGTGCGAGCTCCACCATCACCTTCACGCTGACCGCGACCCCGAAACTCGGCAGCCCGCAGGCCAGCGATACCTGCGGCAGCCTGACCGTCGACCAGACCGGCGCACGTACGCCGACGACCTCCGGTTGCTGGCAGTAACGGCAAAGCTTGTAGCCCACATGAAAACGCCGGCGAACTGCCGGCGTTTTTTTGCTGTGGCAACTGCGCAGGATGCTCAGGCGCGGCGCAAATCCCGCGGCAGCGCGAACACGACGTTCTCCTTGATGCCGCCATCGTCGGGCTGCACCTCGGCGCCGCATTCGTCGCGCAGGCGCTGCAGCACGCGCTGCACCAGCACGTCGGGCGCCGAGGCGCCGGCCGTGACACCGACACGCTGCCTGCCGGCGAGCCAGGCGGGATCGATGTCCTCGGCGGCATCGATCAGATAGGCCGGCACGTCGAGCTTCTGCGCGATCTCGCGCAGGCGGTTGGAGTTCGAGCTGTTCGGCGAACCGACCACCAGCACCACGTCGCTGTCGTCGGCGTGTTCCTTGACCGCGTCCTGACGGTTCTGGGTCGCATAGCAGATGTCGTCCTTGCGCGGACCGTGGATGGCCGGGAAGCGCGCGCGCAGCGCATCGATGATGCCGACCGTGTCGTCGACCGACAGCGTGGTCTGCGTGACGAAGGCCAGGCGCTGCGGATCGGCAACCGTGAGGCGCGCCACGTCGGCGACGGTCTCGACCAGATGGATGGCGCCGCCGGCCGACCGGTCGTAATGGCCCATCGTGCCCTCGACCTCGGGGTGACCGGCGTGGCCGATCAGCACGACGCCGATGCCCTGCTTGGCGTAGCGCACGACCTCCATGTGCACCTTGGTGACCAGCGGGCAGGTGGCGTCGAACACCTTGAGGCCGCGGCGGGCGGCCTCGTCGTGGATCGCGCGCGAGACGCCGTGCGCCGAGAAGATCAGCGTCGAGCCGTCCGGAACCTCGGCCAGATCCTCGATGAAGATCGCGCCTTCGGCCCGCAGCTTGTCGCAGATGTAGCGGTTGTGGACGATCTCGTGACGCACGTAGATCGGCGCGCCGAACAGGTCGAGCGCGCGCTCGACGATCTCGATGGCGCGGTCGACGCCGGCACAGAAACCACGCGGATTGGCGAGGCGGATCTGCATGGCGGGGACTCCTCAGGCGTCGGGCGCCCGGTGCGGGAACAGGCTGTCGAGCACGAGCAGGGCCGCGCCGACGGTGATCGCCGAATCGGCGAGGTTGAAGGCCGGGAACGGCCAGTCGCCGAAATGCACGAGGATGAAGTCGATGACGTGGCCCCACAGCGCGCGGTCGACGAGGTTGCCGACCGCACCGCCGAGCACCAGCGCCAGCGCCACGGCCAGCCGCCGCTCATGCGCATGCAGGCGCACGATCCAGACCGTCAGCGCCACCGATACCGCGCCGGCCAGCACGATGAAGAACCAGCGCTGCCAGCCGCCGGCTCCGGCGAGGAAGCTGAACGCCGCGCCGGTGTTGTAGGCGAGCATGAAGTCGAGCACCGGCGGCAGCACCGGCACCGGCCGGTGCAGCAGCAGCAGGGTCTCGGCGGCGTACTTGCTGATCTGATCGAGCGCGAGCACGGCCACGCTCAGCCAAAGCCAGCGCGCCATCAGGCGTACAGCCGGCGTTCGCCGCCTGCGCCAGCCTGATCGACGTTCTCGATGCAGCGCCCGCAGAGCTGCGGGTGCGCGGCATGCGTGCCGACATCGGGGCGCAGGTGCCAGCAGCGCACGCACTTCTGCGCCTCGCTGCGCGCGACGACCAGCGCCAGCCGGCCGTCCGGGGCGAGCACGGCGGAGCCGGGTGCCTGATCGAGCGGATGCACGCGCGCCTGCGAGGTGATCAGCACGAAGCGCAGTTCGTCGTGCAGGCGGGCGAGATCGGTGCGCAGGCTTTCGTCGGCGTACAGATCGACCTCGGCCTCCAGCGAGCCGCCGATGCCGCCGCCCTTGCGCAGGTCCTCGATCGCCTTGCTGACCGCGCCGCGCACGTCGATCAGCCGCGCCCAGTAGTCGGCACCGAAGGCATCGTCGGCATCGAGCGTGAACAGGCCCGGGTACCAGGTGGTGTCGAGGAAAATGCTCTCGGCGCGCGCACCGGGCATGTGCTTCCAGATTTCCTCGGCCGTGAACGAACAGATCGGCGCGATCCAGCGCACCAGGGCTTCGAGCACGTGATACAGCGCGGTCTGCGCCGAGCGCCGCGGCAGGCCGTCGCGGGCGCCGGTGTACTGACGGTCCTTGATCACGTCGAGGTAGAAGCTGCCGAGGTCCACCGAGCAGAAGTTGTGGACCTTCTGGTAGATGACGTGGAACAGGTAGTCGTCATAGGCCGAGCAGACCTCGGCCTGCAACCGGGCGGCGCGGTCGACGACCCAGCGATCGAGCGGCAGCATGCGCGCCGGCTCGACGGCATCGCGCGCCGGATCGAAGCCGTTGAGGTTGGCGAGCAGGAAGCGCGCGGTGTTGCGGATGCGCCGGTACGAATCGGCCATGCGCCGCAGGATTTCCTTCGAGACCGTCATCTCGCCGCGGTAGTCGGTGGCGGCGACCCAGAGCCTGAGCACGTCGGCACCGAGTTCCTTGATGACCTCCTGCGGGGCGATGACGTTGCCGAGCGACTTCGACATCTTGCGGCCCTGCTGGTCGACCGTGAAGCCGTGCGTCAGCAGGCCCTTGTACGGCGCCACGCCGCGCATCGCCACCGAGGCGAGCAGCGAGGACTGGAACCAGCCGCGGTGCTGGTCCGAGCCTTCGAGGTACAGATCGGCCGGGAAGCCGAGTTCGGGGCGGCGCTCCAGCACCGAGGCGTGCGTGGTGCCGGAGTCGTACCAGACATCGAGCGTGTCGGTGACCTTCTCGTAGTCGGCGGCCTCGGGACCGAGCCAGTCCTCGGCCCTGCTCGAAAACCAGCCGTCGATGCCCTCCTGCTCGATCTTCAGTGCCACCTGCTCGATCAGTTCGGCCCAGCGCGGATGCAGCTCGCCGCTGCGCCGGTGCGTGAACAGCACGATCGGCACGCCCCAGTAGCGCTGGCGCGAGATGCACCAGTCCGGGCGGTTGGCGATCATGCCTTCGAGGCGCGCCCGGCCCCAGTCGGGCGTGAAGCGCAGCTGTTCGACGGCGGCGAGCGCCTGCGCGCGCAGGCCGGCCTGCTCCATCGAGATGAACCACTGCGGCGTGGCGCGGAAGATGATCGGCGTCTTGTGCCGCCAGCAGTGCGGGTAGCTGTGGCGCAGCTTTTCGGCATGCACGAGCCGGGCGTGGCCCTTGAGCACGTCGAGGATGCGCTCGTTGGCGCCGTGCACGTGCAGGCCGCCGAACAGCGGGGTTTCGGGCAGGAAGCGGCCGTCCGGGCCAACCGGGTTGTCGTCGATGCGCAGGCCGTAGCGGCTGCTGACGACGTAGTCGTCCTGGCCGTGCGCCGGCGCCGTGTGCACGCAGCCGGTACCGGCTTCGAGCGTGACGTGCTCGCCGAGGATCACCGGCACCTCGCGCTCATAGAACGGGTGCGCGAGCTTCAGGCCTTCGAGGTCCGCGCCCTTGCCGTAGGCGAGCACCTGATAGCGCTCGACGCCCCAGCGCAGCATGCAGTCCTTGAGCAGGCCCTCGGCGAGCAGCAGGCGTTCGCTGCCCTGCGCGGTCTCGGCCTGCACCACCACGTATTCGAGTTCGGCCCCGAGCGTCACGGCGCGGTTGGCCGGCAGCGTCCACGGCGTCGTCGTCCAGATCACGACCGACAGCGGCCCCTTGCCGTCACCGCCCTCGGCGTGGTGCAGGCGCGCGAACACGCTCGCGGCCTCGACCACCGGGAAGCGCACGTCGATGGCCAGCGAATCCTTGTCCTCGTACTCGACCTCGGCCTCGGCGAGCGCCGAGCCGCAGTCGAGGCACCAGTACACCGGCTTCGAGCCGCGCAGCAGGTGACCGTTGCCGATGATGCGTCCGAGCGAGCGCACGATGTCGGCCTCGGTGCGGAAGTCCATGGTCAGGTACGGCTGCTGCCAGTCGCCGAGCACGCCGAGGCGGATGAAGTCCTCGCGCTGGCGATCGACCTGGCCGTGCGCGAAGGCGCGGCACTGCTGGCGGAAGCTGCGGGCATCGACCTTGACGCCGACCTTGCCGACCTTCTTCTCGACGGCGTGCTCGATCGGCAGGCCGTGGCAGTCCCAGCCCGGCACGTAGGGGGCATCGAAGCCGGCGAGCGTGCGCGACTTGACGATGATGTCCTTCAGCACCTTGTTGACGGCGTGGCCGATGTGGATGTCGCCGTTCGCATACGGCGGACCGTCGTGCAGCACGAACTTCGGCCGGCCGGCGCAGGCGAGGCGCTGCTGCGCGTAGAGGTTCATCCCTGCCCAGCGCGCAAGCTGCTCGGGCTCGCGCTGCGGCAGGTTGCCCTTCATCGGGAAGGCCGTGTCGGGCAGGTTCAGGGTGTCCTTGTAATCGGCCATGCTCACCTCGCGCCGCTTGCGGCGCCATGCAGTCGGAGTTCAGTCCGCCGGCCGGGCGCGGAAATGCGCACGCGCGGCCTCGGCGTCCCGGGCAATCTGGAGCTTCAGTTCGTCCAGCGACGGAAAGCGCTGTTCGGGGCGCAGCCGCTCGCGGAACTCGACCTGCACGCGCCGCCGGTACAGGTCGCCGTCGAAATCGAAGCAGTGGACTTCGAGCTGCTCGCGCGTGCCGCCGACCGTCGGCCGGCGGCCGAGGTTGGCGACCCCGGCGAGCGGCGGCAGGCCGGGGCTGCGCAGCACCACGGCGTAGACCCCGCCGAGCGGCGTCGCGCGCCGGCGCAGGTGCACGTTGGCGGTCGGAAAACCGATGGTGCGGCCGAGCTGCTGGCCATGCGCGACGCGCCCGTGCACCGCGTACGGCCGCCCGAGCAGGCGCGCGGCCTCGGCGAGCTCACCGGCCGCCAGCCGCTCGCGGATGCGCGTGCTGCTGACGCGCACGCCGTCGATCAGGTGCGTGGCGGTGTGCGCGACCTCGAAACCGGCCGCCGCACCGCAGCGTTCGAGCAGCGCGTAGTCGCCCTCGCGGCCGTGGCCGAAGCGGAAGTCATCGCCGACCACGAGGAAGCGCACGCCGAGACCGTCGACCAGCAGGTGCTGCACGAAATCGCCGGCGCGCATCGCCGCGAGCCGGGCATTGAAGGCCAGCACCAGCACGCGCTGCACGCCGGCGGCCTCGAGCGCGACCAGCTTCTCGCGCAGCCGCGTCAGCCGCGCCGGCGGCTGGCTGCGCGCGAAGTATTCCTGCGGGTAGGGCTCGAAGGTGATCACCACCGCCGGCAGGCCGAGCGCATCGGCACGCGCGTGCAGCTGGTCGAGCACCGCGCGGTGGCCGAGGTGTACGCCGTCGAAATTGCCGATGGTCGCGACGCAGCCGCGGTGTCGGGGGCGCAGATTGTGCGTGCCGCGTATCAGTTCCATGCCGGGTGCCGGGCTGCTCCGGGCGCGTCGCGCCGCTGAAAAAGCAAGCGAGCGATTATAAGGAAGCGCCCGGGCTTGTCATGCCGGCCCGCGCCATCAGGCCGGCGCGCGCAGCTGCGACAGCCGCACGCCGAGCCCGAGCGCCACCGCCGCGTAGACGCCGGCCCCGGCCGGCACGATCCACGCGAGCCGGAGCACGCGCGTCAGCGTGTCGGCGGCGATCCAGCCCGAGAGATCGCCGGCCGCCCAGACCAGAAAGCCCGCCATCGCCGCGTTGGCCGCGAGCATGCGCAGCCAGAACGCCGGCCAGCCGGGCCGCGGCCGGTAGACGCCGTCGCGGCGCAGCTGCCAGTACAGCAGCGCGACGTTGACGAAGGCGGCAAGTGCCGTCGACAGCGCAAGGCCTGCGTGCGCGAGCGGCGCGATCAGCAGCATCTGGAAGCCGATGTTGGCGCCGATCGAGATCAGGCCGAAACGCACCGGGGTCTTCGTGTCCTGACGCGCGTAGAAGCCGGGCGCCAGCACCTTGACCAGCATGTAGGCGACCAGGCCGCTGCCGTAGGTCATCAGGCTGCGCGTGGTCATCTCGACATCGGTCGCCGTGAACTCGCCGCGCATGAACAAGGTGGCGAGCAGCGGACCGGCGAGGATCGCGAGCGCGACGGTCGCGGGGGTGCCGATCAGCAGCGACCAGCGCAGCCCCCAGTCGAGCGTGTGCGCGAAGCCCTCGCCTTCGGCCGCGGCGTGCTGGCGCGACAGCTTCGGCAGGATCACGGTGCCGAGCGCCGCACCGAAGATGCCGAGCGTGAACTCGACCAGCCGGTCCGAGTAGTACAGCCACGACACGCTGCCGGTCGGCAGCGTCGAGGCGAGCTGGGTGTTGATCAGCAGGTTGATCTGCGCGGCACTCGACCCGATCAGCGCCGGCACCATCAGCATCATGATCCGGCGCACGCCCTCGGCACGCCAGGCCAGCCGCGGGCGCGGCACCAGCCCGATGCGCTTCAGCGCCGGCCACTGGAACAGCAGTTGCAGCACGCCGGCGAGCGCCACGCCCCAGGCGAGCGCCAGCGCCGGCTCGGCGAAGTGCGGCGCCGCCAGCAGCGCCGCGGCGATCATCGTCACGTTCAGCAGCACCGGCGTCACCGCCGGCACCGCGAAGTGCCCGCAGCTGTTGAGGATGCCGCCGGCGAACGCGGTCAGGCAGATGCAGAGCACGTACGGGAACGTGATGCGCAGCATCTGCTCGGTCAGCGCGAACTTGTACGGCTCATCGCCGTAGCCGCTCGCGAACGCCCAGACCAGCAGCGGCGCGCCGATCATGCCGAAGGCGGTCAGCGCGAGCAGCACGGTCCCGAGCGTGCCGGCCACCTGATCGACCAGCAGGCGCAGCTCCTCGGGGCTGCGCTGCGTGCGGTACTGCGAGAACACCGGCACGAAGGCCTGCGAGAAGGCGCCCTCGCCGACCAGCCGCCGGAACAGGTTCGGAATGCGGAAGGCGACGTTGAAGGCATCCATGCCGGCACCGGCGCCGAACAGGCCGGCGTAGACCATGTCGCGCACGAAGCCGAGCAGGCGCGACAGGAAGGTCAGCGCGCTGACCACGCCGGTGGACCGCATCAGGGACTTGCTGCTCATGTAAGGATTTCTTTTCAGGATTTCTTTTTCCGGGCCCCGGCCCGCGGGAGCGCGGATCATAAGCAGCGTGCGCAGCCCTCGCCAGCGCGCCTGCAGCATTGACAGCGGCCCGCCGGACGCGGACAATTCGCGCCTTTTCCAGCGTCGGCCGCCACTGCCCGGGCGTCCGCAGCCTCGCAGCACTGCATCGACTGCATCACACGAATTCCAGGAGCCCCGACAGTGGCCAATACTGCCCAAGCCAAGAAGCGCGTCCGCCAGGCGGAGAAGGCCCGCCAGCACAACGCCAGCCTGCGTTCGCGCTTCCGTACCTACGTCAAGAAGGTCATCGCCGCGATCCGTGCCGGTGACAAGTCGCAGGCCGAAGCCGCGTTCCGCTCGGCGACCTCCGTGATCGACAGCACCGCCCGCAAGGGCCTGATCCACGTGAACAAGGCCGCCCGCCACAAGAGCCGCCTGTCCGCGCACATCAAGGCGATGGCGTAAGCACACGCCTGCCGCCACACCGAAAAAGCCGGGGCGACCCGGCTTTTTTCATGCCTCGATTTTCATGCCTCGATTCCGGCGGACCGGATCGCCCGCCGCCCTGCGGCAGCGGGCAGCGCCCGCATCAGACCAGCTGCGTCAGACCAGCACCAGATCGTCGCGATGGATCAGTGCCGGCGCATCGACGTAGCCGAGCACCGATTCGATCGCCTCGGTCGGCTTGCCCATGATGCGCACCGATTCCGACGCGTCGTAATTGACCAGGCCGCGCGCGACCTCGACGCCATCCGGGCCGACGCAGGCAACCAGCTCGCCGCGCTGGAACTCGCCCTCGACGCCGCGCACGCCGACCGCGAGCAGCGAACGTCCGCCGAGCTTCAGCGCCTGCACGGCGCCGGCATCGAGGTGCAGCCAGCCGCGCACCTGCAGCTGCACGGCCAGCCACTGCTTGCGCGCCGCCACCGGCCCGGCCTGCGGCCGCAGCAGCGTGCCGATCGGCTCGCCGCGCGCGACGCGCCGCAGCACCTCGGGCTCACGCCCCCAGGCGAGCAGCGTCGCCGTGCCCGAGCGCGCGGCTTTCGCCGCCGCGCGCACCTTGGTCAGCATGCCGCCACGCCCGAGCGTACCGGCGCCGCCCCCGGCCATCCGTTCGAGCGCCGGATCGCCGGCGCTGACCTCGGACAGGAAGCGGGCATCGGCATGCGCGCGCGGATCGCGGTCGTACATGCCGTGCTGGTCGGTCAGGATCACGTACAGCTCGGCCTCGACCAGATTCGCGACCAGCGCGCCGAGCGTGTCGTTGTCGCCGAAGCGGATCTCCTCGAACGCGACCGTGTCGTTCTCGTTGATGACCGGCACCACGCGCAGCCGCGTCAGCGTGCGCAGCGTGTTGCGGGCGTTCAGGTAGCGCTGGCGGTCGGAGACATCCTCGTGCGTCAGCAGGATCTGCGCGGTGCGGATGCCGTGCTTCTGGAACGCCGCCTCCCAGCCCTGCACCAGCCCCATCTGACCGACGGCTGCCGCCGCCTGCAGCTCGGCGAGCGCCTTCGGCCGTGCACGCCAGCCGAGCCGGCGCATGCCTTCGGCGACCGCGCCGGAGGAAACGATGATCACGTCCCGGCCCTCGGCGTGCAGCTCGGCGAGCTGCGCGACCCAGGCTTCGATCGCCGCGGCATCGAGACCGCGCCCCTCGTCGGTGATCATCGCGCTGCCGATCTTCACGACCCAGCGGCGCGCCTGTCCGAGCGTTTCGCGCGAGACGGCCATCACGCGCCCTCGCCTTCGGAATCGATCGGCAGCGCAGCATCGGCCGGCCGCGCGGCGCGCGCGGCATCGAGCCGCTCCATGATCCGCCAGCACAGCGGCTCGGTGCCTTCGGCCCCGATCGCCGCGATCCGGAACACCGGCCCCGACCAGCCGAGCGCCTCGACGACCGCCTGCGCGCGCGCCTCGCGTTCGTCTTCGGGCAGCAGGTCGAGCTTGTTCAGCACCAGCCAGCGCTCGCGTCCGGCGAGTTCGGCGCTGTACTTGGCAAGCTCCGCCTCGATCGTGCGCACATCGGCGACCGGGTCGCCGCTGTCGCTGTACGGACTGAGATCGACGAGGTGCAGCAGCAGGCTGGTGCGCGCCAGGTGTTTCAGGAACTGCACACCGAGCCCCGCCCCTTCGGCCGCACCTTCGATCAGGCCGGGAATGTCGGCCATCACGAAGCTCTTCAACGGCCCGACGCGCACGACGCCGAGGTTCGGATGCAGCGTCGTGAACGGGTAATCGGCCACCTTCGGCCGCGCCGAGGACACGGCACGGATCAGCGTCGACTTGCCGGCGTTCGGCATGCCGAGCAGACCGACATCGGCGAGCACCTTCAGTTCGAGCTGCAGTGCGCGCACCTCGCCGGTGGTGCCGGGCTTGGACTGGCGCGGCGCGCGGTTGGTCGAGCTCTTGTAGCGGGCGTTGCCGATGCCGTGGAAGCCGCCCTGCGCGACCAGCAGGCGCTGGCCCGGCGCGGTCAGGTCACCGATCGTCTCGCCGGTGTCGGCATCGATCGCAGTCGTGCCGACCGGCACCGGCACGTCGAGATCCGCCCCGGCGGCGCCGGTGCGGTTGGCTCCGCCGCCGTTCTCGCCCCGGCCGGCCTTGAACGTGCGCGTGAAGCGGAAGTCCACGAGCGTGTTCAGGTCCGCATCGGCGACCAGCCAGACGCTGCCGCCATCGCCGCCATCCCCGCCATCCGGCCCGCCGAACGGGATGAAGCGCTCGCGGCGGAAGCTCACGCATCCGTTGCCGCCGTCCCCGGCCATGACCCGGATGGCCGCCTCGTCGACGAACTTCATGCTGCACCTGCCTGACGCCGCGCCCGCAGCGGCGGCGGAAATGAAAAAGCCCCGCACGCGACGGGGCTCTCGACAGCGCGAAACCGGGGGTTCAGGCCGGCACGACGCTCACGTACTTGCGCGAATCCGGACCCTTGGTCTCGAACACGACACGACCATCGGCCTTCGCGAACAGCGTGTGGTCGACGCCCAGACCGACGTTGACGCCGGGATGGAACTGCGTGCCGCGCTGGCGGACGAGGATGTTGCCGGCGATGCAGAGCTGGCCGCCGTACATCTTGACGCCGAGGCGCTTGGATTCGGAATCGCGTCCGTTGCGGCTGGAGCCGCCGGCTTTCTTGTGTGCCATGGGATCAGAGCTCCCGATCAGCCGACACGGATGCCGGTGATCTTCAGTTCGGTGTAGTGCTGCCGGTGGCCCATCTGCTTGCGATGGTGCTTGCGGCGGCGGAACTTGACGATTTCGACCTTCTTGGCCCGACCATGCGACTGCACGGTAGCCGTGACGATGGCGCCGCCGACCGTGGGCGCGCCGACGGTCACCGTCTCGCCGTCAGAAACCAGCAGGACTTCCGCCAGCTCGACGGAGGCACCTTCTTCGACGTCGAGCTTCTCGACCTTGAGGGTCTGACCCTCGGCAACACGGTACTGTTTGCCGCCGGTCTTGATGACAGCGTACATTCCTGAAGTCTCCAAACAGAATTCGATGAGTGACCATCAAAGGGGCGCGATTCTAGTCATGTGCCCGCCATCCGGTCAATCGGATTCGATGCTGTCCCCCGGCCGGCACCGGCGGTAGACTTGCGGGCTCGCGGCCACGCCCAGCGCCCCGCCTCTCAAATCCAGCCCGCCACCTCGGACCCTCGAAGCCCGATCGAACATCATGAACATCTCTGAAGTCCGCGCCCTCGCCGAGGCCGACATGCAGGCGGTCGACCGGCTCATCCAGCGCGAACTGCACTCGGACGTGGCGCTGGTCAATCAGCTGGGTGCCTACATCATCAACAGCGGCGGCAAGCGCATGCGCCCGGTGCTGACGGTGCTGGCGGCCCGCGCCTGCGGCTATGCCGGCAACGATCACATCGATCTGGCGGCGATCGTCGAATTCATCCATACCGCGACGCTGCTGCACGATGACGTCGTCGATGCCTCGGAACTGCGCCGCGGGCGGGAAACCGCCAACGCCATCTGGGGCAACGAGGCCAGCGTGCTGGTCGGCGACTTCCTGTACTCGCGGGCCTTCCAGATGATGGTGCGGCTCGACAGCATGCGCGTCATGCGCATCCTTGCCGACACCACCAACCGCATCGCCGAAGGTGAGGTCCTGCAGTTGCTGAACTGCCACGACCCCGACGTCGACGAGGCCCGCTACTTCGAGGTCATCTACAGCAAGACCGCGAAGCTGTTCGAGGCCGCCGGCCGGCTCGGCGCGGTCGTCGCCGGCCATCCGGCCGGCATCGAACAGGCGCTTGCCGAGTACGGCATGCGCCTCGGCACCGCCTTCCAGCTGGTCGATGACCTGCTCGACTACAGCGCCTCCAGCGACGAGATCGGCAAGAACGTCGGCGATGACCTCGCCGAAGGCAAGCCGACGCTGCCGCTGATCTATGCGATGCGTCACGGCTCGGCCGCGCAGGCGTCCATGATCCGTCAGGCGATCGAAAACGGCGATCGCAATCAGATCGGCGTCATTACCGAAGCTATTGCATCGACCGGGGCGGTTGCCTATACTGCGCGCCTCGCTAGACAGGAAGCGGATGCAGCAATCGAAGCCCTGCGGATTCTCCCGGAATCCAGTCAAAAGCAGGCTCTGATTGCACTGGCCGATTACTCGGTTTCCCGCTCCCATTAACACTCGTCAGCGATCATTCGGGGTGTAGCTCAGCCTGGTAGAGCACCACGTTCGGGACGTGGGGGTCGTAGGTTCGAATCCTGTCACCCCGACCAAATTCCAGAAACGAAACAGCCGGCCCATGCGCCGGCTGTTTCGTTTTAGGGTCATGGCATTTTCTGCCGGAATCTTCCCGCCTGATTTCCCGCGTCGGTTCTTCCGACCGCAAGCCGGCAGCCTCGACCGCCGCCGGCACCGCCACCGCATCAGACCCTGCGGCTGCGCAAGCGGTAAAGCCAGAGCAAGCCGGGCACCAGCAGCCACCAGGTCGCCGGCAACGGCACCTGACGCAGATACGAACCCTCGATGGCCGCCAGCTTCACGTAATCGTTCCCGACCGAAAGGCTGTAGGTCGCCGACATCGGCACGTAGGTCGACACCAGCCAGTAGCGTGACGCCACGCCGGCGGTCAGGGATCGCGCCACCGTACCGGCGTCCGCGTAGTCACTGACCCGGGTCCAGCCATTGTTCAGCAGGCTCGCCGGATCGCTGGCCGCGTCGCCGAAACTGAGCGTACGACTCGCCAGACCGGCCAGCGCATCCCCGCTGCCGGTATAGGCGAGGAAGCTCATGTCGGAATCGGTGCTGTACCAGCCGTTGCGAAACCCCGTCAGCCCGAACTGGTTGCCGGCTCCGAAATCCAGCAGCAGCGCGTCATAGCGACCATTGTTGTCGATGGCGTGCTCGGGCGAAGTCCCTTCACCGGCATCGGCACCGCTCGGCAGGCTGCTGTCGGCATTGGTGATGCCGAGTCCGTAACTGCCGTAATTGACGACGGTCGCATTCTCGATGTAACGATTGGCCGTACCAACGGTATTCGACCATGCCGAAACCCCGAGCCGCCCATTGGCGCAGCTCAGCGACGCACCGGTCCCTGCCGCGCAGTCGGTCGCAAACGTATACGAAACTCCGGCCCCGGCCGTTACGGCCAGCAGCATCGAAGCCATACCCGCAAACAACGCGGCTCGTCTGATATCCATGGCTCGCCCCCGATTGGAATCGCCGTGCAGGAAACCATTTCGATCCTGCACACCGATCCCGGATCAGCAAAAAGCGAGCCATTCATTAATCAGCAAATCAATCAAATACTTGCACTGTGAATGCTGCCGGATTTTCCCCCAGCCTCGCAAAGCGCAAGGCCTGCTGCAAACGGACAGGCCCCGTCTTGCGATCCGCTCCTCACGGACCGGCGGTTTCCCGATACAGACGCCGGGCTTCCTCGATGCCGGGATAGGCCAGCTTGACGGCGATCGCCTGCTCGAATTGCCGCCGGGCCTCGGCCTTGCGACCGAGCTGCATCAGCGCGACACCGAGGTGATAACGGATTTCGGGATTTCCGGCATCACGTGACTGCGCTTCGCGCAGATACTGCAGGGCTTCCTGCGCACGTCCGGCGCGCACCAGAATCCAGCCGAGCGTATCGGTGATGGCCGGGTCCTGGGGCGCCAGCGCAGCGGCGCGCCTGGCGTAGTCGAGGGCTTTGGCTTCATCGCCGGTCTGCAGCGCGATGTAGGCGAGGTTGTTGAGCACCTGCGGTTGTTCGGGCTGGACGGCCAGCAGGGCTTCGTAGAGCGGCAGCGCATCCTGCCAGCGTTCGGCGCGCATGTAGCCTTCGGCCAAGGCGGTGCGCACGTTGCGATCGTCCGGATGCTGAGCGACCCAGTCCTCCAGCATGCGGATGCCGTCAGCCGCCCGGTCATCGGCGAGCAGGGCCCGGAAAGCCCCGATCACCAGTTCCGCCGATGGGGTCTTCGCCATGGCCTGGCGGAACATCGCCGCCGCTTCGGCCGGCTTGTTGCGACGCAACAGGGCCTCGGCCAGCAGGCGCTGCGACACCGGACTGGCGGGATCGAGCTGCTGCAGCCGGCGCGCCTGTTCCTCGGCTTCCTCCAGCCGGCCGGTCACCAGATAGGCACCGGCCAGCGCGGCCAGCAGTTCGGGCCGGTTGGGCTCGGCATGCACGGCCTGTTCGAGCGTGAAGGCACTGTCGTTCAAGGCGCCGGCCTGCTCCTGCAGGCGGGCGATGCGCATCAGGGCGATCGGATCGAAGCCGGCAAACTTGACCATGCGCCGGAACGTCACCTGCGCGAGCGGCCCCTTGCCGAGCACGAGCTGGGTGGTGCCGAGCGCGGCGAGCGACGCCAGATTGTCCGGATGCCGCGCGACGAGCTCCTCGGCCACTTCCAGCGCCTGATTGCCTTCGTTGCGACGCAGGTAGAGATCGATCAGGAACTGGCGCGGCTCGATGGCATCGGCCGACAGGCTGCGCGCGCGCTCCAGACGCTGGATGGCTGTGTCGCGCGCGCCGGTGATGGCATCGACGCGCGCCATCTCGACCAGCAGCTGCACGTTCTCCGGCGTGGCCTGCAGCCTGGCCTGCAGGCGCGCGCGCGCCTGATCGAACTTGCGGGCCAGGATGTCCAGGCGTGCCAGCCCGAGCTGGGCCGGCAGAAAGGCCGGATCGATCTCGATGGCCCGCTCCAGCATCGTCCGCGCTTCCGGCTGCCTGCCACTGGCGAGCAGCGCCGAGGCGAGCAGGTTCAGGAAGGTCAGGTTGCGCGGCTCCTGCCCGACCAGCTGCTGCAGGATGTCGACGGCCTTCGCAGCCTCGCCCCGCTGCAGGTGCAGGCCGGCCAGCAGCACGCCGGCACGCGTCTGGGCCGGGTCCTTGTCATAGACGGTCGCGAGTTCGTCGAGCGCCTGCTCCTGACGTCCGATCCGCAGCTGCGAGGCAGCCAGATCGGTACGGATGTCCGCAGCGCCACCGCTCAGGGCGGAGGCTTTTTCCAGCAGCTCGGTCGCGACGAGGTGGCTGCCCTTCATCGAGTACGCGATGCCGAGCAGGGCCAGGATGCGCGGATCGTCCGGCACCCGCAGCCGCGCCGGCTCCAGCACGGCGACCGCCTGGGTCGGTTCATTGAGCCGCACGTAGACGGCACCGAGCTGCTTGCGCGCCCCCGGGTTGTCGGGCGCCAGCTCCAGATAGCGCGCCAGATCGTCACGCGCCCGCTCCAGTTCGCCGAGCGCCGAATGCGTCATGCCCGAGACCAGCAGCAGGGCCGGAAAGCGCTCCATGGTCTCGCGCGGCACGGCCTTCAGCACGGCACCGGTATCGGCAAGGGCCGCGCGTGCCGCGTCGGTTTCACCGCGCCGCTGCAACCACAGCGCCCGCAGCAGCATGCCGCGCGGCTCGACCGGGTATTCCTTGCGCAGGCTCTCGATGTCCTGACCGGCTTCGTCGAGGCGATCGAGATCGAGCAGCAGCCCCGCCCGCGCCAGACGCGCGGCGAGCATGCGCGGATCGGCCTCGAGTGCCCGGGCGTAGGCAGCCAGAGCTTCGTCGTCCTTGCCGGACTGATGCATCACCGAGGCAAGCGCATTCCAGGCTTCGGCATCGCCCGGACCGAGATCGACGGCGTGCTGGGCTTCCTGCTCGGCCTGCACCAGCGCGCCCTGGCGCAGGCGCAGCACCGTCATGCCGGACCAGCCGGCCGGTGAAGCGGGGTCGGCATCCTTGGCACTGGCGAAGGCCTGCTCGGCATCGAACAGCTGTCCGAGTTCGAGCAGCGCGCTGCCGCGGGCGGCAAGCACCTCGGCTCGCGTGCGCGGTGCCAGGCCATCGCCGCTGACGGTGTCGATGAGATCCTTGTAGCGACCGAGCTGCAGATAGGCCCGTGCCCGGTACGGATCGGTGGTGGTGCGATCGGCACCCAGGCGATTGGCCGTCTGCAGTTCGAAGACCGCGGCCTCGGCCCGGCCCTTGAGCAGGTAGATGCGCCCGAGCAGGATGTGCGAGGCCAGATGGTCGCGGTTCTGCTGCAGCGCGTTCTTGATCTGGATTTCCGCGCCGTCCAGATCATTGCGGTCGAAGCGGATCAGGGCGTCTTCGTAGTAGGTCGATGCACCTTCGGATTTCGCTGCGGGCGCCGGCAGTGGCATCGTGGCCAGCAACGCCAGCAGCACAAGCGCCGCGCCGCCATGTCGCATTCCGCTCATCGATCACACTTCTCCAGATGCCTTGTGCAATGCACAGAGTACCGGACCGACGGCAGGTCACCCGGCCCGAATCCGTGCATCGCGACAAAGGTTTGCCGCTGAGGCATTCCGGGTCCGCATTCCTGCGGATATCAAAAAAAAACCCGAGTCGATGTCGACTCGGGTTTCGATTTGGCGCGCCCGGAAGGATTCGAACCTCCGACCACCTGGTTCGTAGCCAGGTACTCTATCCAACTGAGCTACGGGCGCTCTGAATTGCGAGGCGCGCATTATGCAGTCTTCGCTTGGCTTCGTCAACTGCTGATCTACTGCGCTGCCAGAAGACTGGCGGAGAGAGAGGGATTCGAACCCTCGATAGAGGTTTAAGCCCCTATACTCCCTTAGCAGGGGAGCGCCTTCAGCCACTCGGCCATCTCTCCGGAATCGCCTGCCCTGCAACAGGGCATCCACGAAGGCCGCGGATTCTATCGTTCCTCTCCGCTGCCGTCAAAGCATCCGGCGATCACTCGTGCTCGCCACGGTCGGCGCCGCCCTCCTGTTCGCGCTTGATGCGTTCGTAGATTTCCTCGCGGTGCACCGCGATGTCTTTCGGGGCGTTGACGCCGATGCGGACCTGATTGCCCTTCACACCGAGCACGGTCACGGTGACTTCGTCACCGATCATCAAGGTCTCGCCCACTCTGCGGGTCAGGATGAGCATGGATGTACTCCTTGTGTATCACCTGATTGTCCAGTCGTTTTGGCTGCTTTCCCCCGGGGAAAGGGGGACGACCGGACTGTAACCAAGAACACCCGCCCTGTACCGGGCTGTGATCGTAATTCACAGCCCGGCGCATGGTTATCCGCCGGGCGCGGCGGCCGTGCCGGGGCGGGAAGACACGACGCTCAGGCGGCCGGGGCCTGATCGAGCTGGAAGGCCTCGTGCAGCGTGCGCACGCCGAGTTCCAGATACTTCTCGTCGATGACGACCGAAATCTTGATCTCCGAGGTCGAGATCATGCGGATGTTGATGCCCTCGCGCGCCAGCGCCTGGAACATCCGGCTGGCGATGCCGGCGTGCGAGCGCATGCCGACGCCGACCAGCGAGACCTTGACGATCTTGCGGTCGCCGTTGACCTCGCGGGCCCCGAGCTCCACGGCCTTGCCCTGCACGATCTCGAGCGCCCGCTCGAAGTCGTTGCGGTGCACGGTGAACGTGAAGTCGGTGGTGCCGTCACGCCCGATGTTCTGGACGATCATGTCCACTTCGATGTTGGCATCCGAGACGGCACCGAGGATGCCGAAGGCGATGCCCGGGCGATCGGGAACGCCGGTCACCGTGATCTGCGCTTCGTCCTTGCTGAAGGCGATGCCGGAGATCAGTGCAGCTTCCATATTCTCGTCCTCAAGGGTGATGAGCGTGCCGTTGCCCTCCTGGAACGTGGAGAGCACACGCAGCGGTACGTTGTACTTGCCGGCGAATTCGACCGAGCGGATCTGCAGGACCTTCGAGCCGAGCGAGGCCATCTCCAGCATCTCCTCGAAGGTGATGCGGTCGAGCCGGCGTGCCCGCGGCTCGATGCGCGGGTCGGTCGTGTAGACGCCATCGACGTCGGTGAAGATCTGGCACTCGTCGGCCTTCAGCGCCGCGGCGAGCGCCACGCCGGTGGTGTCCGAACCGCCGCGGCCGAGCGTCGTGATGTTGTTGTCCTCATCGACGCCCTGGAAGCCGGCAACGACGACGACGCGGCCCTGCGCGAGGTCGGAGCGGATGTTCTCGCCGTCGATCGCGAGGATGCGCGCCTTCGTGAACGCGCTGTCGGTCAGGATGCGCACCTGCGCGCCGGTGTAGGAACGCGCCGGCTGGCCGTGCTTTTCGAGCGCCATGCACAGCAGCGCGATCGTCACCTGTTCGCCGGTCGAGATCAGCACGTCGAGCTCGCGCGGGTTCGGGCGCGGATCGATCGCCTTCGCGAGCCCGATCAGGCGATCGGTCTCGCCGCTCATCGCCGAGACGACGACGACCACATCGTGTCCCTGGCCGCGATAGCCGATGACCTTCTTCGCGACGTTCTCGATGCGGTCGACCGAGCCGACCGAGGTGCCGCCGTACTTCTGAACGATGAGAGCCATGCTGGAGGTGTCCGGTGTGTTGCGGGTGATGGTGCGACCGGCCGCGACCGGCCGCATGACAATAAGGATCAGCCGATCTGTCCGGCCACCCAGGCCGGCACGCCGGCGAGCGCGGCATCGAGCGCCGCAGGATCGGTACCGCCGGCCTGCGCGAGGTCGGCCCGTCCGCCGCCCTTGCCACCGACCTGCAGCGCGACGTGGTTGACCAGTTCACCGGCCTTGAGGCGGTCGGTCTGGTCGGCGGTGACGCCGGCGACCAGCCGCACCTTGCCATCCTCGACCGTCGCCAGCACGACGGCGGCCGTGTGCAGCTTGTTCTTGAGCTGGTCGATGGTCTCGCGCAGCGTTCTGGCATCGGCGCCGTCGAGGCGCGCAGCCAGCACGCGCACGCCGGCGACCTCGACTGCCTGCGCCGCGAGATCCCCGCCCTGGGCGCTGGCGAGCTTCGCCTTCAGCTGCTCGACATCCTTTTCGAGCCCGCGCACGCGATCGACCAGCCCGCGCACCTTGGTCTCGACGCTGCCGGCATCGCCGCGCACCAGTGCCGCGATCGCCTTGACGCGTGCATCGAGCTCGCGCAGCCACACCCAGGCATTGGCGCCGGTCACCGCCTCGATGCGGCGCACGCCGGCGGCGACGCCGCCTTCGGCGACGATCTTGAACAGGCCGATGTCACCGGTACGGCTCGCGTGCGTGCCGCCGCAGAGTTCGGTCGAGAAGCCGCCCATCGACAGCACGCGCACCTCGTCGGTGTACTTCTCGCCGAACAGCGCCATCGCGCCGGCCGCCTTCGCGGCATCCAGGCCCATGATGCGGGTCTCGACGGCGTGATTGGCGCGGATCTCGGCGTTGACCAGGGCCTCGATGCGATCGAGCTCTTCGGGGCTCAGCGCCTGCGGATGCGAGAAGTCGAAGCGCAGCTTGTCGGCATCGACCAGCGAGCCCTTCTGCTGCACGTGTGTGCCGAGCACCTGACGCAGCGCCGCATGCAGCAGGTGCGTGGCGGAATGGTTCAGGCGGATCGCGGCGCGGCGCGCGGCGTCGACCTCGGCCTCGACCGTCGCACCCGTCGACAGGCTGCCGCTCACGAGCCGGCCGATGTGCAGGAAGGCACCCTCGCCCTGCTTGCGGCAGTCGGCGACCTCGAACACGGCCTCGCCGGCGCGCAGCACGCCGCTGTCACCGACCTGACCGCCGGATTCGGCGTAGAACGGCGTGCGATCGAGCACGACGATGCCGTCCTCGCCGGCCGCCAGCGCCTCGACCGGCTGGCCGTCGCGAAACAGCGCCGTGACCGTGCCGGTGGCCGTGAGCGACTCATAGCCGTGGAATTCGCTGCCCGAACCGACCGCCAGCGCATCGCTGTGGTAGCTGCCGAACTGGCTCGATGCGCGCGAGCGGGCGCGCTGCGCGTCCATCGCGCGCTCGAAACCGGCCATGTCCAGCGACAGGCCGCGCTCGCGGGCGATGTCGGCGGTCAGGTCGACCGGAAAGCCATGCGTGTCGTAGAGCTGGAACACGGTCTCGCCGGGGATGATCTCGCCGCCGAGCCGGGCCAGGTCGGCATCGAGCAGGCGCATGCCGGTTTCGAGGGTTTCGGCGAAGCGTTCCTCCTCGGCGAGCACGGTGCGCACGACGAAGCTCTCGGCCGCCGCCAGCTCCGGATAGGCCTCGCCCATCTCGGCGACCAGCGGCCCGACCAGCCGGTGGAAGAACGGCTGCTTCTGACCGAGCTTGTAGCCGTGACGGATCGCCCGACGCATGATCCGGCGCAGCACGTAGCCGCGGCCTTCGTTCGACGGCACGACGCCGTCGACGATCAGGAAGGCCGTCGAGCGGATGTGATCGGCGATGACCTTCAGCGACGGCAGGCCGAGATCGCGCGCCCCGGTGGCCTCGGCGGCCGCGGCGATCAGGCGCCGGAACAGGTCGATCTCGTAGTTCGAATGCACGTGCTGCAGCACCGCCGCGAGGCGCTCCAGCCCCATGCCGGTGTCGACCGACGGCTTCGGCAGCGGGTGCAGCGTGCCGGAATCATCGCGGTTGAACTGCATGAACACGATGTTCCAGATCTCGATGTAGCGGTCGCCGTCCTCGTCCGGCGAGCCGGGCGGACCGCCGGCGATCTCCGGACCGTGGTCGTAGAAGATCTCGGTGCACGGGCCGCAGGGACCGGTGTCGCCCATCTGCCAGAAGTTGTCGGAGGCATACGGCGCGCCCTTGTTGTCGCCGATGCGCACGATGCGCTCGCGCGGCACGCCGATCTCGCCGGCCCAGAGATCGTGGGCCTCGTCGTCGCTGGCGTAGACGGTGACCCAGAGCTTTTCGGCCGGCAGGCGCAGCACCGTGGTCAGGAACTCCCAGGCGAAGCGGATCGCATCGCGCTTGAAGTAGTCCCCGAAGCTGAAGTTGCCGAGCATCTCGAAGAAGGTGTGGTGCCGCGCCGTGTAGCCGACGTTCTCGAGATCGTTGTGCTTGCCGCCGGCGCGCACGCAGCGCTGCGCGGTGGTGGCCCGGACATACGGACGCGGGTCGGTGCCGAGGAACACGTCCTTGAACTGCACCATGCCGGCGTTCGTGAACAGCAGCGTCGGATCGTTGCCGGGAATCAGCGGACTCGACGGCACGACCTCGTGCCCGCGGGCGCGGAAGTACTCCAGGAAGGCGAGGCGTAGGTCGGCGCTGCTGGTCATGGTCGGCTGCAAACTGGGTCAGGGTTGCGGAGGTGGGCGCTCAGTCGTCTCCGGGATCGCGGCGCATCAGCCGGGCGATCTGCTCGCCGGTGAAACCGCGACCGCGCAGGAACGCGGTGCGCTGCGCCCGTTCGCGGGCATCCTTCGGCGGCTGCGGACCGAAGCGGCGGCGCGCGAGGGCTGCCAGCCGCGCCGTCCACTGCGCGTCGAAACCCGCGAGGATATCGGAAACAATCGCTTCCGACACGCCCCGTTCGCGCAGCTCGGCGCGCAGCCGCAGCGGACCGTAGCCGCGATCGAAGCGCGTGGCGGCGTAGACCTCGGCGAAACGCTGCTCGCTGAGCAGCTGCTCGGCCTGCAGCCGGTCGAGCACCGCCGCAATGATGCCGGCCCCGGCGCCGTGTCGCGCAAGCTTGGCGGCGAGTTCGAGCCGCGTGTGCTCGCGTCGCGCCAGCAGCGCCAGCGCGGTGCGATACAGCAGCGCGCCGGCCGCCTCGGGATCGTCCGGGTCGCCGGGTTCGTCAGAACTCATCGCCCGTGCCGCCGGCCTCGTCGTCACCGACCGGCACGGTCGGCAGCGCGTCGGGGTTGCTCAGGTAATGCGCACGCACCTTGGCGTCGAGTTCGGCGGCGATCGCCGGGTTGTCCTTCAGGAACTGGCGGACGTTCTCCTTGCCCTGGCCGATGCGCTGGCCGCCGTAGCTGTACCAGGCGCCGGACTTGTCGATCAGCGCCGCCTTGACGCCGAGATCGATGATCTCGCCGAGGCGCGAGATGCCCTCGCCGTAGAGGATCTCGAACTCGGCCTGCTTGAACGGCGGTGCGACCTTGTTCTTGACCACCTTGACGCGGGTCTCGGAGCCGAGCACCTCGTCGCCCTTCTTGATCGAGCCGGTGCGGCGGATGTCGAGGCGCACCGAGGCGTAGAACTTCAGCGCGTTGCCGCCGGTGGTGGTCTCGGGGTTGCCGAACATCACGCCGATCTTCAGGCGGATCTGGTTGATGAAGATCACCAGCGTGTTCGAGCGGTTGATGTTGCCGGTGAGCTTGCGCAGCGCCTGGCTCATCAGCCGCGCGTGCAGGCCGACGTGGCTGTCGCCCATCTCGCCCTCGATCTCGGCCTTCGGCGTCAGCGCCGCGACCGAATCGACGACGACGACATCGACCGCCGCCGAGCGCACCAGCATGTCGGTGATCTCCAGCGCCTGCTCGCCGGTGTCCGGCTGCGAGACCAGCAGGTCGGCGACCTTGACGCCGAGCTTGGCGGCGTAGATCGGATCGAGCGCGTGCTCGGCATCGACGAAGGCGCAGGTGCCGCCGAGCTTCTGGGCCTCGGCGATGACCTGCAGCGTCAGCGTGGTCTTGCCCGAGGATTCCGGCCCGTAGATCTCGACGACACGCCCGCGCGGCAGGCCGCCGACGCCGAGCGCGATGTCGAGGCCGAGCGAGCCGGTGGAGATCACATCGATGTCGCGCGCGGCATTGGCGTCGCCGAGGCGCATCACCGAGCCCTTGCCGAACTGCTTCTCGATCTGGCCAAGCGCAGCGGCGAGCGCCTTCCTGCGGTTATCGTCCATTGCGTACTCCCGGGGAACGGTGGGAACGGATGTCGAACGGCGCAAGGTGCGTGGAGTATTCCACACCACTTGCGGGGGACCTAGAGCCCGACCGGCCAGTCGGCCAGCGGTTCGTAGCGCACGCCGCCGGGCTGGCTGCGGGATTCGGCGAGCACGATGCGCGCAGCCGGCCAGCGGATCGGCGATGGCAGCGGATATGCGGGTGCAGACCCGGAAAATCGACGGGCGAGCGTCACGTGCGCGGCAAACGGCCGGGGATCGGGCTCATGAGCGCAGGCCGCGAGCCGGCGCTGCAGTTCCCCGACCAGCGCCGTCAGCGCCGGCGGTATCTGCGACGGACCGAGCCACAGCACGCGCGGGCCCCGAAAACAGCCGAGCCGGTCGAGTTCGAGCGTGAACGGCGCAGGCCTCAGGCCCTCGAGTGCGGTCCGGCAGCCGGCTTCGCGCGCCGGCGGCGTGAAGCCGAGGAAGACCAGCGTCAGATGCAGGTTCGCCGCCGGCACGTGTTCCGGCGTCAGCCGGCGCGCAAGTCGTGCCAGCTCCGCGCGCACGGCCGGGTCCGGCCACAGCGCGAGGAACAGGCGCCGGCCGGGCGCGGGTGCCTGCATCACGGATCGCCATCCAGCCGTTCGAGCACGCCATCGAGCGCCGCCAGCACCGCCGCCGCGCGCACCATGGCCCGGTCGCCCGCGAACACGAAGCGCCTGGCCTGCGGCTCGCGCCCGGCTCGCGCCCAGGCGATCCAGACCGTGCCGACCGGCTTGTCGGCGCTGCCGCCGTCCGGGCCGGCGATGCCGGAGACCGCGACGGCGAACTCGGCCTCGGCGTGCGCGAGCGTGCCGAGCGCCATCTCGATGACGGTCTCGGCGCTGACGGCGCCGTGCGCGGCCAGCGTCGCCGGCTGCACGCCCAGCAGCTGTTCCTTGGCGGCGTTCGAATAGGTGACGAAGCCGCGCTCGAACCACGCCGAGGAGCCGGGCACCGCGGTCAGCGCGTGGGCGATGCCGCCGCCGGTACAGGATTCGGCACAGGCCAGCCGCAGGCCGCGGGCTGCGAGCGCCTGACCGACGGCCCGGGCGCGTGCGTACGGATCGGGATCCGGCGCGTTCACTGGCGCCGGAACAGCGCGTCGAGCGCCAGCAGCTTGGCGCGCGAGGCCTCATCGGCCGGGTTGAGTTCCAGCGCCCGGCGGTAGGCATCGACGGCGAGCTTCACGTACAGGTCGCCGAGGTTGATCTGCGCGGCCGCGTAGTCCGGCGCCTGCTGCGCAGCCGTGTACAGCGACTGGCGGGCCTTCTCGTAGTCGCCCTGCGCGGCGTAGATCACGGCCAGATTGTTGTACGGCTCCGGCAGCTTCGGCGCGCGGCGCGTGACTTCGTCGAAGGCCTCGCGCGCTTCGCCGAGCTTGCCGGTCTGCAGCAGGATCGAGCCCTTCAGGAAGCGCGCCGGCACGTCGGACGGATCACGCACGAGGCGCTCGTCGAGCCGGCGCAGCGCCGCGTCCTGCTGGCCTTCGTCGGCCAGACGGCGGATGTCGTCGAGTTCGGCCGCCGGCGCGGTGACGGCAGCGAACAGGACGAGCGCAGACACAAATACGGGAAGCCGGAAGCGCATGCAGGACGTTCCTTCGAGCGGTCGGACGGTGCGCTGCATCCTACAACACGTGCCCGGCCGCAACCCGCCCCGGAAACGCCGCGCCCCCCGCGGGCGGAGCCGTCGGGGGGCGCGGACAGGCAGGCCGCTCGCAGCGCGGTCAGCGGCGGCGACGACGGTGCAGCGCCACAGCACCGATTCCGAACAGCGCCAGCGTTGCCGGCACCGGCACGGTGACCGGCGGCGGCGGCGTGTAGTCGTACTGAAAGCCGAAGGTGTCGAAGGAGGCATCCCAGCCGGCGTTGCCGCTGAACACCAGTTGTAGCGTGCCGCCGGCATTGAAGCTGGCGGTGGCGGCGGAGAAGTACAGATCCTGCAGCGTGGTGACCTGCGTGGTCGGCAGCGAACTCGTGCCGATCGTCGAACCGTTCAGCAGCACGCTGACCGAAACCGCGTTGTTGTCCTTGCCGGTCAGCGCCATGTGGAACTGGAAGCTGCTGAGGCTGCCGGTCGTCGGCAGCAGGTTGGCCGGCAATGCCCACGACACGCTGCTGCCGGTCACCTCGCCAACGCCGTTGTTGATGATCAGCTGGCCGACCGTGGCATCGACGCGCGTCGAGCTCTGATACGGAATGATGCCGGCGGTCAGGTTGTCGACGAGCGTGCGCGTACCGCCGATGACGTGCGCCGTGTCGAGGCTGCTCAGGGCACTGGTCACGCCGCCGTTGCCGACCGTGTTATCGGAAGCCATGTGGCTGCCGACGTTGAAGTCATCGATGTTGACCTCGATCAGCACCGCCGCCGCCGGCGCGCTCGCCGCCAGCGCCGCCGAAGCCGCCAGTGCAGGAAGCAGATTCTTGATTTTCATGCGTATCTTCCTGAAGACCCGTGCCGGTTGGGGGGAATGGCACTCAGGCCGGGATCGCGCGGCGTCGCAGGCGCCGCATGCCGATCAGGCCTGCTCCGAACAGCGCCAGCGAAACCGGTTCCGGCGCAGCCGTCGGGGTTTCGTAGGCAAAGCCGATGTCGTCGAAGTCGGCATCCCAGCCGGCCTGACCGTTGATGATCATTTCCAGCGTGCCGCCGGCGTTGATCTGCGCGGCACTGGCCGTGAACAGCAGATCCTGATTGAAGGTGTTGCCGGGCACCGCGAAGTTGCCGAGCGCCGTGCCGTTGAGCAGGAACTCGACGGACAGGTCGTTGCCGTCGGACTGCAGCACCGCGATCCGGAAGAAGGTGTTGAAGGCATTGTTCGGGATCAGGCTCGCCGGGATCACCCACGACACCCTGACCTCGGAGTCCTAGCCGGTCTCATTGATGACATCGAGCAGGCTCACGGTCGGATCGGCCGTGACCGTCAGCTGGTTGGTCGCACCGGCGCTGTAGCTGAGCACGTTGATCGCGACCGTGCGCGAGGTCGCCACACCGTTCGCCGGCGTCAGCGACACGGTGTCCGTCACCGGCGCACTGTCGAGGGTCGTGTCCTGGATGTTCTGGAAGCCTTCCTCGAAGCGGTCGACATCGACCGACACGATCGCCGCCTGTGCGCCGGCATTCAGGCCGAGCAGGCCGGCCAGCGCCAGCGCGTAAGTGAAGTGCTTCATGTCGCCTCCCGTAGTCCCTGCGTCAGGGCCCGCCTCCAGCAACGGGGAAGCGGGGTTATCCACCTGGCGTTGCGCGCTGATTCACCCGTGCCTGCCCGGACCCGGCCGGCAGGAAGCGTGACGCAGCGCAACAGCCGTCGACGCCGATATTCAATTTCCGGGCCATATCCGCAGGATGTTGATTTGTTTTAAGGCAACCATGCTTACTGCAGCTTTCCTGTAAAGGAAGCTGACGAGTCCGGCGGATCAGCGCCACCAGGCCTGCAGCGCCCAGCGTCCGGCGTGCAGGCGCTCGCGAAAGGCATCCGGCGTGAACCAGTCGATCTCGACCGTGCCGGGCTCGAAGCGGTTGTACGGGTTCCAGACCTTGAACTGGTTGAGCTTTTTGTCGAAACCGCCGATGACCACGGCATGCCCCGAGCTGCCGTAGTCCCACGTGAAGTACAACGGCCCGTAGCCCTTGAGCGCGTAGACGATCATCTCGTCATCCCAGGCCTTCACCAGCCGCCCTTCCCAGCCGCAGAGCCCGAGCCGGCTGCCGGCGACCGGCCACTCCTCGGGATAGATGCCGCGCGTCGTCAGCTCCTTCCAGTTCAGGCCGCCGGCTTCGAGGTTCGGGCGGATCTGCGACTCGTCGGCCTGCTTCCAGGCGTGCAGCAGGCGGTAGCTCGCGTACCAGCAGGTCGTGCTGGTGAACTGGCCGTAGCCTTCCTTCGGCAGGATGTGGTTCACGTCGATCAGGGCCATGACGGCGCTCCGGAGACGGCCATGCGCGGGGTGCGCACGGCATCGCCTCCAACGTAGCGCCCTCAGTCCGCCGGTACCGACACGCCGAGCAGCGCCGCGAACGGTCGCGTGCGCCAGCGATCGGCACCGGCGAGGCCGCTGCGACCGTCGAGGTGCATCTGCGAGATCGAGCCGTCGAGGTACAGCGCATCGCGACAGCCGAGCGCATCGCGAAACAGCCGCGCGAAGGCGTGGAAGTTCACGAGTCCCTCGCTGATCGCGAAACTCACCTTGCCCGGTGCCGGCACGCAGACGCCGCTCCTGAGCTTCAGGCTGTCCGAATCGCGCTGGAAGCGCGGATGGATGCGGCCGTCGATGAGCAGCATCGGTCCGGACTGCGTCGCCAGCCGCGGCAGCGGTCCGCGCCGGCGCGCGTACTCGACGCTGGTCAGCACGGCCGCGTGGCTGCGCCCCCAGACCGCGAACACGCCGTTCGGCAGCAGGAAGAAGTTGCCGCCGCCGCGGGCGCGGTTGAGTGGCACCTGTTCGACGCCCTCCTCGACCGTCAGCCCGAGCGGCACCTGGCCTTCGGCGTAGATGCCGGCATTGGTCGCGAAGCGCAGGCGCCGGCCGCGCTGGCGTTCGTGCTCGGCGAGCGCCCCGAGCGTGCCGTACGGCATGCCGTCGGCCGGATCGCGCCAGTACAGCGCCAGCGGATCGCGGACGAGATCGAGCTCGACGATCGTGTAATGCGCACCGTCGAAGTCGATCTCGCGCCACGTGAGCGCCTGCGCCGCCGGCAGCGCCAGCAGCAGGGCGAGCCCGAGTGCGAGGGCGCCTGCGCCGCGTCGCGTCCTCATCGCCCCGAGCCCACCAGCAGCACGCCGCCGACCACCAGCGCCGCGCCGAGCCACTGCAGCGGCAGGATCGATTCGCCGAGGAAGGCCGCGCCCATCGCGATCGTCAGCGCCGGCCCGATCGAACCGACCAGCGCCGCACGACTCGATCCGAGCCGGCGGATGCCGGCCGACATCAGGAAGGTCGGCAGCACCGTCGACACCAGCGCCATCGCCAGTGCCAGTCCCCACACCGGCGCCGCCACCTGCGGCAGGCGCAGCCCTTCGGCCAGCAGGTAATGCACGAGCACGCCGGCCGTCGACACCAGCATCGCCAGCGCCGTGAAGCGCAGCGAGCCGAGCCGCCCGATCATCGGCCCGCTGCCGACCAGATACACCGCATAGGCGAGCGCACTGGCGAACACCAGCGCCACGCCGAGCCAGTAGCCCGGCGGTTGCGTGCCGACGCCCTCGGCCGCCACCACCAGCGCGATGCCGGCATACGAAAGCGCCAGCGCCAGCCACTCGCGCCGCCCCGGCCGATAGCCGAAGGCCCGGCGCAGCAGCAGCACCAGCGTCGGGTACAGGAACAGCACCAGCCGCTCCAGGCTGGCGCTGACGTACTGCAGGCCGAGAAAGTCGAACAGGCTCGCGAGGTAATACCCGCACAGCCCCAGCCCGAGCAGCGCCAGCCCCTCCCGCGGGCTCAAACGCTGCGCCGCCGCCCGCGTGCTCCACCACGCCGCGATCAGAAAGAACGGCAGCGCCAGCGCCATGCGCAGCCCGAGCAGCGTCACCGCATCGACCGGCCAGCGGTACGCGAACTTGATCAGGATGGCCTTGGCCGAGAAGCCGGTCGCAGCGAGCACGACCAGCGCCACACCGCGCCAGTCAGCCGGTGCGGGGCGTGCGGCAGCATCGACAGCCATGGACAGACTCCGGCAGCGGATCGGGGCGCCGATGATCCCGGCCCGGCGGCGGCGCGTACAGCGCCCCGCGTGCATCGCTGCCCTGCACGCCGCCCCGGCCTTGCGGCTACGCTCGCCGGCCATCGCCCGCCCGTCCTCTGGAGCCTCGCGCATGACCGCTGCCCGCGTTCTTCCCGCCGCGCTGCTGACGCTCGCCTTCTGCCTGCCGCTGGCCGCTCCCGCCGCCGATCCGGTGCCGGCGACGCGCGCGCAGCCGCCGGGTGCGGGCCTCGCGAAGCCGCGGGCGGCGCACGGACCGACGCTCAAGGGCACGGCCTGCGCCGCGCGCGGGCCGGACTGTCGCATCGTGCGCGTGCAGGGCGCCGGCACCGGCGCCGACGGCGTGCCGCTCACCGTCGCCGAGATCAGCCTCGGCCTCGCCGACAAGCCCGGCGATGCGCCCGATGACGGCTGTCGCGAAGCCGAAGGCCCGTCCGATGGCGGGCGCGAATACTGGCTGATCGAGGGCGAGCAGGCCCCGCGCAAGCTGTTCGCGCTCTGCAACGACGGCTACGGCGCCAGCGGCGTCGGCGAGGACACGGTCACGATCGCCGCCAATCGCCTCACGCACGTGCAGGCCGGCGGCAGTGCCTGGCGCTGGAGCGAGGAACGCAGCGTGCAGTTGCGCCCGCCGCAGTTGCTGGAGACCGACAGTTGCAGCTATTCGACCGTGCAGCCGGCCTCGGGACGGCGCACGCGCATCGAACATCCGGCGCTGCGCGTGCGGCTGGCGGTGATGGCCGCGGCCGACGAGGCGCAGGCCGAAGCCCTCGGCAGCGGCTGTCCGCCGGCCGCGAGCGACTGGAACCCGCAGCCGGCACCCGGCGTGCGCGTCGCCCTGGCGCTGCCGCTGGTGCCGGCCGAGGCCGGCGGTTTGCTGGCCAGCGGCCAGACGCTCGGCAGCTGCGCGCTGGCGCTCGCCGGCAACGGCGCACCGGGCTACCTCGTCCACGGCCGCCCCGACCCGCAGCGCCACGCCGAACTGCGCGTGCTCGCCGGCGGACCCGACACCTTGTATGTGCAGCTCCTCGACCCCGGCCGCCCGGCCCCGAACCCGGCCACGAACTGGGTACACCGCGACCACCTCGAACTCTGGCTCGCTCCGCAGCGCAATCCCGACGCCGGCGAAGACCCGCGCCCCGATGCCGCGCAACTGGTGCAGCTCGGCCTCACGCCGGACGGCAAGACCTTCGCCGGCCTCGGCAAGCCGCCGCTGCCGAAGGTCGAACGCTGGGATGCGAAGGATGCGCAGGATCGGCCGCTGACCGTGCTCAAGCTCGTCTGGCCGCAGCCGGTGCTCGCCGGTGGCGCGCTGCTCGTCTATTCACAGGCCGACAACGACCGCCAGTCCCGCCTGCTCGCCACCGCCGGCCTTATCAAGAACCGCCCGCAACTGCTGCCGGCCCCGCAACGCCCGGCGGTGCGCTGCAAACTCGTGGATGGCGCGCTCGATGCTGAAGCGGATGGCGGTGATCCGTTTGTGCGCTGAGCAGATGGCGGGGGATTGGCAGCGAAGCCGCGGCAGCCGGATGCGAAGGCTGCGGACCGGAGAATCAACGCACAGCCGGAACCGCGGAGTTTCGGGGCTTCACACCGGAACAGGCCCGGATAATTCCGCCGGGTGTTCCGTTTGCTGCGCACCGCATATGCCGGGGCTTTTCGGGACGCCCGCTGCAAGCGGCTTCAATATCCGGCGCGGTCTTGCGTGGCAGGAATGGCTTCATCAGCAGCAGGTAACGCTTTGCTGCGATTCGACACGGTGCGCAGCAAAGCTGCACACCGTGCAAAACTCAGCGGGCTGAGCCCGCCGAACTCAACCGCCGGATGCGGAAAACCGCATGTCCGGTAGCGCAGGAGGACTGACCGGCGCAATCCGCGCCAGCCCTACCCGGTCGAAACTTAAAAAATATCAAAGAGATTAAAAACAAAGATTATTAACCACAATACTCCAAACGCGCCCGACAGCGCCATTGCAAATTTTTCTGGACGATATCGTTCATAAAATTTTGAGCCTTTCAAATTCTCTCCGCGAGCAAAAGGACCAAAATTCACCAACCTTAACTCCATATCAACCAACGCCATTCTCCAGACATTGATCCATTTTATGGTTGTTACAAGAATCATGCACCAT
>JAFEGB010000339.1 GCA_018240295.1 Pseudomonadota bacterium
GGCCGTGGCCGAAGCGGTCGCCGACATCCTCGGCGAGGCGCAGGTCGCTGCCGGCGCCATCGCCGATATGCCGGCCGAAGCGCCGGAGACGCCGGCCGAGGTCATGGGCGATGTCGAGGCCGGCGACACGGTGGTCGAAGCTGCCGTAGCCGTAACCGAAGCGCCGGTCCCGGAAGTGGCCGGGGCGACGGACACGCCGGCCATCGAGGCCGCGCCGGACGGGCAGCCCGAAGTCGTCGTGCCGCCGCTGCCGGTCGATGCGCCGCAGCCCGTGCTGCCCGAGGCACCGGTCACGACGCCGGAGGTGCTGGCCGGTACCGAAGCGGCCGCAACGACGGTGACGGACGCGGACGACGCCAGCGCGTCGGGCGAAGCGCCGGTCGAAACGCCGGTTCAGACACCCGAAGCGGCTGCAGCGGCCGAGGCACCGGCAAGCCCTGGACCGGCAGCAGAGCCTGAGCTTGTCGAGCCGCCGGTCACGCCGCCGGAAGCGCTGGCTGCGACCGAAACCGGCACGGCCGGCAGCGACGGCGAGCCGACCCCGCCGCAGGCGGCGCGCTGACGCCGCAGCCCGCGGAGCGCCAGCAGCAAAGAAGGGGCGCCGGACTTTCCGGCGCCCCTTCGTGCTGTCTGCGCGGCCCAGCCGCAGGATGTGCCGGCGCAGGAGGCGCACCGCTCGCGAAATTCGGGCCGAGATCGAGATTCCCGTGCCTTCCAGCGCTTTGCGCGAACGATGTGCTTCGTTCCTCAGCGCATCCTGCGTGCTGCCGGCCCGGGCAAATCCATGGATTCCTCGGATTCCGTGACATGCCTCGGCAAGGCACGACACGCAAAGCCGGCACCGGCACCGCTTTCGCTCGGCCGCGGCATGACCGGACTCAGAGCCGGTATTCGCGGCGCAGGTGGGCGAGCAGGCCGGTTGCGGCCGGTTCGATCAGGTCGAGCACGCGCTCGAAGCCGCTGCGTCCGCCGAAGTACGGGTCCGGCACCTCGCGCTCGGGCAGTTGCGGGGCGTAGTCGAGCAGCAGGTGCAGCTTCGCGTCCTGGACCGGCGTCATGCAGTAGCCCTGCAGCGTCTCCAGCACCTCGCGGTCCATCGCGATCACGTATTCGAAGTAGTTCAGGTCGTCGCGATCGAAGCGGCGCGTGCGCAGGTCGTCCATCGCGTAGCCGCGCCGGGCGGCGGCCTCGCGCGCGCGCCGGTCCGGCGGCTCGCCGCGGTTGCTGGCCGACAGTCCGCAGGAGTCGATCTCGATGACCCGGCCGAGCCCGGCCTGCACGGCGAGGTGCGCGAGCACGGCCTCGGCGGTCGGCGAGCGGCACAGATTGCCGAGACAGACCATCAGCACGCGCACCGCGACCTTCGGATCGCGCCGCAGCGGCTGCGAGGCCTGACGGTCGTTCTTGAACACACTGCCGAGGCGTTGCCACAATCCCATCACCGTCCTCCTGCCGCCAGGCACCTCCGATGCCCCTGCCCGATACTGCCCGACTCACCGGCCTGATCGGCCGCGAACTCGACTGGCTCGGCCAGCGTTGCCGGATCGTCGAGCTGCTGCCCGAAGGTCCGTCGCTGGTGCTCGAAGCCGTCGGCGCCGAGCCGTCGATCCAGGCCAACCAGTATGGCGAGGCCACGCGCCGCGCCGTCGAGACCCATACGGTAGCGCTGCTCAGTCCGCGCGGCGATGCGCTGAACCCGCTGCTGCCCGGCCTGCCGGCGCTGCTCGCCGCGCTCTAGCCGCCGAGTGCGGCTTCGGCACGGCGCAGGTCCTCGGCCGTGTCGACGCCGGCCGGCGGTGCCGGGTCGGTGAACAGCACGCGGATCGCGATGCCGTGCCACAGCGCCCGCAGCTGCTCCAGCGCTTCGGCGCGCTCCAGCGGCGACGGTGCCAGTCGCGGATACGCGCGCAGCACCCCGGCGCGATACGCATACAGGCCGATGTGCCGCCAGTACGGCAGCGCCGGGTCCGGCTCGCGTTCACCGCGCGCGAAGCGGTCGCGGTCCCAGGGGATCGTGGCGCGGCTGAAGTACAGCGCCCGGCCATCGGCGGCGCAGACCACCTTCACGGCGTTCGGATCGAACAGTTCGTGCGCGGCGAGCGGCGCGGCGAGCGTCGCGATGCCGGCGAGTGCGTCGGCGGCGAGTGCTTCGGCGGTCTGGCGCACCAGTGCCGGCGGCAGCAGCGGTTCGTCGCCCTGGACGTTGACGACGATCGCCTCGTCCGGCCAGCCGCGTTGTTCTGCGACTTCGGCGAGGCGGTCGGTGCCGGAGGCGTGATCGGCGCGCGTCATCACCACCTCGGCGCCGAAGCCCGCGGCCGCGGTACGGATGCGTTCGTCGTCGGTGGCGATGACGACCTCGCGGGCGCCGCTCGCGCAGGCCAGCCGCCAGACGTGCTCGATCATCGGCCGGCCGGCGATCGCGAGCAGCGGCTTGCCGGGCAGGCGGGTCGAGGCGAAGCGCGCCGGGATCGCGACGCGGAAATCAACCGTGGCCTCGGTCATCGGCGTTCAGACCGGTTCGTCGTCGGCCATGCGCCGGGCTTCGGCTTCGAGCATGACCGGGATGCCGTCGCGCACCGGGTAGGCGAGGCGGCTCGCCTTGCACTTGAGTTCCTGACGCTCCTTGTCATAGACCAGCGGCGCCTTGCTGACGGGGCAGACGAGGATGTCGAGGAGTTTCTTGTCCATGGCTCAGGTCTCGGCGGCGGAGCGGGGCGGGGGCAGGCGCGCGGCCAGGGCCGCGGCCAGATCGGGTTCGGTGACGGCCTGCACGGCCAGCCACCAGCGCGCTTGGTTGCCCGGGAAGCCGCGGCATTTTACGGCATCCTTGCCGGTCATCAGCGTCGTGGTCCCGGGGCCGAAGTCGAGTTCGTCCGGGCGGCAGGCGTGATGATCCGCGAACGGGTGGCGTTCGAAGGCCAGTCCGGCGGCTTGGAGGCTCGCGAAGAACTTCTGCGGATCGCCGATGCCGGCGAGCGCATGCAGGCATCGCCGTCCGCGAAACGCCGCGAGCGGCCGGGTCAGCGTCGGATCGGCGAGGTTCACGCAGGTGTCGCCTTCGACGCGCATCGCGTATTCGCCGGGCTGCACGCTGCCGCCTTCGCCGTTGATCACGACGAAATCGACCGTCGCCAGCCGCGAGACCGGCTCGCGCAGCGGCCCGGCCGGCAGCAGCCAGCCGTTGCCGTGGCGGCGGCGGCCGTCGATGACGGCGATCTCCAGATCGCGCGCCAGCCGGTAATGCTGCAGGCCGTCGTCGGCGAGCAGCAGGTCGAGTTCGGGATGCTCCGCGAGCAGCCGGCGCGCCGCCGCCGGCCGGTCCGGGCCGACCGCCATCGGGCAGCCGGTGAGGCCCGCAAGCAGTACCGGTTCGTCGCCGACTTCCAGCGGGTCCGAGTCCGCATCGACCAGGCGCGGCCAGTGCGTCGAGCGCCCGCCGTAACCGCGGGCGATCAGGCCGGGCCGGTAGCCGCGGGCCTTGAGGGCCTCGGCGAGCATCGCGAGCAGCGGCGTCTTGCCGGTGCCGCCGACCGAGATATTGCCGACCACGACCACCGGCACCGGCAGGCGCTCGCTGGCGAGCCAGCCGCGCCGGTAGGCGAGCCGGCGCAGCGCCGTGAGCACCGCGTACAGGCCGGCGGGCGCCAGCAGCGCGAGCGCGAGCGGGCCGCGCCGCGACCAGTGCGCGGGGGCGCGACGGCTCAGGGCTGCGGGCCGTCTTTCGGCAGCGCGGCGATGCCGATCGAGCCGAGCCCGGCCTTGCCGGCCAGGTCGAGCGCCGTGACCACGTACTGGTGCGGCGTGTTGCGATCGGCGCTGATGATCAGGCGCGTGTCGGCGCCGGCGTTCGCCTTCGCTTCGCGCAGCGCCGCGAGCAGCGCGGCCTCGGTCTGCTGCGCGAGCGGCGTGTCGCCGAGCGCGTAGCGGCCGCCGGCGTCGATGTTCAGCACCAGCGGCCGGTCCTCGTGCGGGCGCACGGGCTGGTCGATGCTCGGCAGTTCGAGATCGACGCCGGTCTCGCGCACGAAGGTCGTGGTCGCGACGAAGAAGATCAGCAGCACGAGCATCACGTCGATCATCGGGATCAGCATGACCTCGGGCTCCTCGCTGCGGCGGGCGCGGAACTTCATGCCGGCCGCCCGGCCTGCAGCAGGTCGACGAGCAGCAGCGCCTCCTTTTCGAGGCCGACGACGAGTTCGTCGACGCGACCGCGCAGCCAGCGGTAGCCGGCGACGGCCGGGATCGCCACCAGCAGGCCGGAGGCGGTCGCCACCAGCGCCTCGGACATGCCGCTCGCCATCAGCTTGAAGTCGCCGCTGCCGTGCGTGCCGACCACGCCGAGGATGTTGATCATGCCCGAGACCGTGCCGAGCAGGCCGAGCAGCGGCGCGATGGTCGCGATCGTGCCGAGCGTGTTCAGGAAGCGCTCCAGCTCGAAGACGATGTGCCGGCCGGTGTCCTCGATCGACTCCTTGACCACCTCGCGGCCGAGGTGGCGGTTGGCGAGCGCCGTGAACACCACGCGCCCGAGCGGCGAGCGCGCCGTGCGCTCATCGAGCGTGCGCAGCTGCAGCCCGCCCTGCTCGGCCCAGTGACGCAGGTCGGCGACCAGCGACGGCGGCAGCACGCGCGCGCGGCGCAGCGCCCAGGCGCGTTCGAGGATGATCGCGAGGGCGAGCACCGAGCAGGCGAGGATCGGCACCATCACCCAGCCACCGGCCTTGACCAGTTCGTACACAGCGTCCTCCCGCCCCGGCGGTCCTTGGAAAGCCCGGCATGATACCCGAAGCCCCCGCGACGGCAGCGGCACGCGCGGCTGACAGCACGAGCGCGCCGGGGCCGGAACGCTGTCCCGGCGGTTCTATAGTCGGAGGCTTCCTTCCCGTCGGAGCTGAAACCTTGAGTCCTGCCGGCATCGAATCCGGGCGCGTGTCCGCGCTCGCGACCAGGGAGAGGCAGCGCTACAGGGATGAGCACCCCGTTTCCGCCCGGCTCGCCCGCGAGGCCTGCGCGCATCTGCCCGGTGGCGTGCCGATGCACTGGATGAGCGACTGGGGCCTGGACTTCCCGCTGTTCCTCGATTCAGCCGCCGGTGCGCAGCTGCGCGATGCCGACGGCCGCGACTACGCCGACTTCTGTCTCGGCGACACCGGCGCGATGTTCGGTCACGCGCCGCAGCCGGTCGCGGCAATGCTGCGCGCGCGGGCCGGCTTCGGCTACACGACGATGCTGCCGGGCGCCGATGCGATCGCCGTGGCCGGGAACCTCGCGCAGCGCTTCGGGCTGCCGTACTGGCAGTTCGCGACCACGGCCTCGGACGCCAACCGCTTCCTTCTGCGCGTCGCGCGCGCCGTGACCGGCCGCCGGAAGATTCTGGTGTTCGACGGCTGCTACCACGGCGCCGTCGACGAGACGCTGGTGCGCCTCGGACCCGACGGTGCCAGCCGGCCGCGGCCCGGCCAGCTCGGCCCGGCCTTCGACTGCGCCGCGCATACCGTCGTCGTCGGCTTCGATGATCCGGACGGCCTCGACGCCGCGCTCGCGGGCGGCGACATCGCCGTCGTGCTGACCGAGCCGGCGCTGACCAACGCCGGACTGGTGCTGCCGCAGCCCGGTTTCCACGCGCACCTGCGCGCCGCGACCCGCCGCCACGGCACGCTGCTCGCGATCGACGAGACGCACACGATCAGCGCCGGCCCCGGCGGCTGCACGCGTGCCTGGGGGCTCGCGCCGGATTTCGTCACGCTCGGCAAGCCGCTCGCCGGCGGCCTGCCGGCGGCGGCCTGGGGCCTGAGTGCCGGGGTCGAGCGCGCGCTGGCAGGCGTGCGGCAGCCGGTCGCCGACGGGCATTCCGGCCTCGGCACGACGCTGTCGGCCGGGGCGCTGACGCTCGCCGTCGTGCGCGCCAACCTCGAGGAGGTCATGACCGATGCCGCCTACGCGCGCATGTTCGCGCTCGCCGGGCAGCTGCAGCACGGCCTCGAACGCCTGATCGGCCGCTACCGGCTGCCGTGGTGCGTGGTGCGCCTCGGCGCGCGTCAGGAGCTGGTGTTCCGGCCGCAGCCGCCGCGCAGCGCCGCGGAATCGCTCGCCGCCGCCGATCCGGCGCTCGAACGGCTGCTGCACCTGTACTGGCTGAACCGCGGCGTGCTGGTGACGCCCTTCCACAACATGCTGCTGCTGAGTCCCGAGCACCGGGAGGCCGACCTCGAGCGGCTGCTCGATGTGCTCGATGCCGCACTCGGCGAACTCACCGGAGCCGCATCATGAATGCCCAGAATGCTGCCGGGAATGCCGGCACGGCTGCGGCCGGCGAGGCCGAACGCTTCCTCGCCGCCCACCCCGATCTCGAAGCCGTCGACCTGCTGCTGACCGATGCCAACGGCGTGGCGCGCGGCAAGCGCCTGCGCCCGCACGAGCTGCCGCCGGTATATGCGCACGGCCGCTACCTGCCCGGCTCGATCCTCGGCCTCGACCTGCTCGGTCACGACGTGCATGAAAGCGGTCTGGTCTGGGACGACGGCGATGCCGACCGGCTGTGCGTGCCGGTGCCGGGCACGCTGGCGCGCGCGCCGTGGCAGCCGCGGCCGACTGCGCAGGCGCTGCTGACCATGCACGAACTCGACGGCCGGCCGGCCGCCGGTGACCCGCGCCATGCGCTGGTGCGCAGCGTCGCCGCGCTCGAAGCCCTGGGCCTGAGGCCGGTGGTGGCCTGCGAGCTGGAGTTCTACCTGTTCGACGCCGCCTCGGTCGCCGGGGGCCGGCCGCGCCCGGTCAGCAGCCGGCCCCATGCGACGCAGGTCTACGAGCTGGACGCGCTCGATGCGGTCGGGGAGTTCCTCGCCGAGCTGCACGCGCATGCGGCCGTGCAGGGCGTGCCGTCGGAGACCGCGATCTCGGAGTTCGCGCCGGGCCAGTACGAGCTGACGCTGCATCACCGCGCCGATGCGCTGCGCGCCGCCGACGAGGCGATCCTGTGGAAGCGGCTGGTGAAAGGCACGGCCGCGCGCCACGGCTGGCACGCGAGCTTCATGGCCAAGCCGCTGAGCGGCCATTCCGGCAGCGGCCTGCACGTGCACGTCAGCCTCGCCGATGCCGACGGCTGCAACCGCTTCGCGTCCGAAGACCCGGCCGGCACGCCGCTGCTGCGCCACGCGATCGCCGGGCTGGCGCGGGCGATGCCGGACTGCCAGCTGGTGTTCGCGCCGCACGCCAACAGCTACCGCCGCTACCGGGCCGGCAGCTACGCGCCGATGACGCCGCTCTGGGGCATCAACAACCGTTCGGTCGGGCTGCGCGTGCCGGCCGGGCCGGCGCCGTCACGGCACATCGAGCACCGCGTCGCCGGCGCCGATGCCAATCCGTATCTGGTGCTCGCCGTCGTGCTGGCCGCGGTGCGGGCCGGCATCGAGGCCGGCGAGGAGCCGGGACCGCCGGTCCGGGGCAACGGCTACGAGCAGGCCGGCGAGCGGCTGCCGGCGAGCTGGCGGGAGGCGATCACGCGCGCCGAGGCCTCCGGATTCCTGCGCGAGGCGCTCGGGGCGGACTGCCTGCGCATCTTCACGGCGATCAAGCGCCAGGAATGGGAGCGCTTCGAAGCCGAGGTCACCGACGCCGACTGGCGCTGGGGATCGGGACTCTGAGTTCCCGGAGTGCGCGCATCGTGACACCTGTTCACGATTGCGCGCTCCGACAGGCTGGCCGGCGAACGGCGGGCGGACCTAGCATGCACCGGTCACGGAACCGATCTTCCCACCCCTTGCCATGGAGGGCTGCGCATGCTCTCGCTCGAACTCGTACCGCTCGGCTTCGAATACACGACCCCGGGCCGTGCCCGCAGCCAGGCGGCTTCATCCGCCACGCCGCGTTCCGCCGCAACGAACCGCAAGTCGAAGCTCGACTGGACCGAAGAGGTCGAGGCCGCGATCCGCGAAGGTCGCGCGCTGCCGCTGCTGCGCCCCGGCGATTACGTCGAACTGCGGGATACCTGCGAGATCGGCCGCGTCGAGCGCCTGGACGGCGTGCTCGCCTTCGTGCGCCTCGGCGACCAGGGGAGCGGCTATTCGGTGCCGACCACGCGCAGCCGCGTGCGGCTGGTGGCGGCGGCGCGCAGCGCCTGAGCCGTCCTGCCGGCCGTTCCCGGGCCGTTTCGTTCCCGCGCTGCTTCCGCAAACCCCTGCCGCACGCTTCAGGCGCCGGGATCGTTGGCGGCCGCGCCGCAGCACTTCTTGTACTTGCGCCCGCTGCCGCAGGGGCACGGATCGTTGCGGCCGATCTTGTCGACGCGCACCGGCATCTGCGCCGCCGCGTCGCTGTCGGCGCGCCAGTCGGCGTTCAGCTCGTCGAGCCTGAGCACGCACGGCCCGATCAGGTCGATCATCGTCTGCACCTGCTGCGGCGTGAGTTCGGCGACCTCGTCGCGGAAAACCGCCGGCAGGTCGAGCGCGTCCTGCTCATCGAGTTCGCCGCCTTCCTTCAGCACCATCTGCTGCGCCTCCCAGAGGCCGCGGTAGCTGAGCGTGACGATCGGCGTCAGCGCGACGGTGACGCTGGCCGGCAGCTGCTCCAGCAGCTGTTCGGGGCTGCCGATCTCGTCGGGCGGGGCGTCGGAGGCCAGCCGTTCCTGCCAGGCCTCGCTGTTCTCGACGGCATCGATGAAGCCGAGGCACCAGTCCGCGAACAGCGTCTGCGGCTGGCCGTCGTCGCCTTCGATCTGATGCAGCAGCGGCTCGAAGTCCTCGCCGGCATCGAGCTGGGCCTCGACTTCCAGCCACAGCCGGCCGAGCAGCGCGCGCAGGCGCCGGTGCTGGCGTTCGGATTCGAATGCGGCCTCGCCGAGCACGAGGTCGATCGCATCGGAAAACGGCATCGGCTGCGGGCCGCACAGCTCGGCCGTGTAGAAGCCGTGCGCGGCCCCGAGCAGCATCGTCTGGCGGCCCGCCTCCATCTGCGCGAACAGGAATTCGTCAAGCTCGTCGAGCTCGGAGTCGGTCAGCGCTTCAAATTCGGTCATGGCGGCAGTCCACGCGCGGTGACGACAGGGGCGCGGCATCATCGGCCGCGGCCGGAGCCAGGCGCAAGCGCGCTGCCTACAATGCCGCCGCTCCCCAGTCGCCCGTCCGGGCAGGATTGCCGCGCATGAACGACGCTCCCGGGGCCACCGCGCCCGCCGCCCGCTACGCCGTCGGCATCGATCTCGGCACCACGCACACGCTGCTCGCCTTTGCGCGGCTCGATGCCGCCGCGCCGGCGATCGAGCTGTTCCCGATCGCGCAGTCGGTCGCCCCCGGCGAGGTCGCGGCGCTGCCGATGCTCGCCTCGATGCGCTACCACCCGGCCGATGGCGAGCTGCCGGCGGCCGATCTGGCCCTGCCCTGGGGCGCGGCGGCCGTCGATGCCGGCGGTACGGCGATCGTCGGCGAGCTGGCGCGCGAACTCGGCGCCCGCGTGCCGGGCCGGCTGGTGGCGAGTGCCAAGAGCTGGCTGTCGCACGCCGGCATCGACCGCACCGCCGCCTGCCTGCCCTGGGGGGCGGAGCCCGGCATCGCGCAGGTCTCGCCGGTCGATGCCAGCGCCGCGACGCTCGCGCACCTGCGCGCCGCCTGGGACCACGAACGGCCCGAAGCACCGCTGGCCGCGCAGGACATCGTGCTGACGCTGCCGGCGTCCTTCGACGAGACCGCGCGGCTGCTGAGCGTCGAGGCCGCGCGCCGCGCCGGCCTGCGGCAGCTGCGGCTGGTCGAGGAGCCGCAGGCCGCCTGTTACGACTGGATCGCGCGCCACGGCGGCGATCTGGACGCGCGCCTCGCCGGCGTGCGCCTGCTGCTCGTCGTCGATGTCGGCGGCGGCACCACCGACCTGACGCTGATCCGCGTCGAGACCGCCGACGGCGAGCCGCCGCGGCTGACGCGCGTCGCGGTCGGCGAGCACCTGATGCTCGGCGGCGACAACATGGACCTGATGCTCGCGCACGTCGCCGAACGGCGGCTGCTCGCCGACGGCGAACGGCTCGCCGCCGGTCAGCTCGCGCAGCTGATCCAGCAGTGCCGGCGCGCCAAGGAGCGCCTGCTGGCCGTGGAGGCGCCGGAGCGCGTGCGCGTGACGCTGCTCGGCAGCGGTTCGCGGCTGCTCGGCGCGGCGCGCTCGGTCGAGTTCACGCGCGAGGAGGTGCGCGAGTGGCTGGTCGAGGGCTTCTTCCCGGTCTGCGCGGCCGATGACCGCCCGGCCGGCCGGCGCGCGGCGCTGGTCGAGTTCGGCCTGCCGTACGCGGCCGACGCGGCGATCACCCGCCATCTGGCTGCCTTCCTCGGCCGGCACCAGGCGGCGGCGCGCAGCGCGCTCGGCGAGGCCGCGCCCGCGGACGGGCTGGCGCTGCCCGATGCCGTGCTGCTCAACGGCGGCGTGTTCCACGCGCCGCTGCTGGTCGAACGGCTGCTGGCCGTGCTCGCCGGCTGGCGCGACGGCGAGGCACCGCGGCTGCTCGAAAACGCCGATCCGGACCGTGCCGTCGCGCGCGGCGCGGTGGCGGCGGCGCTGGCGCGCCGCGGCCAGGGACTGGCGATCGGCGGCGGCGCGGCGCGCAGCTACTGCCTGCTGCTCGATGCCGAGGGCAGCGAGCGTCAGGCCGTGTGCCTGCTCGCGCGCGGTGCCGTCGAGGGCGAGGAGCACGTGCTCGCCGACCGCGCCTTCCTGCTGCGCCTCGGCGCGCCGGTGCATTTCGCGCTGGTCGCCGGCGGCGAGGAGCGCACGCTCGCGCCCGGCGAGCTGCTGAGGGTCGCGGCCGCCGACTGGTCGGCGCTGCCGCCGGTCGCGACCGTGCTCGAAGGCAGCGGCGAGGTGCGCGTGCAGCTGGCGGCCAGCCTGTCGGAGGTCGGCACGCTGGCGCTCGCCTGCGTCGAGGAGCACGGGCCGCGGCGCTGGCAGCTCGAATTCCGGCTGCGCGGCGAGGGCGCCGAGGCCCTGCCGGTGGCCGCCTCGGCCTCGGCGCATCCCCGGCTCGACGAGGCCGCCGACCGCATCCTGCGCTTCTACGGCGCGCGCGCGAAGGACGTGAATCCGAAGGAGATCAAGTCGCTGCGCAGCGAGCTCGAAAAGCTGCTCGGCGTGCGCGAGACCTGGGACACGCCGCTGCTGCGCGAGCTCGCCGGCGTGCTGTGGGAGGGCGCGCGCCGCCGCCGCCGCTCGGCCGACCACGAGCGGCTGTGGCTGTCGCTGACCGGCTACTGCCTGCGTCCCGGCTTCGGCTGGGCGCTCGATGACTGGCGCGTCGCGCAGGTCTGGAGCCTGTATCCGCTCGGCGTGCAGTACGCGGGCGATGCGCAGGTGCTCGCCGAGTGGTGGACGCTGTGGCGCCGCGTCGCCGGCGGGCTCGATGCCGGCGCGCAGGCCACGCTGCTCGATGCGCTGCTGCCGGAACTGGCGCCGGCGGCCAGAGGCGTGAAGCCGAAGGCCGGCAGCGATGATCGCGTGCGCCTCGCCGGGGCGCTCGAACGCGTGCCGGCGGCGCGCAAGCTCGAACTCGGCACGCTGCTGCTCGAACGCCTGCAGCACCGGCACGAGTCCAACCAGACCTGGTGGGCGCTCGGGCGCTGCGGTGCGCGCGTGCCGTTTCATGGCAGCGCGCACGCCGTGGTGCCGGCCGCGGACGCCGCCCTGTGGTGCGAGGCCGCGCTCGCCGCCGACTGGCAGGCGGCAGCGCCGGCCGCGCTCGCGGCGACCCTGCTCGCACGCCGCTCGGGCGATCGCGTGCGCGACCTGCCGGAAGAACTCTGCCGGCGTGTCGGCGCGCGGCTGCGCGCGACGCGCCAGCCCGA
>JAFEGB010000033.1 GCA_018240295.1 Pseudomonadota bacterium
AGCGGGATTTCGGTTTCGAGCGCATCGAGCAGGCCGCCGTCGGCGGCCGCCGCGCGGATCGCGAGGCCGTAGCCGTATTCGGCCGTGGCATGGCCGATGCGGACCGGCGTGCCGACGCGCGCGGCAACGCCGATCAGGCCCTCGCCGAGCGCGATCTCGGCGCCGATGCCCGAGGCGCCGTAGCCGCGGCTCGCGAGCGTGTACAGGCGCTCGCCGGCTTCATCGAGCATCAGCAGCAGCCAGTGGCGCACGTCGAGTTCGCGCTCGAACACGGCCAGCGCGCCGGCGAGCAGTTCGTCGAGTTCGGTGTACGCATTCAGGCTTTCCGAGCAGGCGCGCAGCACCGCCAGCGGCGAACGCCGCGGCGCGGGTGCGGCGAGCGCCGGGCCGGGCACGCGCTCGATCGACAGCACGCGATAGACATCGGAGCCGAGCAGCCGGAACACGCCGCTCATGCCGGTGTGCGAGGCGATGCCGGCGAGCTTCGCCTTCATGCGCTCGAACAGCGCCCCGCCGGTCTCGGTGCGCAGGTAGTGCAGCAGCAGGCGGTGACGCGCGCCGGTGCGCGGATGCGTGACGATCAGCCGCGCGACCGGATGCGCGAGCACGTTCTGCCGCGTGCGGTTGAAGAACTGGTACGACAGCGCGACGTGCGCATCATCGACGTACTCGACCTGCGACAGATACGCGACGTTCGGCTCGCCCTCGGCCGAGCAGGTGGCGAGGATGGCCGGGATCGCGCCGTCCAGACAGTCGCGGATGGCATCGACGCCGCTCACGGCGCGTGTCCCTCGCCGCCGGCGGCCACGAGCAGCGCACCGGCTGCCGGCCCCGGCGTCTGCACGAAGGCCGCATGCGGCGTGAAGTCGATCGCGGCGAGATCCTCGTCGGTCGCGGCAACCAGCATGGACATGACCGCGGCCGGGTAACCGAGCGCTTCGAGGCCGCCGACGAAGGCCGCCCGGTAGCGCGCAATGCAGTCGCGATCCCCGGCTTCGAGGGCGCCGATGCGGGCGTCGCGGGTCTTGAGCTGCACCGTGCGGTGCGTCGCCGGCAGGCTGCAGACCATCGCCAGCGTCGCGTTCGCCGCCACGTCGGCGAGCAGCGCCGCCGAGGCGCTGGCCGCGAGCCAGACGCGCAGCCGGCGGCGGTCCGCCGATACCCGGCAGCCGAGGCCGCGCGTCAGGTTCGGCACCAGCCCGGCACCGCAGCTGCCGAGGCTGATCGATACCGCTCCGCCGATGAAATCCGCCAGTTCGGCGGCGAGCGGCAGCACGGCAGGCGGGTGCGGGCGGACATCGGGACACATGGCGGCTACCGCTTGGTCGGCTTTTCTGGCGACAGCGTAGGTGCTGGCCTGCGCGCCTGCGCCGGGTCGCGGCGCAGGCGGCTGTCAGCAAATCTTACACATGACAAAAATTGTTCCGCGACGCTTGCCGTGCTTGTGCGCCGATATAGTGCCGGACAAACAGATTGCGACCTGCCCGCAGAAACATCCGGGGGTCGTGCAATGCAGCAGGACATGCAGATGAATTCGTGATTTCCGGAAAAACCCGGGCTGCCATTCAGAAAACCGGGACGGAGCCGATGAAGCCGTCACGGCATCGACTGCATGCCGGCAATCCCTGATCTCAGGCGTTTCAGATATGTTCCGGACGAATAAGCATGAGCACGGGTGGAGCCATTCGGACATTGCAGCACTGGTTCAAAAAGCGGCCGGCCCCGGAGGCCGGCGAATTCCGGGACCGGCACGATGCGTCAGCCATGACGATCGGACATGACATGCGAAATGATGCGAACGGCCGGACGCAGGCCGAGGCACTGCGCAGCATCTGCCTGCGCGTGCTGCCCATCTGGATCCGGCACATCGAGAGCGTGCGCACGCAATCGGAAACGGCGGTATCGACGCTGATCGCGCGCTTCACCGGGCTGATGGACACGCTCGGCGTGGCGATCGCCTCGGCCGAGTCCGGCGCCGACGGCAGCCGCGAGGCGCTCTCCGGGCTGCTGCGCACCGGCGAGCGCCGTCTGCTCGACCTGCTCGACACGCTGCGCGCCGCCAACGACAACCGCGATGGCGCGCTCGCACCGGTGCTCGGGCTCGGCGCGCGCACCGACGAACTGCTGGAGATGGCGCGCACGGTCACAACCATCTCCGGCCAGACGCGGCTGCTGTCGCTGAACGCGACGATCGAGGCCGTGCACGCCGGCGAGCACGGCCAGGGCTTCGAGGTCGTCGCCCGCGAGGTGCGCAGCCTCGCCGCGCGCGCCAGCGAGGCCGGCACGCGCATGGAAACGCGCATGCGCGAGATCGGCAGCGTGCTCGACAACGCCTCGGCCGTGACCGGCGAATGCCTGGCCGCCGACCGCCAGACCCTCGCCGATGCCGACCGCACGCTGCGCGGCGTGCTCGGCGAGTTCGGCGAGGTTTCGGGGCGGCTCGCCGAATCGACCGCGGCGCTGGTCGGCGTCAGCAACAACGTGCAGGGCGAGATCGCCGAAGTGCTGGTGGCGCTGCAGTTCCAGGACCGCACCAGCCAGATCCTCGCGCACCTGTGCGGGGCGATGCAGACGCTGCAGCGCCTGCTCGAACAGGGCACCCCGGACGCCGCGACGCTGGAGCAGTGGTTCACCGAACTCGAGAGCGCCTACACGACCGTCGAACAGCTCGAACTGCACCGCGGCGGTCCGGTGAAGGCCGATTCCGGCGGCGAGATCACCTTCTTCTGACGAACTTCTGACGAACGCGCGCTTTCCGGCCGGTGCGCAGCAGGAAATCAGGAAACCGGAAGTCACCAGATTCGGGTCGTCGCCCCGGCGACGCCCCCTCAAGAAACCGGATCACGATCCGATATCACCTGCAGACGGATGCGTCATTGCAGCGCATCCGGCCGCTTCGCCATCTGACGGCAACAGGAGTGAATTCCCGTGGCTAACAAGAACATCCTCGTCATCGACGATTCCGCCAGCCTGCGCCAGGTGGTCGGCATCGCTTTGAAAAGCGCCGGTTATGACGTGGTCGAGGCCGTCGACGGCAAGGACGCACTCGGCAAGCTCGACGGACGCAAATTCCATCTCGCGATCTGCGACGTGAACATGCCGAATCTCGACGGCATCGGCTTTCTGAAAGCCATGCGCGAGCTGCCGAATTACAGATTCACGCCGGTGATCATGCTCACCACCGAAGCCGGCGAGGACAAGAAGCTCGCCGGCCAGGCGGCCGGGGCACGGGCCTGGGTGGTCAAGCCCTTCCAGCCGCAGCAGATGCTGGCGGCGGTCGCCAAGCTGGCGCTGCCCTGAGTCCCGCCGCCATGTTCGCGCTCGATCGGGATCACGACGCCGACGGCCCGCTGCTGCGCCTCGGCGGCGAGCTGACCATCTACCACGCCGGCGAACTGCGCCGGGCGCTGCTCGACGACTCCGCCGCCCACGCCACCGTGCGCACGCTCGATCTGTCGGGCGTCGAGGAATTCGATTCGGCCGGCCTGCAGGTGCTGCTGATGGCCCGGCGCGCGGCCGAGCGCGCCGGCGGCCGGCTGTGCCTGCGCAACCACAGCGAGGCCGTGCGCGAGGTCATCGACCGCTACGGCCTCGCCGCGCATTTCGGTGATCCGGTGCTGATTCCGGCCGCCCGTGCCGATGCCCGCGGAGAAACGCGATGAACCTCGATCTCGAACTCGCGCGCCAGACCTTCCTGACCGAGAGCCGCGACCTGCTGGTGGCCTTCGAGGACGGCCTGCTCGCACTCGAGGCCGCCGGCGACGGCGTGCCGGTCGATGCCGAACAGATCAACGCGGTGTTCCGCGCCGCACACACGATCAAGGGCTCGGCGGGGCTGTTCGGCTACGACGCCATCGTCGCCTTCACGCACGTCGTCGAGAACGCGCTCGATCGCGTGCGCGCCGGCACGCTGGCCTGGACGCGCCCGCTCGGCGGGCTGCTGCTCGACTGTCGCGACCACATCGATGCGCTCGTCGCCTGCACCGCCGAGCGCGGCGAGACGCCGGACGCCGCGATGCGCAGCCGCGATGCCGAGCTGCTCGCAGCGCTGCAGCAGATCCTCGGCGGGCAACCGGCCGCTGCTGCCGTGCCGGCCGGCGTCGCCGCAGCCGAGGTCGAGCGCTGCGCCGGCGACTGCGCGAGCGCCGACACCTGGCACATCTCGATCCGCTTCGGCACGAACGTGCTGCAGAACGGCATGGACCCGCTGACGGTGCTGCGCTACCTCGGCACGCTCGGGCGCATCGTGCACGTGACGACGCTGCTCGATGCGCTGCCCGAACCGGCGGCCTTCGATGCCGAGCACTGCTATCTCGGCTGCGAGATCGACCTCGCATCCAGCGAGGACCGCGAGACCATCGCCGGGGCCTTCGAGTTCGTGCGCGCCGACAGCGTCGTGCACATCCTGCCGCCGCACAGCCGGCTGGCCGAATACGTCGAGCTGATCCGCTCGCTGCCCGAGGACGACGCCCGGCTCGGCGAGATTCTGGTCGCCGGCGGCGCGCTGACCGCCGAGGAGCTCGATGTCGCGCTCGGCCGTCAGGCCGCTGCCGACCTGCAGGCGCCCGGAGCGCACCGCCCGCTCGGCGAACTGCTGGTCGATCAGGGCCTGGTCGCGCCGGCCGTGGTCGAGACCGCGCTCGACAAGCAGCAGCGCGCCCGCGATCCGCGCAGCAGCGGCGGCGAGCAGCGCCAGCTGCGCATCCGCGCCGACAAGCTCGACGAACTGATCAACCGCGTCGGCGAACTCGTGATCGCCAGCGCCGCGACCGCGCTGCTCGCGCGGCGCAACAAGGACCCGGAGCTGCACGAGGCGACCGCCGCGCTCGGCGCGCTGGTCGAGGCGATCCGCGACAGCGCGCTCAACCTGCGCACGGTGCCGATCGGCGAGACCTTCGCGCGCTTCCGGCGCGTCGTGCACGATCTCAGCCGCGAACTCGGCAAGGACATCGAGCTGGAGCTTTCCGGCGAGGACACCGAACTCGACAAGTCGGTGGTCGAGCGCATCGCCGATCCGCTGACCCACCTCGTGCGCAATTCGCTCGATCACGGCATCGAGCCGGCCGAGGTGCGCATCGCCCACGGCAAGCCGGCACGCGGCACGCTGCGCCTCGACGCCCGCCACGACTCCGGCAGCATCGTCATCGAGGTCAGCGACGACGGCGGCGGCCTGAACCGCGAGCGCATCCTGGAGCGCGCCCGCGAGCGCGGCCTCGTGCGCGCCGGCGAAACCCCGGGCGATGCCGAGACGCTGAAGCTGATCTTCGAGCCGGGCTTCTCGACCGCGCCGGCGGTCACCAGTCTTTCGGGCCGCGGCGTCGGCATGGACGTGGTCAGGCGCGCGATCGAGGCGCTGCGCGGCAGCATCGAGCTCGAATCCGAACCCGGCCACGGCACGACGGTGCGCATCCGCCTGCCGCTGACGCTCGCGATCATCGACGGCTTCCTGGTCGGCGTCGACGGCGCGACCTACGTCGTGCCGCTCGACAACGTCGTCGAATGCGTCGAGCTCGCCGGTGCGACGGCGCGCGAGGCCGAGCGCAACGGCTACCTGAACCTGCGCGGCAGGGTGCTGCCGCTGCTGCGCCTGCGCGCGCACTTCGGGCTCGCCGGCGAGCCGCCGCGACGCGAGAACCTGGTCGTCGTCAGCTACGCCGGCCTGCAGGTCGGGCTGGTCGTCGACCGCCTGCTCGGTGAATTCCAGACCGTCATCAAGCCGCTCGGGCGCCTGTTCACGCAGGTGCGCGGCTTCAGCGGCGCCACGATCCTCGGCTCCGGCGCCGTCGCGCTGATCCTCGATGTCCCCGGCCTGATCGCCGCCGGCCAGCAGGCGGCACGTTCCGTCCCCGGCCTCGCTGCCTGACGCCTCTCACGCCTTCCCCCCTTCCCCCGCCAGAGCGCAAGAACCGGCCGCGCAGACGACCGGCACCAAAGGAGTCACCACAGATGCAATTCCTTGCCCGGATGAAGATTTCCACGCGCATGACGCTGGTCATCGCCTTCATGCTGACGCTGCTCGCCGGCCTCGGCGGCTTTGCGATCCAGCAGCTCACGCACTTCAACCGCATCGTCACCGACGTGGCCGAGAACTGGCTGCCGAGCGTGCAGACGATCTCGGCGATGGACACCGCGGTCTCGGTGTTCCGCATCCGCGAGTTCAAGCACGTGCTGACCGAAGACCTGCCGGGCATGGACAAGGTCGAGGCGATGATGGGCGAGTCCCTCGACAGCTTCGAGAAGAACCGCAAGGTCTATGCGGCGCTGATCTCCTCGCCCGAGGAACAGATGCTGTACGACGAATTCTCGAAGCAGTGGAACACCTACCTGGCCCTGCACGCCGAACTGCTTCAGCTGTCGCGTGGCAACCGCACCGCCGAAGCGCGTGAACTGATCAACGGCCGCATGTTCGACGCCTTCCAGAAGGCCACGGCCGACCTGCAGAAACTCGTCGACCTGAACGTCAACGGCGGCAACGCCTCGCGCAGGGAAGCCGTCGAGACCTTCCAGAGCTCGCGCGACACGATCCTGTTCGCGCTCGGCGGTGCCTTCGCGCTGGCGGTGCTGGTGTCCTTCCTGACCGTGCGCAGCATCTCGCGCCGGCTCGGCGATGCGCTGGCCGTCACCCGCCAGCTCGCCGGCCAGGTCAGCTCGACCTCGCATGCGCTGTCGCAGGCCACCAGCGAGCAGGCGGCCTCGGTCGAGGAGACCTCGGCGGCGATCGAGCAGATGGCGGCCTCGATCACGCAGAACAGCGAGAACGCCCGTGTCACCGACGGCATGGCGCAGCGCGCCGCCGAACAGGCCGCGGCCGGCGGCGAGGCCGTGCGCCAGACCGTCACGGCGATGAAGAGCATCACCGAGCGCATCTCGATCATCGACGACATCGCCTACCAGACCAACCTGCTCGCGCTCAACGCCGCGATCGAGGCCGCGCGCGCCGGCGAGCACGGCCGCGGCTTCGCAGTGGTCGCCGCCGAGGTGCGCAAGCTCGCCGAGCGCAGCCAGGTCGCCTCGCAGGAGATCGGCGAGCTCGCCGGCTCCAGCATGGCGGTCGCCGAACAGGCCGGGCGCCTGCTCGACGAGATCCAGCCGGCGATCCGCCGCACCGCCGATCTGGTGCAGGAGATCGCCGCGGCCTCGTCGGAGCAGTCGACCGGTGCCGGCCAGATCAACAGTGCGCTGGCGCAGATGAACCAGGTCACGCAGCAGAACGCCTCGGCCTCCGAGGAACTCGCCGCCGCGGCCGAGGAGCTGAACACGCAGTCCGGCCAGCTGCAGCAGCTCGTCGGCGGCAGCGCCGGCACCGGCCTTCCGGTCGCGGCCCGCAGCACGGCCGGCCCGATCGCCCGCGCCCGGCAGGCGGCCGGTGCGCTGGTGCAGGGCGCAAGCCATGACCACGACGGCGACTTCGTGCGCTTCTGAGAGCCGGAGACCTGCGTCCATGAGCAAGGCCCTGACCGCTCCCCGCTCCGCCGCCGTGCCGGCGGCGAGTGCCGAATCCCGGCAGTTCCTGACCTTCGCCGCCGGCGGCGAGACGCTGGCCCTCGGCATCCTGCACGTGCGCGAGATCATCGAGTACGGGCGCGTGACCGCGGTGCCGATGCTGCCGGCCTTCGTGCGCGGCGTCATCAACCTGCGCGGCAGCGTCGTGCCGGTCATCGACCTCAGCGCGCGCCTCGGCCGTGCGCCGAGCACGATCGGCCGGCGCAGCTGCATCGTCATCGTCGAGCTGCCCGAGTCCGACGGCGAGCGCCGCGAACTCGGTCTGCTCGTCGATGCGGTCAGTGCCGTCATCGACATCCCCGAGATCGAGCCGCCGCCGAGCTTCGGCGCGCGCATGCGCCCGGACTTCATCCTCGGCATGGGCAAGCTCGATGAGCGCTTCGTGGTGATCCTCGACCCGACGCAGACGCTGTCGCTCGACGAGATGGCCGCGCTTGCCGGCAACCTCGATGCCGGGGTGAACGGCGCATGAACACCGGCAGCCGTCGCCAGCCCGGCGCTGCCGCGGCCCCGCCGGGCGCCATGCGCGCGGCAGGCGCCCGCACGCCGCCGGACACCGCCGCGGACAGCCTGCTCAGCGGCCCCGGCGGGCAGATCAGCGATGCCGAGTTCGAGCAGCTCGCGCGCTGGCTGTACGAGGCCAGCGGCATCAGGCTGACGCCGGCGAAGAAGGCGCTGGTCTGCGGGCGGCTCGGCAAGCGGCTCGCCGCCTGCGGGACGGGCAGCTACCGCGCCTACCTGACGCTGATCCAGGACCCGCGCCACGCCGCCGAGCGCCAGCACGCGATCGACCTGCTGACGACCAACGAGACCTACTTCTTCCGCGAGCCGCGCCACTTCGAGTGGCTGGAAAGCCACGTCCTCGCCAGCCCGCCGGCCGGCCGGGCGCTGCGCATCTGGAGCGCGGCCTGTTCGAGCGGCGAGGAGGTCTACACGCTGGCGATGCTGCTGGCCGAGCACTTCGGCACCCGGGGCGCCTGGGAGCTGATCGGTTCCGATCTTTCGACGCGCGTGCTCGCGAGCGCGCAGGCCGGCGTCTACACGCTGGAGCGCGCCCGCGGCATCCCGCCGGCGCTGCTGCGCCGCTACTGCCTGCGCGGCGTCGGCGCCCAGGCCGGCAGGCTGATGATCGAGCGCAGCCTGCGCGAGCGGGCGCAGTTCCGGCAGGTCAACCTGACCGAGGCGCTGCCCGATCTCGGCCTGTTCGACGTGATCTTCCTGCGCAACGTCATGATCTATTTCGACGTGCCGACCAAGCGCCACGTCGTCGGCCAGCTCGTGCGCGCGCTGCGCCCCGGCGGCCACCTGTTCATCGGCCACTCCGAGAACCTGCACGGCCTCTGCGACAGCCTGCAGTCCGTCGCCCCGTCGATCTACCGGCGCAGTTCCTGAAGGAGGCCCGCCGATGAGCCGCCACGCCCCGCGCGATTACCGGGGCTTCGAGTGGTTCCTGATGCCGGGCGACACCTGGTTCGGCGACGGCCCGGCGCGCGTGCGCACGCTGCTCGGCTCCTGCGTGGCCGTGACGCTGTGGCATCCGCGCCGCCACTGCGGCGGCATCTGTCACTTCCTGCTGCCGACGCGCCGCGGCGGCCGGGCGGCCGATGTGCCGCTCGACGGCCGCTACGGCGACGAGGCGATCGAACTGCTGCTGCGCGAGGTCAGCGGCAACGGCACGCGCGCCGCCCAGTACCAGGTGAAGCTGTTCGGCGGCGGGCGCATGTACGACACCCATACCCAGGTCGGCACCGGCAACGTCGCGCAGGCGCGCCGCCTCGTCGAAACCCACGGCCTGACGCTCAGCGCCTGCCACACCGGTGGCGACGGCCACCGCAACCTGATCTTCGATCTCGACACCGGCCACGTCTGGCTGCGCCACCAACCGCAGGAACGAGCCCGATCATGAAACCCGTCAAGCTGCTGATCGTCGACGACTCGGCCGTCGTGCGGCAGGTGCTCACGCAGGTCTTCGCCCAGTCCCCCGACATCCGCGTCATCGCCGCCGCGCCCGATCCGCTGTTCGCACTGGAGAAAATGCGCAGCGAATGGCCGGACGTGATCGTGCTCGATGTCGAGATGCCGCGCATGGACGGCATCACCTTCCTGCGCAAGCTGATGAGCGAGCGTCCGACGCCGGTGATCATCTGCTCGACGCTGACCGCCGCCGGCACGCAGACCTCGATCGACGCCCTCGCCGCCGGCGCGCTGCAGATCGTCACCAAGCCGACCATGGGCCTGAAGCAGTTCCTGCAGGAATCCGCGCACGAGCTGATCCAGGCCGTGCG
>JAFEGB010000340.1 GCA_018240295.1 Pseudomonadota bacterium
ATGCCTTCTTCTATCCCGATCTGTTCATCACCTGCTCCGCTGCCGACCACGCCGACCGGCACGTCAAACGTGAAGCCGGCGTGGTCATCGAAATTCTCTCCCCCGCCACCGCCGCCTACGATCAAGGCGCCAAATTCGATGCCTATCGGCAATTGCCGAGCCTGCGCGAATACGTGCTGATCGACCCGGAACGCATCAGCGTTCATGTTTATCACCGCAACGAGGACGGACACTGGACATTTCTGCCGTATACGACCGGCGAAACGGTGGAACTGTCCAGCCTCGGCCTGCAGGTGCCGGTTGCCGGGATTTACGCCGGCACCGAACCGTCCGATCCTTGAAACCTGCCGCCATCCTCCTGATTTCGGAGCATCTTCATGGCCACGATTGAATACAGTGATCTGGAATTCGCGCTCAATTTCGCCGACGCCGGCGATGGATTTGAGAATGGTGCCTGGTTCAACCGCAAGACCGGTGTATTGTGGACTTGCGGTGACGGCCAGTGGCACCCGGAAGAACCCACGGAAGATTTGAACCAGTCTGCCGACTATGCGCCGGCACCGAGCAGCGGCGAACTGGATCTGGTATTGCCCCTGGTGATGTCATTCGCCGAATCCCGCCTGCCCGATCACGTCGACGAAATCCAGGAGATGTTTCAGCACACCGGCGGCTGGCGCAACTTCAAAGCCTTGCTCGTGCGCCTGAACGTCGAATCGGACTGGCACGCCTGCCATCAGGCAGCTACCGAAAAAGCCCTGCGCCGATGGGCGGCGGAAGAAGGCTTCACGGTGGCCTGAAACCGGCAACGGATCAGCGAGGCTTGATCGCCGACGGTCAAGCCCGCTTTGCCGAAACGCGGACGGCGCCTTGCTCCTGATCCGGTACGCGCCGCAACCCGCCAGCGGGATACGGCATCACGCCTGATCCGCAATGGGGCATTGGTATTACACAAGTCAGCGGTTCCGCGGGCAGGATGGATCGACCACCACCAACGGCCGGGCATTGATCTCCCCTCTCCCCTTGCGGGAGAGGGGCCGGGGGAGAGGGGGAGACGCCGGCACTGCGCCCGGACCTTGCCCCCTCTCCCCAACCCCTCCCCCGCGAGGGGGGAGGGGCTTGTTCGTCAATGCCTTGCCGTCGTCCTGATCCACCCGCGCTGCCCGGGCGAGTCCGGGAGCCACTGCTGCAAGCTGTGCAGATACGCAATGCCCAGAGGGAAAAGGGCTGCACCGCGGGGTCGGCAATGTTCTCTCAGAACACCACCTTCGGTTGCGGCGCGCCGTGATCGCGCGGTTCGCCGAGCGTCAAAGGCACGCCCTGCGCCGGCTTTTCCAGCTTGCCGAGCGCTTCGAGATACGCCGTGTCGGCCTGGCTGCGATCGTAGATCGGGTAATCGACGCGGCGGTCGCGGAAGCTCTTGAGCGTCTGGCCGAGGTTGCGCAGGCCGTTCTGGCGGCTGCGGCGCACCTGGTCGAGATCAATCTCCACCGGAATGAACTGTTCGCTGCCGCCGCCTTCGTACAAGGCCCGGCCATGCGGATCGAACACCGCCGAATAACCGTTGCCGCCGGCCCCGAGCCCGTTGATGTCGAACACGTAGCACTGCTGCATCGCTGCCGTCGCCCGCGCAATGCAGAGATCGACATCGCGGTCGATCGTGTGCGTCAGCACCGGGTGCAGGATCACCTCGACGCCGTGCGCGGCCAGCGTGCGGGCGTTCTCGGGGAACCAGATGTCGTAGCAGTTCAGCACGCCGAAGCGCCCGACACCGGGCACGTCCCAGTACAGGAACGCCTCGCCCGGCGTCACGCCCTGCTCGAAGGGCTGGAACGGATAGAGCTTGCGGTAGCGGCCGATCACCGTGCCCTGCGGGTCGATGACCGAGGTGGTGTTGTGGATGTGGCCGTCGCGACGCTCGAACATCGAGCCGTTGACCAGCCAGATGCCGTGGCGACGGGCCGCGGTACAGAGCTCGTCCTCGGACTCGCCGGGCAGCGGCTGGGCGTGCGGCAGCAGCGGACCGTGCACGCAGAGTTCGCTGAACACGATCATCTGCACCCACGGATACAGGTGCATGACGAGGTCGATGCGGTGGCGCATCGCTTCGAGGTTGCTGCCGACGGTGACGTGCATCTGCACGCCGGCAATGCCGAAGGGAGTCATCGGGGATCACCTCTGCGGGACGGGGAATCGGACGAGGTCTTGCCGCCATGCGCTACGGAATATTGAACATTCCGGCGCACGCAGGGATGCTGTTCTGCAACACTTCGGCCGTTTAATCAATGCCCGCGCTGCATGACAGCGGCAGAGCCGTGATCGTTTGTTGAATATTTCAAACGGTGCTAGGCTCGTTCCGTCCCCCCGCCTTCGCCCGCGCGGGCAGCAGACTTCCGGAGACTTGCCGATGGCCAACATCCACAACGACACCTTCCGCTGGGAAGACCCGCTGCTGTTCGACGCTCAGCTCGATCACGAGGAACGCCAGATCGCCGCTGCCGCGCACGACTACTGCCAGGGCCGGCTGCTGCCGCGCATCCGCGAGGCCCACCGCCACGAGACCTTCGACCGTTCGATCATGACCGAGATGGGCGAACTCGGGCTGCTCGGCTGCACGATCGAGGGCTACGGCTGCGCGGGCTTGTCCTACGTCGCCTACGGCCTGATCGCCCGCGAGATCGAGCGCGTCGACTCGGGCTACCGCTCGGCGGCGAGCGTGCAGTCCTCGCTGGTCATGCACCCGATCCACGCCTACGGCAGCGAGGCGCAGCGGCGCAAGTACCTGCCGAAGCTCGCCACCGGCGAATGGCTCGGCTGCTTCGGCCTCACCGAACCCGATCACGGCTCCGACCCCGGCGGCATGAAGACGCGCGCCCGCAAGGTCGACGGCGGCTGGCTGCTGAACGGCGCCAAGATGTGGATCACCAATTCGCCGATCGCCGACGTGTTCGTGGTCTGGGCGAAGGATGACAGCGGCAAGATCCGCGGCTTCGTGCTCGAAAAAGGCATGAAGGGCCTGAGCGCGCCGAAGATCGAGGGCAAGTTCTCGCTGCGCGCCTCGGTGACCGGCGAGATCGTCATGAGTGACGTCGAGGTTTCCGACGAACACCTGCTGCCCGGCGTGCAGGGCCTGGCCGGGCCTTTCGGCTGCCTGAACCGCGCGCGCTACGGCATCGCCTGGGGCGCGATCGGTGCGGCCGAGTTCTGCTGGCACGCGGCGCGCCAGTACACGCTCGATCGCAAGCAGTTCGGCCGGCCGCTGGCGGCCACGCAGCTCGTGCAGCTGAAGCTCGCCGACATGCAGACCGAAATCACGCTCGGCCTGCACGCGGCGCTGCGCGTCGGACGGCTGATCGATGCCGATCAGGCCTCGCCGGAGATGATCTCGCTGGTCAAGCGCAACAACTGCGGCAAGGCGCTCTCCATCGCCCGTACCGCGCGCGACATGCACGGCGGCAACGGCATCAGCGACGAGTACCACGTCATCCGCCACGTGCTGAACCTCGAAGCCGTCAACACCTACGAGGGCACGCACGACATCCACGCGCTGATCCTCGGCCGGGCGCAGACCGGCATCCAGGCGTTCTGCTGAGGCGCGCGCTCCGATCATGCGTGCGGACTTCGTGAGCTTTTCTGCTTCCCGTGTATCGGTGACGGCACCGACGGCTGTGGCGGTCTGCAGTCCTGTTGCCGGCTGGATGCTTGCCGACAAGCTCCGCGCAGTGACGAGCAGGCCCCTCCCCCCTCGCGGGGGAGGGGTTGGGGAGAGGGGAGACCGAAGCCTCGCAGGCTGTGTGATCTCCCCCGGCCGCGGCAGGGCTGCCGCACCACGGATGTCCCGGAGGCCGGCATGAGCGGTCCGCTGGCGCACCTGCGCGTGCTCGACCTGTCGCGCGTGCTGGCCGGTCCGTGGGCCGGGCAGACGCTTGCCGATCTCGGCGCCGACGTGATCAAGATCGAGCGCCCCGGCTGCGGCGACGACACCCGTCACTGGGGACCGCCGTACCTGAAGGCCGCCGATGGCACGCCGACCGGCGAGGCCGCGTACTTCCTGTCGGCCAACCGCGGCAAGCGTTCGGTGACGGTCGACTTCACGCGGCCCGAGGGACAGGCGATCGTGCGGGCGCTGGCGGCGCAGTCCGACGTGCTGCTCGAAAACTTCAAGGTCGGCGGACTGGCGCAGTACGGGCTGGATGCCGACAGCCTGCGGGCGCTGAATCCGCGGCTCATCTACTGCTCGGTGACCGGCTTCGGTCAGGACGGCCCGTACCGCGACCTGCCGGGCTACGACTTCATGATCCAGGGCATGGGCGGGCTGATGAGCCTGACCGGCCAGCCGGACGGCACGCCGGGCGGCGGTCCGGTCAAGGTCGGTGTCGCACTCGCCGACGTGCTGACCGGGCTGTACGCGACCATCGGCGTGCTCGCGGCGCTCGCGCACCGCGAACGCAGCGGCGAGGGCCAGCACGTGGACCTCGCGCTGCTCGACGTGCAGGTCGCGGTGCTCGCCAATCAGGCGCTGAACTACCTGACCACCGGCTGCGCGCCGCAGCGCCTCGGCAACGCGCATCCGAACATCGTCCCGTACCAGACCTTCGCGGCGGCCGACGGTCACCTGATCCTCGCCGTCGGCAACGATGCGCAGTTCGCGCGCTGCTGCGCGGTGCTCGGCTGCCCGGAACTCGCCGCAGACGAACGCTTCGCCAGCAACCGCGCCCGCGTCGCACACCGCGCCGAGCTGGTGCCCCGGCTCGCGGCGTGCTTCGCGACGCAGCCGCGCGATGCGTGGCTGGCGGCGCTGGCGAACGCGAACGTGCCCTGCGGGCCGATCAACACGCTCGATCAGGTGTTCGCCGATGCGCAGGTGCAGCACCGGCAGATGCGCGTCGAGCTGCCGCATGCGCAGGCCGGCACGGTGGCGCTGGTCGGCAGCCCGCTGAAGCTCTCGGCCACACCGGTCGAGTACCACCTGCCGCCGCCGCAGCTCGGCGAACACACCGCGACCGTGCTCGCGCAACGGCTCGGCTACACGGCCGACGATCTGGCGCGGCTGCGCGCGGCCGGCATCGTCTGAGCGCGGGCTGCCGCCGGCACGGCGGTCCCGCTGCACCCGGCAGACAGACCGGCATCGAACCTGCCACGCCCCGCCGTTTCCGAAGCGGTGGGGGGAACAAACCCTGTGATGAAGGCTGATGAACGGCCGCACGGCGACCGAAGGTGGAGACCGATGACCCAGACGACCCGGCAGACCCCGAATCCGCTGCGGATTCCGCTGAAAGACCCGACCCTGTTCCGCGAGCGCTGCCCGATCGGCGGCGAATGGCAGGGTGCCGATGACGGCGCGACGATCGCCGTCACCGATCCGGCGACCGGCGCGCGGCTCGGCACGATCCCGAAGATGGGCGCGGCCGAGACCCGGCGCGCGGTCGCCGCGGCCGCGGCGGCGCTGCCGGCCTGGAAGGCGCTGACCGCGAAGGAGCGCGCCGGACGGCTGCGCAAGTGGTTCGAGCTGCTGATGGCGAATCAGGAAGACCTCGCGCAGCTGATGACCGCCGAGCAGGGCAAGCCGCTCGCCGAGTCCCGCGGCGAGATCGGCTACGCGGCGAGCTTCATCGAGTGGTTCGCCGAGGAAGGCAAGCGCATCTACGGCGACACGATCCCGGCGCACGCCGCCGACAAGCGCATCGTCGTGCTCAAGGAGCCGATCGGCGTCTGTGCGGCGATCACGCCGTGGAACTTCCCGGCGGCGATGATCACGCGCAAGGCCGGCCCCGCGCTCGCAGCCGGCTGCACGATGGTGCTCAAGCCCGCCTCGCAGACGCCGTACTCGGCGCTGGCGCTCGCCGTGCTGGCCGAGCGCGCCGGCATTCCGGCCGGCGTGCTCAACGTCGTCACCGGCTCGGCCGGCGAGATCGGCGGCGAGCTGACCGCGAACCCGGTCGTGCGCAAGCTGAGCTTCACCGGCTCGACCGAGATCGGCTGCCAGCTGATGGCGCAGTGCGCGCCGACCGTGAAGAAGGTGTCGCTCGAACTCGGCGGCAACGCGCCGTTCATCGTCTTCGACGACGCCGACCTCGATGCCGCCGTCGACGGCGCGATCGCCTCGAAGTACCGCAACGCCGGCCAGACCTGCGTGTGCGCCAACCGCCTGCTGGTGCAGGACGGCGTCTACGAGGCCTTCGCCGCAAAGCTCGCCGCGAAGGTCGCGCAGCTCAAGGTCGGTCCGGGCACCGGCGATGGCGTCACGATCGGCCCGCTGATCGATGACAAGGCCGTCGCCAAGGTCGAGGAACTGCTCGGCGATGCGCTCGGCAAGGGCGCGAAGCTCGTCACCGGCGGCCAGCGCCACGCGCTCGGCGGCAGCTTCTTCGAGCCGACCCTCGTCACCGGCGTCACGCCGGCGATGCGCATGGCGAAGGAGGAAATCTTCGGCCCGGTCGCGCCGCTGTTCCGCTTCTCGACCGAAGCCGAAGCCATCGCGATGGCCAACGACACCGAGTTCGGGCTGGCCGCGTACTTCTACGCGCGCGACCTCGGCCGCGTCTGGCGCGTCGGCGAGGCGCTCGAATACGGCATCGTCGGCATCAACACCGGCCTGATCTCGACCGAGGTCGCGCCCTTCGGCGGCGTCAAGCATTCCGGCACCGGCCGCGAAGGCTCGAAGTACGGCATCGAGGACTACCTCGAAATCAAGTACCTGTGCATGGGCATCTGAAGCCCGCCCCCGGCCGGCAGGCCGCTCCGCTGGCTCCGGTGCCGCGGGGCGGTCACGGCCGATGAGCTGTCTCCCGCGCGGACGCATCACCGTCGCGTCCGCCGTCCTTCCGCCGCCACGAGCGGCCCAGCGAGAGTGATGATCCGCATGAGCACCAACGCCGACCTGATGCTTCGCCGCAATGCCGCGCTGCCGCGCGGTGTCGGTCAGGCCTTCCCGATCTTCATCGAGCGCGCGCGCAATGCCGAGGTCTGGGACGTCGAGGGCCGCCGCTACATCGACTTCGGCGGTGGCATCGCCGTGCTCAACGTCGGCCACAACCACCCGCGCGTGGTCGCCGCGGTGCAGGAACAGGCCGAAAAGCTCGCACACACCTGCTTCATGGTCACCGCCTACGAGGACTACGTGACGGTCTGCGAGCGGCTGAACGCGCTGTCGACGATTCCCGGGGCCAAGAGCTTCCTGGTCAGCACCGGCGCCGAAGCGGTCGAGAACGCCGTCAAGATCGCGCGGGCGTACACGAAGCGTCCGGCGGTGATCGCCTTCGGCGGCGGCTTCCACGGCCGCACGCTGCTCGGCATGGGCCTGACCGGCAAGGTCGCGCCGTACAAGGCCGGCTTCGGGCCGTTCCCGGGCGGCCTCTATCACGCCGCCTACCCGTGCCCGCTGCACGGCGTGTCGATCGACGACGCGCTCGCCTCGGTCGAGAAGCTCTTCAAGTACGACGTCGATCCGCAGACGGTCGCCGCGATCATCCTCGAACCGGTGCAGGGCGAAGGCGGCTTCTACATCGCGCCGCCGGCCTTCCTGCAGAAGCTGCGCGCGCTCTGCGATGCGCACGGCATCCTGCTGATCGTCGACGAGATCCAGACCGGCGCCGGGCGCACCGGCACCTGGCTCGCGATCGAGCAGTCGGGCGGCGTCGTGCCCGACCTGATCACGATGGCCAAGTCGATCGGCGGCGGTTATCCGGTCGCGGCCGTCATCGGCCGGCCCGAGGTCATGGACGCGCCGAACCCCGGCGGCCTCGGCGGCACCTACGCCGGCAACCCGGTGGCCTGCGCCGCGGCGCGCGCGGTGCTCGACGTGTTCGCCGACGAGCACCTGCTCGATCGCGCCCGCCAGCTCGGCGAGCACCTGCGCGCCCGGCTCGAAGCGCTGAAGACGCGCTTCGCGAGCATCGCCGAGGTGCGCGGCCTCGGGCCGATGGTCGCCTTCGAACTCTGCACCGACGCCGATCCGGCGCGCCCGGCCGCCGAGCTGACGAAGGCGCTGACGGCGCTCGCCGCCGAGCGCGGGCTGATCCTGCTGGCCTGCGGCGTCTACGGCAACGTCATCCGCATCCTCGTGCCGCTGACCGCCGAACCGGCGATCGTCGACGAGGGCCTGGACATCCTCGCCGGCTGTCTGGAGACGCTCGGCGCCTGAGCCGCTCCCCCGCACCGGCCGGCCCCGTCTCCCCGACCCGGCCGACCGGTGCGGCATCTTCCGCAAAGCAGCATTGATCGAGGTCGTTACAGACTCATTCGTCGCTGTCCCGCCCATTTTCCTTATGGATAATGGCCGTTCGCCCATCACCTCCTTCACATAAAGGAGCCGCCGGGCCGGCGGCAGTCGGGAGACGTGCTCATGAAGTCCAAGGTCGCCTCCGCCCTGCCGCAACTGCTGCTTGCGCTGCTGGTGCTCGCCATCGTCGCCAGCCTCGGCGTCGCCGGCCTGCGCCTGCGCGAACGACTGAACGCCCCGCCCCCCGATACGCCGAACGCCGCACACGCCCTGGCGAGCACGACCGAGCGCGCGCTGCTGCGCGTCGCGCTGACGATCGGCCGGCTGCAGACCGGCGAGGCACCGGTCGCGCTGCGCGAGGCCCACGCGCAGCTCGCGGCCGTGCTCGCCGAGGCCGGCGCCAGCACCCCGGCGGCGAGCCAGCTGCTGGCGCTGCCGGACGCCGCCGCCGCCTGGGGCGAGGCGCGCGGACTCGCCGATGAACTCGCACCGCTGGTGAAGCTGCCGCAGCTCGACGCGCCGCTGCTCGCCGGACGCTTCGTGCCGCGGCTCGACGCCACCGCCGCGCGCATCGGCAAGGTGGCCGATGCCGCCGACGCCGCCAGCCGCCAGCCCGACCCGGACCACAACGCCGACCTGCGCGCCCTGATCGCGCTCGCGCTCGCCGGCCTCGCCGGGCTGCTGCTCGCCGGCACGCTGGCGCATCGCCAGTCGCAGCTCGCGCGGCTGCGCGAGCAGGTCGCGCACGGCATCGCCGAACGCACCGTCGGCCAGCAGCAGACCTCCGAGCGGCTGGTGACGCTGTCGCACGCGATCGAGCAGAGCCCGGCCATCGTGCTGATCGCCGATGCCAGCGGCTGCGTCGAATACGCCAATCCGCGCTTCGAGACCGTGACCGGCTATCCGGTCAGCGAGATCCTCGGCAAGCGCGTCGGCACGCTGCCGACCGACCGGCTCGATGCCGACGAGCGCGCGCAGATGTGGGCCGACCTGTCGGTCGGCAAGATCTGGCAGCGCGAGAGCGAATCGCGCACGCGCCGCGACGATCCGTACTGGGAGCGCACGCAGATCGCGCCGGTGCGCGATCTGCAGGGCGAGCTGACGCACTTCGTCGTGGTCAAGGAGGATGTCAGCGAGCGCAAGCAGTTCGAGGCGAAGCTCCTGCGTCAGGCGCGCTACGACGAACTGACCGGCCTGCCGAACCGGCTGCTGGCGATGGAGCGCCTCACCGCCGAGATCGACCGCTCCGACCGGGCCGACGGCGCGATCTCGGCGTTGCTGTTCGTCGACGTGCAGGGTCTCAAGCGCGTCAACGACAGCTATGGCCACAGCTTCGGCGACCGCCTGCTGGTGGCGATCGGCATGCGCCTGCTCGAACGCATCGGCCGCCACGACATGGTCGCGCGCTTCGGCGGCGACGAGTTCCTGCTGCTGCTGGCGCGGCGCAGCGACGTGGGCGCCGTGCGCCGCTTCGCGAAGGAGCTGGTCAAGGCCTTCACGTCGGCGATCGACATCCAGGGCCAGCAGGTGCACACCTCGATCACGGTCGGCGGCGCACTGGCGCCGCTCGACGGCCGCGATGCCGACACGCTGCTGCGCTGCGCCGACACCGCGCGCAGCCACGCCAAGGCCGAGGGCGGCAGCACCTGCCGCTTCTACGACGAGAGCATGCGCCGGCGCGCGCTGGAGACCGCGCAGCTCGACAACCTGCTGCGCGGGGCGCTGGAGCGCAACGAGTTCTCGCTCGCGTACCAGCCGGTCGTCGATCTCGCCAGCGGCCGGCCGATCGGCGCCGAGGCGCTGCTGCGCTGGAACAGCCCGGTGCTCGGCCCGGTGTCGCCGGATCGCTTCATCCAGCTCGCCGAGGAAACCAGCCTGATCGTGCCGATCGGCGAATGGGTGCTCGAACAGGCCTGCCGTGAACTGGCGGCCTGGCGCGAGATGCTGAACCTGCCGCTGCACATGGCCATCAACGTCTCGTCGCGCCAGTTCCACGACTACCGCTTCGTCGACCGCGTGCAGACGATCCTGCAGAACCACGAGCTGCCGGGCGATGCGATCGTGCTGGAGCTGACCGAGCGGCTGTTCCTCGGCGACGACGGCACCTCGATCGAGGTCATGCGCGAACTCGCCGAGCAGGGCGTGCGCATCGCGATCGACGACTTCGGCACCGGCTATTCGTCGCTGAGCTACCTGAGCCGCTTCCCGGTGCATCTGGTCAAGATCGACCGCGCCTTCGTCAAGGGCCTGCCCGAAGACTCCGAGAGCGCCGGACTCAGCGCCGCAATCGTCGCGATGGCCGGCGCGCTCGGCCTCGAAGTCATCTGCGAAGGCGTCGAGACCCCCGAGCAGCAGACCTATCTCGCCGGCCTCGGCGCGCAGCACGGTCAGGGCTGGCTGTTCGGCAAGCCGCTGCCTTCGGCCGACATCCGCCAGCTGCTGCTCAACCGCGCGTCGAGCGCGCCGGCGGCCTGAGCTTCAGCGAAGCGCGGCGACGCCTGCCGTGCGCCGGCGCTCGACCGCCAGCGCCGTCGCCCCGATCACCGCTGCCGGCATCGCGACGAAGTTCAGCACCGGCACCAGCGTCAGCAGCAGCACCGCGCAGCCGAAGCCGAAGGTGCGGGCGCGGTCGGCACGGTGCGCGCGGCGCTGTTCACTGAAGTCGATGCCGTGATTGCCGAGCGGGTAGTCGAGGTACTGCAGCGCCAGCATCCACGCGCCGAACGCCGCCCAGATGAAAGGTGCGGCGATGTTGACGACCGGGATGAAGAACAGCAGCAGCAGCGGGATCGCGCGCAGCAGGAAGTACAGCGTCGCGCGCAGCGCGCTGGCAAACGCAATCGTCACCTCCTGCCACAGCGGCCGTTCCGGCACCTGCGCCGCGGGATCGAACAGCGCCTCGGCGCGCTCGGCCAGCCAGCCGTTGAACGGTGCGCCGACCAGATTGGCGACGATGCTGAATCCATAGAAGGTCACCAGCGCCGCCGCGGCGACGAGCAGCGGCACCAGCAGCCAGTGCAGCCAGTGCAGCCAGTCGGGCAGCTTCGCGATCTGCGCATCGAGCCAGGCCGACAGCTCGCTGCCGCCCCACCACAGGCCGCCGCCGAACAGCAGCAGGTTGATCACGAGCGGCAGCAGCACGAAGCTGCGCAACCGCTCGTGGCCGAGCAGGCTCAGGCCGGTCAGCAGGCAGCGCGCGCCGCGCAGGAAGGGACTGATCATCGGGATTCGCTCATGCAGCGGGACGGGAGGTGTGCGGCTGCGACAGCGGGCCGCGGAACTTTACGCCGCCGGCGCCGTTCTGCCGTCGCATCGTGCTGATACAATGCTGCACCGCATTCAAGCGTGCCGGTAGTCCGGTGCGCCGCGCCCTTCCCCCCGTGCATCGGATGCCCGCCCCGGAACTTCCCCGGCGGGCCGGCCGCATTGTCCGGCGCGGAGCCGGTCGCGCCGCCGTCCCGACACGCGCCGTTCCGGAGTAGGTTGCGTTGACCGCCGAGATGTCCTTCACACACCTGATCCTGCAGGCGAGCTGGGTGGTGCAGCTGGTGATGCTGCTGCTGCTGCTGATCTCGCTGGCCTCATGGACGGTGATCTTCCGCAAGCGCATCGCGCTCAGCCACGCCCGCCGTCAGGCCGACACCTTCGAGGACGACTTCTGGTCCGGCGTCGACCTCGCCGCGCTGTACACGCGCGTCAGCCGCCGCGAGGACGAGGCCGAGGGCCTCGAAGCCGTGTTCCTCGCCGGTTTCCAGGAGTTCCTGCGCCTGCGCGCGCAGACCGGCGTCGATCCGGAATCCGTGGTCGCCGGCAGCCAGCGCGCGATGCGCGCGGCGCTGTCGCGCGAGACCGACGAGCTCGAACTGCAGCTGCCGGTGCTCGCGACCGCGGCCTCGGTCAGCCCGTACATCGGCCTGTTCGGCACGGTCTGGGGCATCATGAACGCCTTCATGGGGCTTGGTGCCGCCAAGACCGCGACGCTGCAGCAGGTCGCGCCCGGCATCGCCGAGGCGCTGATCGCGACCGCGATCGGCCTGTTCGCGGCGATTCCGGCGGTGATCGCGTACAACCGCTACTCGACCGAGGTCGATCGCCTCGTCAACCGCTACGACACCTTCGCCGAGGAGTTCTCGAACATCCTGCAGCGTCAGGCGCACAGCCTGCGCCCGCGCCAGCCGCAGGCCGAAGTCCATGGCCCGGCGTAGCTCGCGCAAGAAGTCGGTCAGCGAGATCAACGTCGTGCCGCTGATCGACGTGATGCTGGTGCTGCTGATCATCTTCATGGTCACGGCGCCGCTGCTGAACCAGGGCGTCGAGGTCGACCTGCCGAAAGGCGTCGCCGAAGCCCTGCCGCAGCAGGAGCAGGAGCCGATGGTGCTGACCGTCGATCGCGAGGGGCATCTGTACCTGAACCGCGCCGACGACCCGAAGCTCGCGCTGAGCACCGAGGATCTGCTGATCCGTGCCCGTGCCGTGTTGCAGCGCGAGCCGAAGACCGTCGTGCTGGTCAAGGGCGACAAGGGCGTCGAGTACGGCAAGGTGGTCGCAGCCATGCACCTGCTGACCCAGGCCGGGGCCGCCAAGGTCGGCCTGTCGATGGACCTGCCCGACGGTGCCTGAGCACGACATGGGTCCTGATCTCGTGAGCCCGAAACCGCACCACCGCTCGCCCCGCCAGGCCGGCCGGCTGCGCTCGCTCGTGCTGTCGGTGGCGCTGCACGGCTCGCTGCTGGCACTGGCGCTGCTGACGCTGAGCCCGCATGTGATGCCGCCGCCCCCGGCTGCGCCGAAGCCGCCGGAATCGGGCGAGATCATTCAGGCCACCGTCGTCGATGAGGCGAAGGTCGCTGCCGAAGTTGCCCGCCTCGAAGCCGCCGAGCGCCAGAAGCGCGAGGCCGAGGCCGCGCGCCAGCACCAGCTCGACCAGCAGGCACGCGCCGCCGAGGAGCGTCGCGCCCGCGAGGAACAGCGGCTGAAGGATCTGCAGGCCCGCCAGGAGGAAGCCACGCGCCGGGCCGAGGCCGAACAACGCCGGCAGGAAGAAGCCACACGCCGGGCCGAGGCCGAGCAGCGCCGGCAG
>JAFEGB010000341.1 GCA_018240295.1 Pseudomonadota bacterium
CCGGCTCGACCTGCGTGCCGGCGCGCAGCCGGTCGAGGCCATCAATGACGACCCGCTCGCCGGGGGCGAGGCCGCTCGTGACCGAGCTGTCGTCGCCCTGCTCCGGGCCGGGCTCGATCGGGCGCTGCGCGACCTTGCCGGCCTCATCGAGCACCCAGACGTAAGCGCCCTGCTGGCTGCGCCCGACCGCCGCCGTCGGGATCAGCGTCGCATCCGGCCGCGTGTCGAGGTGCAGGCGCACGTTGACGAACTGGTTCGGGTACAGCGCGCCGTCAGCGTTCGGGAACTCGGCCTTCAGCTTCAGCGTGCCGGTTTCGGGGTCGATCTGGTTGTCGGCGGTCAGCAGCCGGCCGCCGGCGAGCAGCTTGCGCCCGGCGCGGTCGCGCGCCTCGACGGCGAGACTCAGGCCGGCGCGCAGCTTCGCGAGCACGGCCGGGGCGCGATCCTCGGGGATCGCGAAGGTCGCCGCGATCGGTTCGAGCTGCGTGATCGTGACGATGCCGGTGGTGTCGCTCGCCGCGATCATGTTGCCGGGGTCCACCAGCCGCAGGCCGAGCCGGCCGCCGATCGGTGCCGTGATGCGCGCGTAGTCGAGCTGCAGCTGCGCGGCGTCGATCGCCGCCTGATCGACCTGCAGCGCCGCCTGGTACTGGCGCACCAGCGAATCCTGCGCATCGAGCTGCTGCTTCGCGATCGAGTCCTGCGCGAGCAGGATCTTGTAGCGCTTCTGGTCGGCGATGGCATTGGCGAGCAGCGCCTGATCGCGCGCGAGCTGGCCCTTCGCCTGTTCGAGCTGCACGCGGAAGGGCCGCGGGTCGATCTCGGCGAGCAGCGTACCGGCGCGCACGCTCTGGCCTTCCGTGAAGTTCACGCGCAGCAGCTGGCCGTCGACACGGCTCCGGACCGTGACGCCGGCGAGCGGCACGACGGTGCCGAGCGCATCGAGGTGGATGTCGAGCCGGCCGCTGCGCGCCGTCGCGACGCCGACCGGCACCGGCGCAGCGGCGCCCCCGCCCCGTGCGCCGCGTGCGCCCGGACCATCGGCAGCCGGCGCCCCGTCCGGCAGCCAGACGACGACGGCTGCGCCGAGCGCGAGCAGCGCGACCGCCACCCAGTACAGCCGGCGGCGGGCACGGCGCCGGCGCGGTGGCTCGGCGGCTACGGACGGGGGAGCGGAATCGGACATGGAGACGGGCACGCACGGGGGGCGCCGTGCAGTTCAGCGCAGCGGCGTAACACGCGCCGCGCCGGGCACGGCGGCTTTGTAACGGCTTGTAGACGAGACGGCGGCTTCAGCCGGCCCCGATCGGGATGCCGCGGAACATGCGCACGCCGCCCGGCCCGCCGGCATCGCCGCTGCCGGCGCCGATGCGCGGCTCGCCGCCGTCGCCATCGCCGCCGTCGGCGGCGGCCGGATCGTCCCGATCCTCAGCCGCGTCGTCGCCAGTTTCCCGCGCCGGCACCAGCCAGTCGCGGCGCGCTGCGGCCGTGGCACCGAGGCCGGCGAAGTCGAACAGCCCGGCATCGGCGAGCTGCGAGGGCGCGACGTTCTTCACGGCCGAGAACATGCTCTCCAGCCGCCCCGGATGGCGCCTGTCCCAGTCGCGCAGCATGTCGCCGATCACCGCGCGCTGCAGGTTCGGCTGCGAGCCGCACAGATTGCACGGGATGATCGGGAAGCCCTTCGCGGCCGCGTAGCGCTCGATGTCCTTCTCCTTGCAGTACGCGAGCGGCCGGATCACGACGTTGCGGCCGTCGTCGGACCTGAGCTTCGGCGGCATCGCCTTCAGGCTGCCGCCGTAGAACAGGTTCAGCAGCAGGGTTTCGAGGATGTCGTCGCGGTGGTGGCCGAGCGCGATCTTGCTGAAGCCGTGCGTGTGCGCGTAGGTGTACAGAATCCCGCGCCGCAGCCGCGAGCACAGCGAGCACGTCGTCTTGCCCTCGGGCACGACGCGCTGCACGACGCTGTAGGTGTCCTGCTCGATGATCTCGAACGGCTGACCGATCGAGGCGAGGTAATCCGGCAGCACGTTCGCCGGAAAGCCCGGCTGCTTCTGGTCGAGGTTGACGGCGAACAGCTCGAAGCGCACCGGTGCCGACTGCTGCAGCGAGCGCAGGATGTCGAGCATCGTGTACGAATCCTTGCCGCCGGACAGGCAGACCAGCACGCGGTCGCCGTCCTCGATCATGTTGTAGTCCTGGATCGCCTCGCCGACGCCGCGACGCAGGCGCTTGGCGAGCTTGACGAGGTTCACGCGCTCGCGTTCGGAGCGCGGGGACGGCACGGCGGCTGGCTGGTTCATCACGAACGGTCCGGAAGTGGCGCGCGACCCGCACCCGGGCCGCGAAAGGCGCGGAATGCTAGCAGGCACACGGGCTTGTCGGTATCGCGCCGGCTGCTTCCGGAACACCGGCGGCCGGAAGCAGTCGATAACCGGACCCTCACCTGTAATGAACGGAGCCTCCTCCATGCCGAGCACCTACGAAGCCGGACCCGATGGCCGCGGCTGGCACGCCGTCGACGAACGTCCTCGCGCCGCCGCCGATCCCGTGCTCGAAGCCCGGCTGCGCGAGCTGCGTCAGCTCGCCTGGCTGCTCGATGCGCGCTTCCGCATCCCCGGCACCGGCTGGCGCATCGGCCTCGACGGACTGATCGGCGTCATCCCCGGCATCGGTGACGGCTTGCCGATGCTCGCCGGGGCATGGATCATTTGGCGCAGTGCACAACTCGGGGTGCCGCAGACGACGCTGCTGCGCATGGTCGGCAACCTGCTGATCGACGCCGCCGCCGGCAGCGTGCCGGTGCTCGGCGATGTCTTCGACGTCGCCTTCAAGGCCAATCTGCGCAACCTCGACCTGCTGCACGAACACTTCGGCCTGCCCCCGATGCGCCGCTGAATCCTGCCGGAACAGGCCGGATCCGGCCGGCTCCCGCGGGATTCAGGCCGCTGAATTTTCGGACAGGCGGGAACCCCGTCGTTGACGGGTCTGCCACAATCCGGGCCGCAACTGCCATCAGCGTGTCGCACCCCGCAGGACACGCCTTCACGAACGCCGCGAGAAACCGCCATGAGCCAGACGCTGGACTTGCAGCCGGGCCTGTATTTCACGATCGCCCCGGACAAGCCGGACGCCGCCCCCGCCGGACTGCCGCCGCATCTGTCCCGGCACATCGCCTATCTGGCGCTCGGCCTGGGCATGCATCCGGCGAGCGGCGAGCCCTGCATCGTGCTGTCGAACGACCGCGACGAACTCTGCACGGTCCCGAGCCGGCTGCTGCGCACCTACCGGCTGATCCCCGGCTCGCGCTGCCTGCGCATGGTGCTGTTCCCGCCGCACGTGCCCGAACTCAATCCGCAGCTGCGTTTCCAGCCGCTGCCCGCCGAACCGGCCCACGCCTGACACGCAACGGACAACCGCATGACAGGCGCGCGGGCCGGTTTCCTTCCCTGACGACCGAGGAGGCCCCCATGCCCCAAGGTGACAAAGGCAAGTACACCGACAAGCAGAAGCGCCAGGCCGCCCACATCGAGCAAGGCTACGAAGACCGCGGCCTGCCCGAGGACGAAGCCCGCCGCCGCGCCTGGGCGACCGTCAATGCGATGGACCACGGCGGCAAAAAGCCCGGGGGAGGCGGTCGCGGCAAGCCCGTCAACCGCGCCCCGGCCCGCAAGGGCGGCCACAACAGCCACGCCCACGGCCGGCATCACTGATCCTTTCCGGCGCCCGCCGTTTCGTCAGGCGGGCGCATCCTTCCTCCGCCCCGTCTGCTGCAGCCACGCCAGCACCCCGAGCCCCGCGGCCCGGCCGCTGGCCAGGCAGGCGGTCAGCAGATAGCCGCCGGTCGGTGCCTCCCAGTCGAGCATCTCGCCGGCGCAGAAGGTGCCGGGCAGCGCGCGCAGCATCAGTTGCTCATCGAGCGCCCCGAAGCACACGCCGCCGGCCGTGCTGATCGCCTCGGCGAGCGGTCGCGGCGCAACGAGCGCGAGCGGCAGCGCCTTGATCCGCCGCGCCAGCGCCGGCGCATCGTCAAGCAGCTCCGGCGTCATCCGTTCGCGCAGCAGCCCGGCGCGCACGCCTTCCAGCCCGAGCGTGCGCTGCCAGTGCGCAGCATGCGTGCGCCGGCCGCGGGGCTTCGCGAGTGCGTCCGTCACCTTGTCCAGTGAACGATCCGGCAGCAGGTCGAGCGTCGGCACGGTCCGGCCCCCGTTCGCAAGCCCGTCGCGCAGCGGAGCCGACAGGGCATAGATCAGCCCGCCCTCGATGCCGTGCGCAGTGATCACGGCATCGCCGCGCCGCTGCCAGCGATGGCCGGCGGCATCGATGTACTGCAGTTCGACGGTCTTCAGCGGCGCCCCGGCAAAGCGCGTGCGGAAGGTCTCGCTCCAGGCCACGTCGAAGCCGCAGTTGGCCGGTGCGAACGGCGCGAGCGCGATGCCGCGCGCGGCGAGCCACTGCGCCCACGCGCCATCCGCACCGAGCCGCGGCCAGCTCGCGCCGCCGAGCGCGAGCACGGTCGCGGCCGGGCGCAGGCACTGTTCACCGCCGTCAGCGGTCCTGATGCGCAGTGCCCCGTCGCCGCTCCAGCCCAGCCAGCGATGGCGCAGGTGCAGGCGCACGCCGAGCCCGTGCAGGCGCTGCAGCCAGGCGCGCAGCAGCGGCGCGGCCTTCATGCCGACCGGAAACACCCGGCCCGAACTGCCGACGAAGGTGTCGATGCCGAGTCCGTGCACCCAGGCCCGCAGCGCCGCGGCATCGAAGCCGGCGAGCAGCGGCGCGATTTCGGGCTGGCGATCGCCGTAGCGCGACAGGAACTGCGCCGGCGGCTCGCCGTGCGTCAGGTTCAGGCCGCCGACCCCGGCGCGCAGCAGCTTGCGCGCCGGCGACGGCATCGCCTCGTGGACCTCGACCGTGCAGCCGGCCGTCGCCAGCACCTCGGCCGCCATCAGTCCGGCCGGCCCGGCCCCGATCACGGCCACCGTCGAATCCGTCAAGTCCCGCCCTCCTCCGGCGTCTGCGTCCGGCCATTCTGCAGCTTCGTGCCAGCCTTGCTGAACCTTGCGGAACTGTCATATGCCCGGCCGGTCGCAATGGCGGGGTCGAAGGCCGCTTCCGCATGAGGCGGGAGCTTCATGGAACCGATCAAGGAGAAAGCCGATGAACCTCAAGCTGACGAAACCGAAGCTGTTTGCCGAGCGTTCGCTGAGCAAGGTGGCCGGCGTCTTTGACGATGCCGACACCGCGCGCGTCGCCGCCCGGCGTGCCCGTAACGAAGGCAACATGGTGCTGCCGCAGGTGCAGATCGTCGCTCCCGGCGATCCGCAGCTGAGCGCCCGCATCGAACCCGAGCAGGAGCGCATCCCCGAAACCCTGCTGCGCTCGCACCTGGTGTGCGGCACGGCCGGGGCGGGGCTGGGGCTGCTGCTCGCGTTCGCGCTGGCGCTGTCCGGCGTGGCGGCCGTCACGTCCAACCTGACGGCCAGCCTGATGCTGCTGCCGCTGTTCGGTGGCCTGTTCGGGCTGCTGATCGGCGGCGCGATCGCCTTGCGGCCCGACATCGGTCGCGTGGCGATGACCGTGCGCAAGGAAACCCAGTCGGGCCGCTGGGTGGTCGTTGCGCATCCGGTCAACGCGGACCAGCAGCATGGCGCCGAGCGCGTGTTCCAGGACCTGCGGGCGCGGACGGTCAGTTCGCTCTGATCCGGACCGTTTCCAGGCGCAGCCGGCTCGATCGCCCGGCTGCGCCTTTTCATTGCCCGCCCTGTTGTCCGCCCTCAGCGCCCGCCTCCCCCCGCGCCGCCCGCCAGGCCGCGCCGATCGCCGTCCAGTCCGGGCGCGCGTCCTCGAAGGCGATGCATTCGATGCGGCTGTCGCGGCGCCAGCTCACGTCGCTGACCGTCAGGCCGCCGCCGGCGACCGCATCGAACAGCCGCCAGTCGCGCCCGGTGCGCAGCACGCCCTTGGCGCGCTCGACCGGGGCCAGCGGACCGTCACGACCGATGCCGGCGAACAGTGCCGTGAGCTTCGGTGCCGCAAAGATCACCTCGGGCGCAAACGTCCAGCCGTGCTCGGCGCGCGCGGCGGGCGGCTGCGATCGCGTCAGCCGCCAGCCCGGCTGCGCGGCCCGCGTGATGTCCTTCAGCCACTGCGGATCGAAATCCCCGTGCGCGATGGCGCCGATGTGCGCCCGGGGCGGATACAGCGTCGATGCGAAGGCGCGGAAGCGTTCGAGCTGCGCGGGGCTTGCGACATCGGCGTGCGTCGCCAGCAGCACGTCGGCGAGTTCGAGCTGCGCGCGCAGCAGCGGCGCGCGCAGCAGGCGCTCGTCGTCGAGGCGGCGCGGATCGACGAGGCCGATCACGGCGCGCAACTCGCTCGCCCCGCGCAGCGCCGGTTCGCGCAGCAGGTCGACGATCGCCGCCGGGGCCGCCAGCCCGCTCGGCTCGATGTAGAGCCGATCCGGCCGGGCCGCGCGCAGCAGCGCCGGAATCGCCGCGCGCAGGCTCGCCGCCGCCGTGCAGCACACGCAGCCGCCGCCGACCTCGCGCACCGTGATCTCCCCGGCGCCCCCGGCGCCGGCGAGCACCGCGGCATCGATGCCGACCGTGCCGAAGTCATTGACCAGCACCGCCGGACGGCTGCCGGCCGGTGCCTGCGCGAGCAGCGCGCGCAGCACCGTGGTCTTGCCGCTGCCGAGCAGGCCGGTCAGCAGGTATGCGGGGATCGGCATCTGGGCATCCGCAAGCAGGGGCGGCATCCTGTCGGCAACAACTGCCCGTCAGAGCACAGCCACATGATGATTCATACCCTTTCCATCGAGCTGGTCGGTGGTCCGATCAACTGCAAGCCATTGCGCTGGGTCGTCGAGATTCCCGGCGACTGGAGCATCGAGGATCTGCGCGACCTGCTGTTCGACATGGTGAATCTCGATCCCGAGCACGCCAGCGGCTTCTACCTCGCCAACCAGCCCTGGGGCAGCGTGAAAATCTGGCTGGACGACGACGATGAGGATTACGACTTCCTGATCAGCGCGGCGCCGCTGCCGCCGGGCTGCTCCGAACCGGAAGACCCGGATGAACCCGAAGCGGCGGATGAGCCCGAAGATACCGACGAGCAGCCCCTGCAGACCTTCGATCAGCTCTACCCGCTGCCCAAGCACAAGAAGCTGTATTTCCTGTATGACTTCGGCGCCTGCTGGCGATTCGAAATCCGTCGCAAGGGCCGGTCGCGACCGGCGAAAGAAGGGGTCGAGTATCCGCAGGTGCTCACGAACGGCGGCCATCTGCCCGAATTCCAGGACGGCTGGTAAGCCAGCGACGGCAAGACTTGCCGCTACGCGGGACAGGACGGCAACGCCGACCTGCCCCGCATCGTCTTGAACTCTCCCCGCCCTCGCCCCATGTCTGGCGCGTACCGACGAGTCTGCACCTCCCCTCCCGCAGCCGGAACCTGCCATGACCGATACCGAAAATGAACTGGACACCCCGGTCGTCGAGCCCCTGAACGACGAAGCCGGCAACGACGCCGTCGCCGCGACCGATGACGCGGCCGGCGCCGACACCACGCTTGACGCCGAGGTGATCCCGGCCGATGCGCCGCTCGCGCCCGGCAGCGACGGCAACGGCGGCGAGATCGCCGTCGCCGCCGACGTGCTGCCCTCGCGCCTGCTGCTGCTGCCGCTGTGGGAGCGGCCGTTCTTCCCGGCGCAGGCGCTGCCGCTGCTGATGAACGACGCGCCGTGGTGGCCGACGCTGGAGCAGGTCATGGAGCGCCCGCAGCGCATGGTCGGCCTGGTGCTGGTCAAGCCCGAGCAGGCCGACAACGCCAGCCCCGATGACTTCCACGAAGTCGGCACCATCGTGCGCGTGCACAACCTGATGCGCAGCGAAGGCAAGATGCAGTTCGTCGCACAGGGCCTGCGCCGCTTCCGCATCCGCGAATGGCTGTCGACGCAGGCGCCGTACGAGGCCGTCGTCGAATACCTCGATTCCGAGGACTCGGTGAACACCGAGGAAATGCGCGCGTATTCGGTGGCGCTGATCAACACGATCAAGGAACTGCTGCCGCACAACCCGCTGTACGCCGAGGAACTGAAGTTCTTCCTGAACCGCTTCAACACCAATGATCCGTCGCCGCTCGCCGATTTCGCCGCGGCGATGACGACGGCCACCAAGGAGGAACTGCAGGAGGTGCTCGACACCGCGCCGGTGCTCGCGCGCATGAAGAAGGTGCTGGTGCTGCTGAAGAAGGAGACCGAGGTCGCCAAGCTGCAGTCGCAGATCCGCGAGCAGGTCGAGCACAAGCTGAGCGAGCAGCAGCGCGAGTTCTTCCTGAAGGAACAGTTGAAGACCATCCAGAAGGAACTCGGCATTTCCAAGGACGACCGCACCGCCGAATCCGAACGCTTCCGCGCCCGGCTCGAAGGCAGGACGGTCCCGGAAAAAGCCATGAAGGCGATCGAGGAGCAGTTCGAGAAGTTCGCCGTGCTCGAACCCGGTTCGCCGGAATACGCGGTGACGCGCAATTACCTCGACGTGCTGACCGACCTGCCCTGGGGCGTGCATTCGGTCGATCAGCTCGATCTGAAGCGCGCGCGCAAGATTCTCGATCGCGACCACGACGGCCTCGGCGACGTCAAGGACCGCATCCTCGAATTCCTCGCCGTCGGCGCGCTGAAGGGCGAGGTCGCCGGTTCCATCCTGCTGCTGGTCGGCCCGCCCGGCGTCGGCAAGACCTCGGTCGGCCGCTCGGTCGCCGCGGCGCTCGGGCGCGAGTTCTTCCGGCTGTCGCTCGGCGGCATGCGCGACGAGGCCGAGATCAAGGGCCACCGGCGCACCTACATCGGCGCGATGCCGGGCAAGTTCATCCAGGCGATCCGCGAGACCGGCGTCGCCAATCCGGTGATCATGCTCGACGAGATCGACAAGATCGGCGCGAGCTATCACGGCGATCCGGCCTCGGCGCTGCTCGAAGTGCTCGACCCGGAGCAGAACAAGACCTTCCGAGACAACTACCTGGATCTGCCGTTCGACCTTTCGAAGGCGTTGTTTGTAACGACGGCAAACACGCTCGACACGATTCCGCGCCCGCTGCTGGACCGCATGGAGATCCTGCGGCTGTCCGGCTACATCGAGGAGG
>JAFEGB010000342.1 GCA_018240295.1 Pseudomonadota bacterium
AACGCTGGCTGGCCGGGCGGCCGGCAGCGTTGTTGCGCTCGGCCCGCCAGGCACTCGCCGATCCGCGCCGTCCGAGCCTGCGCCTGGGGCTGGCGGCGGCGGTGCTGGCGCTGGCCGGCCTGCTGTGGTGGCCGAGCGACTGGCGGGTCACGGCCGATGCCGTGGTCGAAGGCGCGCAGCAGCGTGCGATTGCCGCGCCATTCGAGGGCTACATCGGCAGTGCGCTGCACCGCGCCGGCGAAACCGTCGCCGCCGGCACCGTCATCGCCACGCTCGATGAGCGCACGCTGCGACTCGAACACGCGCGCTGGAGCGCCGAGTCCGCGCAGCACGACAAGCGCCTGCGCGATGCGCTGAGCCGGCACGACCGCCCGGCGGCGGGGCTGGCGCGGGCGGGGCTCGATCAGGCCGAAGCCCAGCTCGCGCTGGTCGGGCAACGCCTCGAGCGCGCGCGCCTCGTCAGCCCGTTTCCGGCGGTGATCGTCAGCGGTGACCTGAGCCAGCAGATCGGCAGTCCGGTCGAGCAGGGCAAGGTCTTGTTCGAACTCGCGCCGCTCGATGCCTGGCGCGTGATCCTCAAGGTCGACGAGCGCGACATCCGCGCCGTCGCACCCGGTCAGCGCGGCCGGCTGGTGCCCTCGGGGCTGAGCGGCGAGACGATCCCGTTTCATGTGCTCAACATCGCGATGCCCGAGGCCGGCGAAGGCCGTAACCGCTTCCGGGTCGAGGCCGCACTCGATGGCGACAGTCCGCGGCTGCGCCCGGGCATGGAAGGCGTCGGCAAGATCGAGGTCGGCGAGCGCAGCCTGGCCTGGATCTGGACACACAAGGCCATCGACTGGCTGCGGCTGGAACTCTGGCGACTGTGGCCCTGAGTGACGGAGTTCCACAATGAGCGCCGGATTCCTCAGCGACCGCTGGTATCGCGCTGCCGACAGCCGCCCGCGCCTGAAACCCGACCTGCAGCCGATGCGTCAGCGCCAGCGCGGTCGCGTCTGGTACGTGCTGCACGATCGCAACCAGAACCGCAGCCACCGCTTCTCGCCGGTCGCCTGGCTGCTCGCAAGCCGCCTCGACGGCCGCCAGACGCTCGATGCGATCTGGCAGCAACTGGTCGAGGAACTCGGCGAGAGCGCACCGGGCCAGGATGAAACCCTGCGCCTGCTCGCGCAACTGCACGCGGCCGACCTGCTGGCCTCGGCCGAAGCACCGGATGCCGGGGAACTGATCCGGCGACGCGAGCGCCAGATGCGCACGCAGCGGCTGCAGCGCTGGCTCAACCCGATGGCACTGCGCTTTCCGCTGTGGGACTGCGACCGCTTCCTGCTCGCGACGCTGCCGTGGCTGCGCGGCGTGTTCACGCGCACCGGCCTGCTGCTGTGGCTCGCCTGGGTGCTGCCGGCACTGTTCCTCGCCGCCGGACACTGGCCGGCGCTGACCGGCAATCTCTCCGACCAGTTGCTCGGCCAGCAGAACCTGCTGCTGCTGGCGCTGGTGTTCCCGGTCGTGAAGCTGCTGCACGAACTCGGTCACGCCTATGCGACACGGGCAGCCGGCGGCGAGGTGCACGAGATGGGGCTGATGCTGCTGGTGTTCGCGCCGGCGCCCTACGTCGATGCCTCGGCCGCCGGTGCCATCCGCAGCAAGCATTACCGCGCCTTCGTCGGTGCCGCCGGCATGATGACCGAACTCGCACTCGCGGCCGGGGCGCTGTATCTCTGGCTCGTGCTCGAACCGGGGCTGGCGCGTTCGATCGCCTTCAACGTCATGGCCGTGGCCGGCTTCTCGACGCTGGTGTTCAACGGCAATCCGCTGCTGCGCTACGACGGCTACTACATCCTCTGCGATCTCGCCGAGCTGCCGAACCTCGGCCAGCGCAGCACGCAGTACTGGGCCTGGCTTGCGCGCCATCACCTGTTCGGCGAACGCGAGCTGCCGGCCCCGCCGGCGACGCCGGGCGAGAAGCGCTGGTTCCTGTTCTACGCACCGGCAGCGCTGGTCTATCGCTGCCTCGTGTCCGTTTCGATCGCGCTGTTCGTCGCCAACCAGTACTTCTTCGTCGGCGTGGCACTGGCGCTGTGGTCGATGACAACGATGCTCGGGCTGCCGCTCGTGAAGATGGCCGGCCATGTGTTCGGTCATGCCTCCCGCGGCCGGCGGCTGCGCACGGTCTCGGTCAGTGCCGGCCTGTGTGCGCTGCTGACCGGCCTGGTCGGCTGGGTGCCGATGCCGTCCTCGACCGTCGCCGAAGGCGTGGTCTGGGTACCGGCGCAGGCCGAATTGCGCGCCGGCGGGGATGGCTGGGTCGATGCCCTGTCCGCCCGGCAGGGCGATGTGGTGCAAACCGGCCAGCCGGTACTGCAACTGCAGGACGAGGCCCTGCAGGCCGAGCTGGCCGAACGTCGCGCGCGGGTGCGCGAGCTGGAAATCCGCGCCATCGCCGAACTGGCCGAGGATCGCGTACAGGCGGCACTGAGCCGCGAAGCCTTGACCGAAGCCCGCACGGCACTCGCCGAAACCGGGCAGCGGGTCGCGGACCTGACGCTGCGCGCCGGCAGCGACGGCCGGCTGATGCTCGATCGCGCCGCCGATCTGCCCGGCCGTCCGCTGCGCCGCGGGGACTGGATCGGCTACGTGCTGGCCGGCGAGGCACTGCGCACCGTGCGCGTCACGGTCGGACAGGACGACATCGACCGCGTGCGCAGCGCGCTGCTGACGGTCTCGGCGATGCCGGCCGATCGCATCGGCACGGCCTATCCGGTGCGCGTGCTGCGTGCGGTGCCGGCCGGCGAGGACCGGCTGCCGAGCCGGGCCCTGGCGCACGAGGGCGGTGGCCTGCACGCCACCGATCCGCGCGACGAGCAGGGTACGCGCGTGCTGTCGCGACTGTTCCAGTTCGACCTGGAACTGCCGCCCGAAGCGGATGGGCTGCGGCTCGGCACGCGTGTCTATGTGCGCTTCGGACACCCGCCCGAAGCACTCGCCACCCGGCTCGCGCGTCGCCTGCGCCAGCTGTTTCTGTCGCAGCTTCATGTCTAGGCCGACGCTGAGCGGCTGGATCGGCCTCGCGCCGGTCAACGTGCGCGGCGAACGCCTCGATCGATCGCCATCGCTGCTCGATGGCTGGCTGACGGCGCTCGGTGCGCGGCTGCGTCCGGGCGGCGCGGAATGCCGGCGTCTGCGCCGCTTCGCCGAGGCCGTCACAACCGCGGCCGCCGGACTGGCCGAGCTCGAGGATGCGGCCCTCACGGAGCGCTGCGCCAGCCTGCGCGCCCGCTTGCTGCGCAGCGGCCTGCATCGGGAAGCGCTGCTGATCGAGACCTTCGCGCTGGTCAGCGAATACGCGACCCGCAGCCTCGGCAAGCGTCCGTACCCGGTGCAGCTGATGGCCGGTCGGGCCATGCTCGACGGGCGCATGGTCGAGATGGCCACCGGCGAGGGCAAGACGCTGACCGCCGCGCTGCCGGCGATCGCCGCCGCCCTCGCCGGCGTGCCGGTGCATGTGGTCACCGTCAACGGCTATCTGGCCGAGCGCGATGCCGCCCTGATCGGCCCGCTGTATGTCGCCTTCGGGCTCAGTGTCGGCACGGTGCTGCCCGGCCAGTGTCCGGCCCTGCACGATGCGGCCTACGCATGCGACATCGTCTACTGCGTCAATCAGGAACTCGTCTTCGATTACCTGCGCCAGCACCTCGACGCCGGCGTGCGGCCGTTCGCCGGGCGCGGCCTGCCGTTTGCGATCGTCGACGAGGCCGACAGCGTGCTGATCGACGAGTCGCGTACGCCGCTGGTCATCGCCCGCGAGCTGCCAGGCGAAACCGCCGCCGACTGGCTGCCGGCTCACGAGATGGCCGGGCAGCTCGATGCGGAGGTGCATTACCGCATCGAGGCGCGCGAACGGCGCGTGCGCCTGACCGGCGCCGGCCGCCGGCGACTGGCCGAAACCGAGCACCGCGGTGCCTGGCGGCTGGCGCGCGTGCGCGAGGAGCGCGTCGAGCAGGCGCTGACCGCACGTCACCTGTTCGTGCGCGACCGCGACTACGTGCTGCGCGACGGCGAGGTGCAGATCGTCGACGAGTTCACCGGCCGCGTGCTGCCCGATCGCACCTGGGAGCGCGGCCTGCATCAGCTGATCGAACTGAAGGAAGGCTGCGCGACCAGCGCGCGGCGCGAAACCCTGGCGCGACTGACCTACCCGCGCTTCTTCGCGCGCTATCTGCGCCTCGCCGGCATGAGCGGCACGCTTGCCGAGGTCGCCCCGGAGCTGGCCATGAACTACGCCACGGCGCTGGTGCGCATCCCCACGCACCGGCCGCAGCAAAGGTGCTGGCTCGGAGCACGGCTGTACGCGCAGTCCGGCGCGCGCTGGCAGGCGATCGTCGAGCGCGCCTGCCAGCTCGCGGCCGCCGGCCGGGCAGTGCTGATCGGTACGCGCTCGGTCGAGGCCTCGGAGCAGCTTGCCGGACTGCTGGCCGGCCGTGGCATCGGGGCCGTCGTGCTCAATGCCCGTCAGGATGCCGATGAAGCCGCGATCATCGCCGGGGCCGGCGCACCGGGGCGGATCACGGTGGCGACCAACATGGCCGGGCGCGGCACCGACATCACGCTGACCGCTGCCGTGCGCGCAGCCGGCGGGCTGGCGGTGATCCTCAGCGAATTTCACGAATCGGCGCGCATCGACCGCCAGCTCTATGGCCGCGCCGGGCGTCAGGGCGACCCGGGCAGTGCCGAGGCCCACGCCAGCCTCGATGACGAACTGTTCGTGCGCCACGGCCGGCCCTGGCTTCGCGAACTGGCGCGTCGCTGGCCGGGCGGCGTGCTGCCGCGCTGGCTCGGCACCGCGCTGCTTGCCGACGCCCAGCGCCGTGCCGAAGCCCACAACGCCCGCATCCGCATCGCCACCGGTGAGCAGGACCGCCACTGGTCGCAGTCGCTGGCCTTTTCCGGAGGTGAGGAATGAATACGCTGCCCCCCGTCCGTGTCTGCGCCGTTCTGGCGCTGTGCGTCGCGCTCACGCCCCCGGCCCGGGCTGACGGGGCTGCAGACAGCAGCGCCGGTCACGACTGCCTGATCGAGCCGCGCCAGCTGCTCGAAATCCGCCCGGCCGCCGAAGGGCTGATCTCCCGCATCCATGTGCGCCGCGGCGACCGGGTCACGGCCGGCCAGCCGCTGATCGAACTCGATTCGGCGCTCGAACGCGCCAGCGTCGCGGTTGCCCGCTTTCGCGCCGGTCTGCAGAGCCCGATCCATTCGGCCGAGACCCGCGTCGAGTTCGCCGGCGCCAAGGCCCGCCGCCACGAACAGCTCGCTGCCGTGCGCTACGTATCGCCGCAGGAGCGCGACGAGGCGGCCTCCGGATACCGCCTTGCGCAGGTCGAACTCGACGATGCCCGCGACAACCAGCGCCTCGCGCTGCTGGAGCTTGCACGGCTCGAAGAACAGCTGCGCCAGCGCACCGTGCTCAGCCCGGTCGACGGCATCGTCATCGACCGGCTGATGCACCCCGGCGAACTCGCCGACAACCGCGATCTGCGCAAGCCCGTGCTGAAGATCGCCGATCTCGGCACGCTGTACGTCGAGGTGCTGGTACCGATCCGCGAATGGCGCAACATCCGTCCCGGCCAGATGGCCACCGTCCTGCCCGAGCCGGCCGTCGGCGGCCGCTACGAGGCCACCGTGCTCAGCGTCGACCCGGTGTTCGACGCCGCCAGCGGCACATTCGGAGTGCGCCTCGAACTGCCGAACCCCGATTTCGCCCTGCCGGCCGGCATCAAGTGCCTGGCCCGCTTCGAACCTGTCGATCCGCCGGCTGCGCCGGGTGGCAGTCCGGGAACCCGCAGCATGCTCAGTGCTTCCACGCAGTAGGGCCGCAGCAGGGCCGTCGCCTGCCGTGTCCATCGCGATCACGGGGCTGACTGCCGGCTGCCCGATCCGGAGGGATGCCTGACGCCAGGGCTTTGCACGGCTACGGCAACTGGCCCGCCCCGCCGCCCGGCGCTACGCTGCGCGCCCCGTCCGTGCCCGGAGCCCGTCCGTGAATCTCACCCCCGAGCTGCTCGCCCGCCTCGAATCCCTGCTCGATCGCGCCGAACTGCTGCTGCCCGAAACGCCGGTCGAGCCGGACTGGAGCGTGCACCGGGCCGCGCGCTGGCGAAAGCGCGCCGGGCGCGGCTTCCTGCAGCCGGTCGCGCAGCCGCACGCGCTCAGGCTCGAAGACCTGCAGTGCATCGAGCGCGCAAAGACCGAACTCGATCGCAACATCCGCCAGTTCGTCGCCGGGCGGCCGGCCAACCACGCGCTGCTGTGGGGCTCGCGCGGCACCGGCAAGTCCTCGCTGGTCAAGGCGCTGCTGAACGCATACCACGGGCGCGGCCTGCGGCTGATCGAGGTCGAGGCCGGTGATCTCGTCGATCTGCCCGACATCGTCGAGCGCATCGACAGCCGGCCCGAGCGCTTCCTGATCTTCTGTGATGACCTGTCCTTCGAGGCCGACGATGCGCGCTACAAGGCGCTGAAGGCCGTGCTCGACGGCTCGGTCGCGGCGCCGCCCGACAACGTGCTGATCGTCGCGACCTCGAACCGCCGCCACCTGCTGCCCGAGTACATGAGCGAGAACCGCGATGCGCGCATCGTCGATGGCGAGCTGCACCACGGCGAGGCGGTCGAGGAGAAGGTGTCGCTGTCGGAGCGCTTCGGGCTGTGGCTGTCCTTCCACCCGTTCCGCCAGGACGATTATCTCGACGTGGTCACGCACTGGCTCGCGCAGCTCGGCTACCGCGGCGAGTTCGACGAAACCGCGCGTGGCGACGCGCTGCGCTACGCGCTGACGCGCGGCTCACGCAGCGGGCGCGTCGCCTGGCAGTTCGCGCGCGATTACGTCGGGCGGCAGGGACTGGAGGGCTGACAAGGCGTTGCCCGCTGCGCCCGGCCCCTCTCCGGCAAAGGCAGCGGGGCCGGACAGCAACGCCGTGCGCAACGCAGGCGGCCGATGCCGCCGGCTCAGCCCTTCGCGAAGCGCCCCGCCAGCTGCGCGACGCGCTCGCCGAGCAGGCGCGCGGTTTCGAGGTCGCCGCTGCGCGGGGCTTCGTCGGGGCTGGCGTCGAAGGGCGAGATCGACATCGCGCCGCCGAAGCCGGCGGTCCAGTTCACGTCGGCCGGGCCGTTGGCCTTGCCGTTGGCCGGCAGCAGGCCGGTGCCGACCCAGATCTGGCCGTGCTGCTGCGACAGCGTCCAGAAGTACTGGATGGTCGAGTACTTGTCGCCGTTCGTGGACGCCGAGTTCGTGAAGCCGGCGGCGAGCTTGTCCTTCCAGGCCTTCGTGAACCAGGGCCTGGAGCTGGCGTCGGCGAACTTCTTGAACTGCCAGGCCGGACCGCCCATGTAGGTCGGGCTGCCGAAGAGGATGGCGTCGGCCGCGGCCAGCGTCTCCCAGGCCGATTCCGGCAGATTGCCGTCGCTGTCGATCTGCAGGAACGCCACCTCGGCGCCCTCGACCCCGGCAGCCCCGGCCTTCACGGCCTCGGCCTGCTTCAGGGTGTGGCCGTAGCCGCTGAAGAACACGATCGCGATGCTGGACATGCAGGACTCCTGTCGGCCTTCGGCCGCACCTGGCGAGAGAGGAAATGCGGACGCCACGCGCTCCACGCCCGGGGCCGTACCCGGACCGGCCGCGGCTGCGGCACCGCCAGTCAGGTGACCACCGGCCCGGCCATCCGACTGCAGACAAGCGCTGCATGGCAGCAGAACAGCACCCGCCTGCCGATCCGCCGCCCGGATTTGCTGCCACCGGCGCCGTGCGGCCCGCCTTCAGTTCAGCAACCCCGACATCGCCGGATACACGACGGTGCGCACGACGAATTCGGAGGCCGGCAGCGTGAAGTGGGCGTAGTCGTAGGTCATCAGCTTTTCCTTGCGATCGCCGTCGAGGTAGGCGAGGCAGGCGCCGTCGTGGCACAGCGGGCCGATCATCGACACGTAGGTCACGCCGGGCATGCCGGCATAGCGGCGCTGCAGGCCGGCATCGAGCCCGAACATGGCGGGATCGAGGTTGCTGCCGATCTGCGCCGGCGTGGCCTGCCAGTACTTCTTCAGCACCACCTGATACAGGAAGGGCTGCCAGTGCGGCACCGGCCCGATCAGCACGACCTGCGCGACGCCGCTTGCGTGCAGGCGTGCGATCAGCGCGTCGTACTGCGCGATCGAATGCCCGCCCTGCTGGGCGAGCATCACGACATCGGGGTGCAGCTCGCCGATCGCCTGCCAGGCCAGGCGGTTGGCACGGTTGCAGCTGTCGAGCGGGTCCGGGTGCACGTCATCGACGTTCGGCGGACAGCCCGAGGCGCCGACGTGCAGCAGCGCGACATCGGCCGGCAGCGTCCGGTCGAGGCCGTAGGCGAGATGCTGGGCGTGTGAATCGCCCCACAGCAGCACGCTGCGCCGGTGCGCGGCGGCCGGTCGCAGGCAGGTCGCGGCGATCGCGGTCTTCGCGCGGCCGCTCTCGATGTCGTAGAAGTTGCACTCGTGGTGATCGAAGCGCAGCAGGTCGTGCGTGCGGGTGTAGCGGTAATCGTCGAAGAAGGCGATGTAGTCGCGCTTGTCCGGCATGCGGTCCGGATAGCCGCGGGCGAGATGGAGCACCACTCCGGCGCAGAAGGTCGCTGCCATCATGCCGGCCAGGAAGCGCACCGGTCCGGGCGACCAGGGCCGCGGCGCCCGCCGCGTCGGGGCGCTGCGAAACGGTGTCTCGATCCAGCGGTACGACAGCCAGGCGAGCAGCACCGACACGGCCACCAGCGCCAGCCGCTGCGGCCAGTCCGGTTCGCCGACCAGCCAGATGCGGCCGTACACCAGCAGCGGCCAGTGCCACAGATACAGCGAGAAGCTGATCCGACCGATCCATCGCATCGGCGCCCGGGCCAGCAGGTGACGGTTGATGCAGGCCGCAGGCCCGGCCTGGATCAGCAGCAGCGCCCCGCCCACCGGCAGCAGCGCCCAGGCGCCCGGAAACGCCGAATGCCGGTCGATCAGCACGGCACCGAGTCCGATCGCGGACAGCCCGGCCACGCTCGCGGCATGCTGCGGCCAGCGACCGGTGCCTGTCGCCGGCACGCCGTCTGCGGCCGGCCGCTGTCCGGCCTGCTGCAGCGCCAGCCAGCCGCCGGCCGCGAGTTCCCAGAAGCGGGTGTGCGGCAGGAAGAAGGCCGCGCTCAGGTCGTATTCGCTGACGACGATGCAGCCGAGCAGCGACAGCAGCAGCAGCGCGCCGACGGCCTGCAGGCAGCGGTGCGGCGGCAGGCGCATCAGCCCCGCCAGCAGCAGCGGCCAGACGATGTAGAACTGCTCCTCGACGCCGAGCGACCACAGGTGCAGCAGCGGCTGCAGTTCGGCCTGCCGGTCGAAGTAACCGGACTGCAGCCAGTACAGGACATTGGCGACGAAGCCGCTGCCGCCGGCGACGTGCCGGCCGAGGGTGGCGAGCTCGTTCGGCAGCATCAGGAACCAGCCGGCGAGCAGGCTCGCCAGCAGCACCACGAGCAGCGCCGGATAGATGCGGCGGATGCGCCGGGCGTAGAAGCCGGCGAGGCGAAAGCGCGACTGGCGGATATCGCCGGCGAGGATGCCGGTGATCAGGTAGCCGGAGATCACGAAGAACACGTCGACGCCGATGAAGCCGCCGCCGGTCTGCGGAAAGGCGTGATGGATCACCACCAGCAGCACGGCGACGGCGCGCAGGCCGTCGATGTCGGGGCGGTAGGCCGTGCGGATCGCCGCCGGCGCAGTGATCCGCTGCGCCCCGCCGGGCAAGTCCCGGACCGCCTCCATCACCACCGCCTGCGGCGTCATGCCGGTTCCCTGCCCTGCAGCGCGTGCGGCTGCGGACGACCTACCAGAGCTTCACGCAGTTGCCTTCGAGCGCGAACGGCGACGGGGCGGCGCCGGCGGCCGGCGGGGCGGATTCGAAGCTCAGCGCAAGCTTCGGCACGTTGCTCAGCAACTGCTCGGCGCTGCCGGCGAGCGTCAGCGTCGCCTTCGCGAGCGGCGCGGCGGTCTCGCCGCCCGCGAACGGCACGACGCCGACCACGGCCGGGGCGGCGTTCGGCGCCAGCGCCCACAGCACCGCCACCTTGCCGGCCGGCACCGTCAGCGGTTTCAGCACCTTGAACTGCAGCTCGCGGCCGTGGCGGCGGATGCTCGCGAGCAGCACCGGCTGGCCTTCGGCGTTGGTCAGCAGCCCGATGTAGCTCGCCGGCAGCGCGGTCTCGTCGACCGGCTCGCCCGGCACGAAGCCCTGCGGGTACAGCCGCACCAGCCCGACGGCGAGCAGCAGGCCGCAGGCGAAACCGAGCAGCGGCCGCAGCCAGTCGCCGAGCCGGCTGCTTTCGCTGCGTTCCCGGCGCGTGCGCGCTTCGGGCTGACGGGCGGTTTCCGGGTGTTCGCGCACGCCGAGCGTGCGTCGCTCGATCGCGTGCCAGAGCTGCGGCGACGGTGCGACCGGCGGCACCGGTTCGGCGAGGCCGCCGAGCCGGCGCTCCCAGTCGCGCACGGCGTCGGCGGCCGAAGGCAGCGTGCGGCAGAGCCGCTCGAAGCGCCGGCGCGCGCGCGCCGACAGCGTGCCGAGCACATAGGCAGCGGCGAGGTGATCGATCAGCGGCGGACGGTCGTAGTTCATGGGGCGGCTTCCAGGCAGCGGCGCAGCCGGTCGAGGCCGCGGCGCAGCCAGACCTTGACGCTGCCGATCGGGGCGGCGATGTGCTCGGCCAGCTCCGAATGCGTGAGCCCGTGATAGTACGCGAGCGCCAGACAGCGACGCTGCTGCTCGGGCACGACATCGAAGCACACGCGCAGGCGCAGGCCGTCGATCGCCTGTTCGAGCAGGCCGAGCGGATCGGGCCGCTCGTCGGGCGGATCGAGGCGGCCGGGGCCGTCCTCGTCATCGTCGTCGGTCGATTCGGTGTGCCGGCGCTTGTCGCTGCGCAGCAGGTCGAGCGCCTGATGACGCACGATCGCCGTCAGCCACGCCAGCGGCGAGCCGGCGGTCGCCGAATAGTCGCTCGCGCGCTGCCAGACCTTCACGAAGGCTTCCTGCACGGCGTCCTCGGCGCGGTCGCGGCGCACGAGGATGCGCAGGGCCACGCCGAGCATGCGCGGCGCGCAGAGTTCGTACAGGTGGCGGAACGCCGCGCCGTCACCGAGCGCGACACGGGCGATCAGGGTCTGCAGATCGTCGCTGGCTGCCGTGTTCATCGCGCCGCTCCGCTGCGGCTGGTCGTCATGCACATCGCACCTTCCCCCTGCACGGACACCGGTCCGCTGCCGTGCAGCATAAACAGCGCCGGCCGGCCTGCCAGTGACGGTCCGCTCATGTGGCCGGCTTCCGGCCGCTGCGCAGCGGGGCCACGCCGCCGTCTGGCTCCGATGCAGCCGGCGCAGCGACCGCCGCCAGCGGCTACGATCGCCGCTCTTCTGCCTTCTCCCTCCCCCGCCTGCGCAGGTCGCCCGCATGTCCGACGCCGAACGCCCTGCCCGCATCCTGCCGGTGATCATCGCCTCGCAGTTCGCCGGCTCCTCGCTGTGGTTCGCCGGCAACGCCATCCTGCCCGAGCTGCAGCGCGACTGGGGGCTCGCCGCCGATGCGCCCGGGCACGTGACCGCCGCCGTGCAGTTCGGCTTCATCGCCGGCACGCTGGTGTTCGCGCTGCTCGCGCTCGCCGACCGCTTTTCGCCGCGTGCGGTCTTCCTCGTCTGCGCGCTCGCCGGTGCCGGTGCCAATCTCGCGCTGGTGGCGCTGCCGCCGAGCTTCGCCGCGCTGCTGCTGCTGCGCTTCGCGACCGGCTTCTGTCTGGCCGGCATCTACCCGGTCGGCATGAAGATCGCAGCCGGCTGGTATGCGAGCGGACTCGGGCGCGCGCTCGGCTGGCTGGTCGGTGCGCTGGTGGTCGGCACGGCCTTCCCGCACCTGCTGCGGGGACTCGGCGCGGCGCTGCCCTGGGCCGGCGTGCTCGCCGGCGTGTCGGCCTGCGCGGCGCTCGGCGGACTGGCGATGTACTGGCTGGTGCCGGACGGCCCGCAGCTGAAGCGCGGGGCGCGCTTCGACCCCGGCGCGGTGCGCACGATCTTCGCCGGCCGCGAGCTGCGCTCGGCGGCCTTCGGCTACTTCGGTCACATGTGGGAGCTGTACACCTGGTGGGCCTTCTTGCCGGCCATCGTCGCCGCCTGGGGCGTGCAGCACGGCACCACGCCCGCGGTGTCGCTCTGGAGCTTCGCGGCGATCGCCGCCGGCGCGCTCGGCTGCATCATCGGCGGCGAACTGTCACCGCGCTGGGGCAGCGCGCGCGTCGCGCAGGTGCAGCTCGCGGTGTCGTGCGCGTGCTGCCTGCTCGCGCCGCTCGCCTTCGGACTGCCGGGGCCGCTGTTCTTCGCCTATCTGCTGGTCTGGGGCATCACCGTCGTCGGTGACTCGCCGCAGTTCTCGACGCTGACCGCGCGCGCCGCACCGCCGGCGTATCTCGGCTCGGCGCTGACCTGGGTGACGGCGATCGGCTTCGGCATCACCGTCGTCAGCATCCAGCTGTTCGGCAGCCTCGTGCAGCACTGGCCGATCGCCTGGCTGCTGCCGCTGCTGGCGCTCGGTCCGCTGCCGGGTCTGCTGGCGATCCGGCCGCTGGCCGGACACCGCTGAGGCCCGCACATGCGACGGCCCGCAGCCGCTGGCTGCGGGCCGTCGGGACATGCGCCGCCGCAGCGGCGGCTGACCATGCTCAATGCAGGCGGACGTTCAGTTCATCGACCATCTCGGCCCAGTCCGAATCCTCGCGCAGCGCATCGTGCAGGAACTTCGCCTGGGTCTGGTTCCAGAACGGCGCATCGGCCACCAGCATGTCCGGCGGCAGCGGATGTTCGCGGATGAAGCTGTCGATGCCGGCCGGGTCTTCCGGCAGGCCGAGCTGGGCGAACAGGGTGCTCAGGTTATGGGTCTGGGTGTCCATCATGTCGAACTCCTCGCGGCAGTCATCTGGGCGGTCATCCGGACTCTGGGATTACGGGAGCAGCCTCCCGTACCCGGACCTTTATAGACCCCGCCCGCCGCAACCGTTCCTCCGGCCGCGCATCCGGCCGATGCCTGCGCGGCCCTTGCCTTTCCGTCTCCCTTCTCCATCCATAAGGAGTGTCCGCCGTGACCACCCCGCTCGCCGATCTGCGCCGCAACTACACCCGCGGCACGCTTGATGTCACCGAAGTCGCCGCCGATCCGCTCGCCCAGTTCGGGCGCTGGTTCGAGGAGGCGGTCGCCGCGCAGGTGCCCGAACCGAACGCGATGACACTCGCCACCGTCGCCCCCGACGGCCGGCCGCAGGCGCGGGTGATGCTGCTGAAGGCCTGCGACGCCGAAGGCTTCACGTTCTTCACCAACTACGGCAGCCACAAGGCCGCCGCACTCGCCGCGCATCCGCAGGCGGCGCTCTGCTTCTGGTGGATCGAGCTGGAGCGGCAGGTGCGCGTCGAGGGCCGCATCGAACCCTTGCCGCGCGCCGACTCGGCCGCCTACTTCGCCGTGCGCCCGCGCGACAGCCAGATCGGCGCCTGGGCCTCGCGCCAGAGCCAGCCGGTCGCCGATCGCGCCGCGCTCGAAGCGCAGTTTGCGGAACAGGCGGCGCGCTGGGACGGTCGGGAGGTTGAACTGCCGCAGCACTGGGGTGGCTACCGCCTGCACCCTGAGCGCGTCGAGTTCTGGCAGGGCCGGCCGGGACGCATGCACGATCGCATCGTCTACGTGCGCACCGGCGACGCCTGGCAGATCGGGCGCCTGCAGCCCTGAAGTCGAGAGCGCGGATCGAGGAGGACGGATGCTGCTGCCCGAACGCTGGATCGCTGCCTGTGTGCCGCGGCCGACCGATACCGCCACGCACGCCTCGGTTCGCCGGCTCGGGCGCATCCTGATCGCGGTCTTCGAGGCCGTGTTCGACGGCCACCTGCTCGATCGCGCCGCCAGCCTCGCCTACACGACGCTGCTGTCGCTGGTGCCGCTGCTGGCGGTGAGCTTTTCGGTGCTGCAGGCCTTCGGCGCCAAGGACGTGCTCGAACCGCTGCTGCGCGATGCGCTGACGCCGCTCGGCGGTCAGGCGGCGCTGGTCGGTGACCGCATCCTGGAGTTCGTCGGCAAGATGCAGGTCGGCGTGCTCGGCTCGCTCGGCATCGCGATGCTGCTCTACACGGTGATCACGACCGTGCACAAGATCGAGCTGGCGCTGAACGCGATCTGGGATGTCGCCGAACCGCGCCGGCCGATGCGCCGCATCGCCGATTACCTGTCGGTGACCTTCGCCGGCCCGGTGCTCGCCTTCGGCGCCATCGGCCTGACCGACACCGTGCGCGGCGCCTTCGCCGGACTCGCCGGGCGCGGCTACCTGACGCTCGCCGATCTCGGCGGCGCGCTGCTCGCGCTGGTGCCGCACGCCCTCGGCATGGCGGCCTTCGCGCTGCTCTACGGCCTGCTGCCGAACACGCGCGTGCGCCCGGGCGCGGCGATCGCCGGCAGCCTGTTCGCGGTGACGGTCTGGTCGCTGGCCGGGCGGCTGTTCGCGAGCCTGCTCAGCGATTCCAACAACTACTCGGCGATCTACTCGGGCTTCGCCGGCGCCGTGCTGTTCATCCTGTGGCTGAACGTCAACTGGATGATCGTGCTGCTCGGCGCGACGGTGTCCTGCGCCTGGCAGGCACCGGGGGCGCTGAACGCCGGCAAGCCCGACGGCCATGCCGCGCGCGAGGCGCTGGCGCTGGCGCTGATGCGCGAACTCGGCCGCATCCACCGCGAGGGCCTGCCGCCGCCGATCGCCGATGAGCTCGCCGAGAGGCTCTGCGCCCGCCAGCGCGCGATCCGCGACCTGCTGGCGCGGCTGCGCGAGGACGGCCTGATCATCGAGAGCGACACCTGCGGCTGGCTGCCGGCGCGCGACAACGCCCATCTCGAAGTGCGCGCCATCCTCGCCAGCGTGCGCGGCCCGCTGCCGGCCGAGGCCGCCGGCGCGACGCTGCTCGCGCCCGGCGAACGCGCGCTGACCGACTGCTACACCGGCTGCACGCTCGACCGGCTGATCGACCTGCCGGATGACGCAGCACCGCCGGCACCCGGCATCGAATCCCGCCCGGCCGCCCGCCCGAACGTGCGCCCGCGGCTCGGCAAGGCCTGATACCGATCACACGTGAATGCGTTGTTGATCCCCCTCTCCCCAACCCCTCCCCCGCGAGGGGGGAGGGGCTGAAAAGATCGGCTGTTCAGCAGTGACTGGTATGAGCACTGCTGCCCGCGACACCCGGGCAGCCGCGGACCGGCATCAGATCTTGCCGGCCTGCTGCGCGATGAAGGCGGTCTTCGCCGACAGCTCCAGCGAGCAGGTCCACTTGTAGGCAAGGTTGATGTTTTCGGCGGCCGCGAACACGCCGTGGCCGCGCACGACCGCGATCGGCACCTCGGCCAGCACCTCGGCGACCTTCTGCGGCGCCAGCTCCTTGTAGCGGTCGAACGGGATCGTGATCACCGGCACGCGCCCGAAGTAGTACTGGCCCTCGAAGTCGGCCGGCACGAACTCCTCGTTGTCCATCGTCATCGCCACCGTGTACGGCCCGTGGCTGTGCAGGATGGCGCGCGCGCGCGGATTGCTGCCGTAGACGGCGACGTGCAGCCGCGCATCGAGCGAGGCGCCGCGGCCGATGCGGCCCTCGAAGTCGCAGGCGACGAGATCGCCGCTGCTCAGCAGATCGGCGCAGCAGCCGGTCGGCGTCACCCAGACCGTGTCGTCCTCGCGCACCGAGGCGTTGCCGCTGTGCGAGTCGTTCAGGCCGTAGACGCGCAGCCAGTGATAGTGGCGAACCAGTTCGTCTTTGATGTTCATCGGGAGGAAGTCCGGAGTTCAGCGGATTCGGGCGCGCAGGCAGCGTCGCGGCGGGCCGCGCGGCGACGGCAACAGCCGCAGCGGCGGAAACAGGGGGCGGCGGCAGGGGCCGCGGGGGGCGCTATGGTGCGGGAAAAGCCCCGGGTGTGGAAGGCCGGCCCCGGCAGCGGTCTGACCGGCCCGGCGGTGCGGCGGCAGCGCAGCGACATTCGTCCATACTGCGACGCGCGACCACCCGGTGGTGGCCGCAACCCCGAAATCCCTCCGGGAGTGTCTGCGCATGTCGCGTCGTCTGCGTCTGTGGCTGCTGATCGCCGCCGCACTCATTGCCAGCGTGTATCTGCTGCCACGCTGGACCCCCGAGCTGCTGCTCGGATATTTCCGCAACGGCGAGCCGATCGACCGCTTCACGCTGCTGCTGGCCGCGGTGCTGCTGATGCCGGCGCTGTTCGAGCGCCTGCACCTGCCCGGGGCTGTCGGCCTGCTGGTGGCCGGCGTGCTGTTCGGGCCATCGGTGCTGGCGATCGGCAATCCCGAAAACAGCACCGTCGAGTTGTTCCTGAGCATCGGCCGCGTGTTCCTGATGTTCATCGCCGGACTGGAGGTCGACCTGCGGCTGTTCCACGCGACGCGGCTGCGCTCCTTCGGCTACGGACTCGCGACCTTCGCGCTGCCGATGCTCGCCGGCATCGGCGTCGGCTGGCTGTTCGACTTCGGGCTGAACGCCTGCTTCCTGATCGGCTCGCTGCTCGCCTCGCACACGCTGCTCGGCCTGCCGATCGCGAGCCGCCTCGGCCTGGCGCGCAGCGAGGTGGTCACCGTCACGCTCGGCGCCACGGTGTTCACCGATGTCGCCTCGCTGCTGGTGCTGGCCGTGTGCATCTCGGTGCATACGACCGGCTTCACGTGGCTGAGCCTGCTGGAGCAGCTGTTCTCGCTCGGCGTCTACGGCGTGCTGGTGCTGATCGGCCTGCCGTGGCTCGGCGTGCGCTTCGTGCGCCGCTGGCGCCATCGCGAGGCGCCGATGTTCCTGTTTGCGGTGCTCTGCCTGCTGTTCGCGGCGATGGGCGCCAAGGCCATCGAGCTGGAGGACATCGTCGGTGCCTTCTTCGCCGGGCTGGCGGTCAACCGCGTGATCGGCCACGGCCCCGTGCGCGGCAGGATCGAATTCCTCGGCGCGACGCTGTTCATCCCGTTCTTCTTCGTGATCATCGGCTACCGGCTCGACCTGCCGGTGTTCGCAGCGACGCTGCAGACCAGCCTGCCGTTCGTCGCCACGATCATCGCCGCGCTGCTGCTCGGCAAGCTCGCCGCCGCGCTGGTGACCGGGCCGGTGTACGGCTATGCGCGCCGCGAGACGCTGCTGATGTGGTCGCTGTCGCTGCCGCAGGTGGCCGCGACGCTGGCCGTGGCGCTGACGGCCTACAACACGCTGAATGCCGACGGCGAACGGCTGATCACCGAAACGGTGCTGAACAGCGTCATCGTGCTGATGGTCGTGACTTCGGTGCTCGGTCCGCTGCTGACCGAGCGCTTCGCCACCACGCTGCGCCACCGGGATGCCCGCCCATGAATCCGATCCTTTTCCGACTGCTGGGCCTGCTGCTGCCGCTGCTCGCCGTGACGCTGCCGGCCTTCGCTGCCGATGCACCGACGCCGGCCGAAACCCGGGCCGCGATCCGCCAGATGCGCAGCGAAACCCTGAAAACCCTGTACGCGCTGGAGCCGAAGGCACGCACGCAGGTGCGCGGCGCGGCCGGCTACGCGGTGTTCAGCAGCACCGGCGTGCACGTGCTGTTCATCGGCGGCGGCGGCGGGCGCGGCGTCGTACACGACAACCTGACCGGCAAGGACGTCTGGATGCGCTCGGCCAGCGTCGGCGTCGGCCTCGGGCTCGGTGCCCGGGAGCTGAACCTGGTGCTGATCTTCCGCAAGCGCGACACGCTGAAACGCTTCATGGAGCAGGGCTGGCAGTTCGGCGGCGAGGCGAGCGCCACGGCCCGCGCCGGCAGCAGCGGCAGCGATGTGACCGATATCGAAGCCCGCGACGGCATCCTGATCTACCCGCTCAGCCAGGACGGGCTGATGGCCCGAGGCGCGATCGAGGGTACGAAGTACTGGGTCGATCCGGATCTCTGAACCCGCAGCCCGGAGGACGCCCCCATGGCCTCGCACGCCGGTTTCGTCGAATACGTCTGCGCGCAGGCCGGGCTCGGGCCGGCGCTGGGCCATCGCAAGATGTTCGGCGAATACGCGCTCTATCTTGACGGCCGGGTCGTCGCGCTGATCTGCGACGACCAGCTGTTCCTGAAGCCGACCGCCGCCGGCGAGGCGCTGCTCGGGCGCGCGCCGGCACACCATCCCTACCCGAATGCCAGGGCGCATTTCCGGCTCGACGTCGAACTCGACACGCCCGGGCGCCTGCAGCAACTGCTGATCGCGACCGCCGCGGCCCTGCCGCTGCCGCCCCCGAAAAAACCGCGCCGGACGCGCCGGAACGACTGAGCGACGGAGCGACGGAGCGATGCGAATGATCAGACCGATCCCGCCCTGCCTGCTGCTGCCGGCACTGCTGCTGGCCGGCTGCACGTCGCTGCCGCCGGCCCCGTGTCGCAGCGGCGAGCGCGCCGTCGTCGTCGAGACGCTGTACTTCGGCACCGCGACCCCGGACGGGCGCGTGTCGGCCGCCGACTGGCAGGACTTCCTGGCCCGCGAGGTCACGCCGCGCTTTCCGCAGGGGCTGACGGTCAGCGAGGCGTCCGGTCAGTGGCGCGGCGCCGGGGGGCGCATCATCCAGGAGGCCACGCACGTGCTGACGCTGGTCACGGCCGACGCCGACGAGGCCGCGCTGCCGGCCATCATCACGGCCTACCGCACGCGCTTCCGGCAGGAGGCCGTGCTGCGCGTGCACCACGCCGCCTGCCTCGCCGGCTGAAGCCGGTGCGAAACCTGCATCGCCGCCAGCGCCCTTCCCCAGCCGTGGAGTCCCATCGATGAGTTGCAGCGACCGCCTGTTCCACGCCGCCGACTATCTGCGCCCGAGCGACGGCGAGCCGTTCCGGTCGGTCGTGCGCGAGACCGCCGAGTCGGTGATCGTCGTCTGGCACGTGCGCCCCGGCCAGACGCTGCCGGTCCACGTTCACCCGCACGGTCAGGACACCTGGACCGTGCTCGCCGGCCGTGCCGATTACCTCGCCGGTCCCGGCCGGCAAGTGCCGCTTGCCGTCGGCGACATCGCCGTCGCCACGGCCGGCGAGTGGCATGGCGCCATCAATACCGGTGACGAGGACTTCGTGTTCGTGTCGGTGGTAGCCCCCGGTGCGGCCGGCTATCAGCGCATCGATGGCGCATCGTGAGTGCAGCTTCCGGCCTCCTGCGCCCGGACTGAACCACGCTGCCGCCGGCTGCCGGTGCATTGCCGCCATTGCAACTGGTGCAACGCACCATCCGGAGGCAGGCGCGTAATGCCGGCAGCCCGGCATTCGGGCCGGCCGCCGTTTCGAGGGTGGCGACTGCGCTTGCACGCGGGTTATAAGCACCGGGCGGCCTTTACCGGTGACGCGGCGAAACAGCCGCGCGCCCGCTGCCGCGACTTCGCACGCCTGTTTCCACCTCCCGCACGTCCTGCAAGGAGCTTTCATGCGCCTGTCCCGTCGCACGTCCGTTCTGGCCCTGCTTGCCGGCCTGATCGCAAGTTCTGCTTACGCCGCCGAGAAACTGCCGTCCTTCAAGGGCGACATCAATCAGACCTCGGTGTCCGGCCTGTCGTCCGGTGCGTTCATGGCTGCGCAGCTGCAGGTCGCGTATTCGGCCACGATCACCGGCGCCGGCATCGTCGCCGGCGGTCCGTATTACTGCGCGGCCGGGCTGATTGCGAATACCTCGATCTGCATGGGACAGGTACCGTTCGTCGCGCCGAATCCGGCGCTGATGGTATCGGCCGCACAGGGCTTTGCCGCGCTCGGCCAGATCGACAGCCTCGACAACCTGAAGAACGACAAGGTCTACATCTTCAGCGGCACCGACGACAGCGTCGTCAAGCAGGTCGCCGTCGATGCCACGGCCTCGTTCTTCGCCTATGCCGGCGTGCCGGCCGAGAACCTGCTGTACGTGAAGACCGTGCCGGCCGGCCACGCCTTCATCACGCCGTCCTTCGGCAACGACTGCAGCGCCAACGCCGGCCCGTACATCAGCCACTGCATCAAGGACGGCACCGGTTACGACCAGGCCGGCGCGATCCTGCAGCACATCTACGGCACGCTGAAGGCGCCGGTGACGACGCTGAGCGGCAAGATCGTCGAATTCGACCAGCGGCCGTTTGCGCCGGCGATCAGCAGCATGGCGCCGACCGGCTACCTGTACGTGCCGAAATCCTGCGCCGACGGCGCGGCCTGCAAGGTGCACGTCGCCATTCACGGCTGCCTGCAGTCGGCTGCCGCGGTCGGCGACGATGTCTACAGCAGGACCGGTTACAACAACTGGGCGGACAGCAATGACATCGTCGTGCTGTATCCGCAGGTCAATGTCTCCTACACGATCCCGTTCAATCCGCAGGGCTGCTGGGACTGGTGGGGTTACACCGGCTCGAATTACGCACTGAAATCCGGCGTGCAGATGGAGGCGATCTGGACGATGGTGCAGACGCTGGTCGCGAAACCCTGATTCTTTTGCCGGCCACATCCTGCCGGTCCGTACCGGCACGGAAATGACCTCGGACGCCGGATTCGCATGCGAATCCGGCGTTTTTCATGAGTGCCACTGCACAACGCTGCCAGTTTCCTGCCCGCTGCGATTCCTGCGGACCGTGATGCCGGTCACACCGGAACGCCTTGTCTTTCAGCCGCTCGCCCCTTGTGGGAGAGGGGTTGGGGAGCGGGGGAGAAAAACCATGCATTCACGTGTGATCGGTATGATCAGTGTTATCAGCCCTTCGCGCCCTGTGGCAGATACGATTCAGGAAGTGCCCGGCGCTTCCTCAGAGGCCTCCAGCAGGATCAGCTGCCGATCCGCAGCGACTGCGGCCTCGCCCTCCACGAGACCGAGCTGCCGGCGCGTGTAATAGAGCATCGAGCGCCGGCAGATGATTTCCGCCGATCCATTCGTCATGCCGTAGTCCAGCTCGATGATCCGGCGCTGCGCCTCGCTCAGGGCCGGATTGGCAGCAATGCGCAGCCTCACCCGGGTCTGCCAGTCGATGTCTTCCGGCGCGCTGCCCTGCGCATCGCCCGCCGGCGCCTCGAGGTCGAGAAAGCGCGCGAGCACGAAATCCCGGTAATCGCCGTGCTCATGGCAGTACGCCCGCGCATGCCAGCGCCAGCCGTCATGCGCGAGCGCGTGCGGGCTCAGCCAGCGCCAGTGCGGTTCGGGGCGGGACATCGACTGGTAGCACACGTGCAGGGCCCGCCGCTCGCGGATCGCGACCAGCACCTGACGCAGCGTGGCCGCCGCCACCAGACGCTGCGGCTGCGCATGCGTGGCCCACTCCGGCTGCCAGCCGAGCCAGCCCTGGGCCGGCGCGATCAGACCGCTGCCGAGGGCCTGCAGCTGCATCAGCCAGGCCTGCGCATCGGGGCGGATCAGCCGCGGCTCGAAGCCGGCCGCGGCGTAGTACGCCTTGGCGTTGCGGTCGTACTCGATCGCCGCGGGCGCCAGCGCCTGATAGCGGTTCAGATCGGCCGTCGCCACCTGCAGCGTCACGCCGAAGCGCGCCGCGATGTCGCCGCGGTTGATGCGGCCTTCCCAGTACAGGCGCAGCTCGATGAATTCGAGCCGCTCGCGCAGCGACAGGCGCAGCCCGTCGGGATCGAGTTCGGTAACAGCGGGGGGCGGGGGGCGTCTGTTCATATGTAAAATATATCAGTAAAAAAAACAGATGGAATTTTTGACTTGATGGATTAGGCTTGCTGCCGTTGTCGCTTCGGGAGGGATCGACATGGATGGCAAGCCACAGGACATCGCAGCCGTGCACTACTGGGGCAAGACGCGCCCCGCCTGGCATCTGCTGCCCTGCCACTGTCTGGATGTGGCCGCGACCGGGCGCGAATAC
>JAFEGB010000343.1 GCA_018240295.1 Pseudomonadota bacterium
CGAGCTTGCCGACCTCGACCGAGCCGACCTCGTGCGCGATGCCGTGGGTCAGCGCCGGGTTGATCGTGTACTTGGCGACGTAGCGCTTGACGCGGAAGTTGTCGGCGCGCTCCGAATCCGGCGCGAGCGGCCCGCGCTGCGCCTTCATCTTGTGCGCGGTCTGCCAGGTGCGGGTGATGACCTCGCCGACCCGGCCCATCGCCTGCGAGTCCGAGGACAGCATCGAGAACGCGCCGAGGTCGTGCAGTTCCGCAGGGTGTGCAGCTTGCTGCGCACCGTGTGCGCCGGGAACCGGTTCCATGGCCTGATGACACCGGTATCGGCGCTGGATGCCGCCTCCAGGGCCGGTGGCCCCGGACACACTGCATGGTGCGCAGCAAAGCTGCACACTTGTCAAAATGTAAGGATCGATCCATATAGTAAGGAATCATGTCTACCGCCACCCTCTCCTCGAAGGGCCAGATCACGATTCCCGTCGACGTGCGTGAAGCCCTCGGGCTCAGCGCCGGCGATCGGGTGGAGTTCGTCGAGACGGCGCCCGGCCAGTTCGCGATCCTGCCGGCGACGCAATCGGTCCGGCGCCTCAAGGGTTTGATCCGTCCACTCGCAGCCCCGGTCACGCTCGATGCCATGAATGCCGCCATCGAAGCCGAGGGAGCCAGGGCACGATGATCGGCCTGGATACGAACGTGCTGGTGCGCTACATCGCGCAGGACGATCCCGGACAGGCCGCCGCTGCAACAGCGCTGATCGAATCCCTGAGCGCCGACACACCGGGCTTCGTCACGCTGGTTTCGGCCGTCGAACTGGTCTGGGTACTGAAGGCCTGTTATGGCGCGAGTCGCGATTCGATTGCCGAAGTGCTGGAAACCCTGTTGCGCACGAAGGAACTCATCGTCGAGCGCAACGACGTGGTCTGGCAGGCCCTGCGCCGCTACCGCGATACCCAGGCCGATTTCGCCGACTGCCTGATCGAGCGCTGCGCGCACGCCGCCGGCTGCGAGTACGTCGTCACCTTCGATCGAATGGCTGTCCGCGATGCCGGAATGCGGCTCATCGGCCAGGGGCATCCTCCCCTCCAAAGCTCGCCCCCCTGATTCCCCCCCCCGACCGATCGTCCTGTCATCTCATGACCAGCCGGCTGGATTGGTGCGGCGCGCGCATGGCCGGAGCGTGGATCGACCACGGACCGGACCGCGCGGTGAGAAAACCGCATTCAGAACAGGAAGTACCGCTGCGCGAGCGGCAGCACGTCGGCCGGTTCGCAGACCAGCAGTTCGCCGTCGGCGCGCACCTCGTAGGTCTGGGCGTCGACCTCGACGTGCGGCAGCGCGTCGTTGTGGATCAGGTCGCGCTTCGTGAGCGTGCGCGTGCCGCGCACCGCCGACAGCTGCTTGCGCAGGCCGAGACCGTCGAGCACGCCCGAACCGAGGGCGGCCTGCGATACGAAGGCGAGCGAAGTCGCGCCGACTGCGCCGCCGAAGCTGCCGAACATCGGCCGCCAGTGCACCGGTTGCGGCGTCGGGATGCTGGCGTTGATGTCGCCCATCGGCGCCGCGACGATCATGCCGCCCTTGACGATCAGCTCCGCCTTGGCGCCGAAGAAGGCCGGGCGCCACAGCACGAGATCGGCGAGCTTGCCGACCTCGACCGAGCCGACCTCATGCGCGATGCCGTGCGTCAGCGCCGGGTTGATCGTGTACTTGGCGACGTAGCGCTTGACGCGGAAGTTGTCGGCGCGGTCCGAATCCGGCGCGAGCGGCCCGCGCTGGGTCTTCATCTTGTGCGCGGTCTGCCAGGTGCGGGTGATGACCTCGCCGACCCGGCCCATCGCCTGCGAGTCCGAGGACAGCATCGAGAACGCGCCGAGGTCGTGCAGGATGTCCTCGGCGGCGATGGTCTCGCGGCGGATGCGCGAATCGGCGAAGGCGACATCCTCGGGGATCGCCGGGTCGAGGTGGTGGCAGACCATCAGCATGTCGAGGTGCTCGTCGACGGTGTTGACGGTGTACGGCCGCGTCGGGTTGGTCGAGGACGGCAGCACGTTCGGCTCGCCGCAGACCTTGATGATGTCCGGCGCGTGGCCGCCGCCGGCGCCCTCGGTGTGGTAGGTGTGGATCGCCCGGCCCCTGAAGGCCGCGACCGTGTCCTCGACGAAGCCCGATTCGTTCAGCGTGTCGGTGTGGATCGCCACCTGCACGTCGTATTCCTCGGCCACCGACAGGCAGCAGTCGATCGCCGCCGGCGTCGTGCCCCAGTCCTCGTGCAGCTTCAGGCCGATGACGCCGGCCTCGACCTGCTCGCGCAGCGCCTCGGGCAGGCTGGCGTTGCCCTTGCCGGTGAAGCCGATGTTCATCGGAAAGGCATCGGCGGCCTGCAGCATCCGGTGGATGTGCCAGGGGCCGGGCGTGCAGGTCGTGGCGTTGGTGCCGGTCGCCGGGCCGGTGCCGCCGCCGATCATCGTCGTCACGCCCGACATCAGCGCCTCCTCGATCTGCTGCGGGCAGATGAAGTGGATGTGCGTGTCGAGGCCACCGGCGGTGACGATCAGCCCCTCGCCGGCGATGACCTCGGTGCCGGGGCCGATGACGATGCTGACGCCCGGCTGCACGTCGGGGTTGCCGGCCTTGCCGATCGCGGCGATGCGCCCGTCCTTGAGGCCGATGTCAGCCTTGACGATGCCCCAGTGATCGACGATGACCGCGTTGGTGATGACGGTGTCGACCGCGCCCTGCGCGCGCGTGAGCTGCGACTGGCCCATGCCGTCGCGGATCACCTTGCCGCCGCCGAACTTCACCTCGTCGCCGTAGACGGTGTAGTCGGCCTCGATCTCGATCAGCAGCCCGGTGTCGCCGAGGCGCACGCGATCGCCCGTGGTCGGGCCGTACATGTCGGCATAGGCCTGCCGGCTGATGCGCGCCATCTCAGAGTTCCCCCATCACGTCGCCGCGAAAGCCGTAAACACGGCCCTCGCCGGCGTAGGCCACCAGCGTCACCTCGCGCGTCTGTCCGGGCTCGAAGCGCACGGCGGTGCCGGCCGGGATGTCGAGGCGCATGCCGCGCGCGAGCGGACGCTCGAAATCGAGCGCCGGATTGGTCTCGAAGAAGTGGTAGTGCGAACCGACCTGAATCGGCCGGTCGCCGGTGTTGGCGACCGCGAGCACGACGCTCGGCCGGCCGGCGTTCAGTTCGATGTCGCCGTCTTCGGGCAGGATTTCACCGGGAATCATCGTCGCGGCACTCCTCGGGAACGCAGGATCGGGGCGGGGCGGATGCGCGGCGTCAGACCGACCAGCCATGCCGCCTTGAAACCCCCTCCCCCTCGCGGGGGCAGGGGCTGGGGACAGGGGAAAACCGGGCTTCAGCGCCGGACCGGCATCAGACGATCGGCTGATGCACGGTCACGAGCTTGGTGCCGTCCGGGAAGGTCGCCTCGACCTGCACCTCGGGGATCAGCTCGGCGACGCCGTCCATCACGTCGGCCCGCGTCAGCAGCGTGCGGCCCCAGCTCATCAGCTCGGCGACGCTCCTGCCGTCGCGCGCGCCTTCCATCAGCGCACACGAGATCAGCGCGACGGCCTCGGGGTAGTTGAGCTTCAGGCCGCGTGCCCGGCGCCGCTCGGCGAGCAGGCCGGCGGTGAACAGCAGCAGCTTGTCCTTCTCCCGGGGAGTGAGTTCCATGGTTCGGGCTCTCCGCGTCAGGGATGTGAGGGGAATCAGGGATGTGATGGGAAACGGTGTGCAAACGTCAGCCGGCGCGATCAGGTCGCCCAGACGCGCGGCGGGGCCGGGGCTTCGCCGCCACCGGCCGTGCGCCAGTCACGCCAGATCGCCGTGAACAGCCGGCGCGCCTCGGCGGCATCGGGTCCACGATAGCGGGCGACGAGCAGATCGTCGCAGTGCGTGAGGCCGAGCCGATCGGCGCTGCCGAGCGATTCGCGCAGCCGGGCGAGCCGCTCGCTGCAGGCACCGGTCGCAACCAGCGTGGCGAAGGTGACGTGGCCGCCGAGGCCCCAGGCCGCGCGCGCCAGCGCCGAGCCCGGCCGGCACGGCGTGTGTTCGAGCAGCAGCGGCCGGCCGTCGCGCCAGAGTTCGAAGCCGAAGCGCGCCTCGCCGTGCGTCCAGCCCTCGCCGGCCGCCGGCCGGCCGAGGCAGACGATCTCCCAGGCGCAGGCGGCGGCATCGCCGGCGAGCTCCAGCCGCGTCGTGCTCGCCAGCCGCGCGCCGTCAAAGACGATGGTCTCCTGCGGCAGCCAGTCGAGCCGCGCCCCGGCGCCGACCCGCAGCAGCTGCCGCTGCAGCGCCCGCGCGCCGGCACTGCGGTAGAAGCGGCTCGCCGAAGGTGTGGTCAGCAGCGCCTGCGCACCGGGGGCGAGCTGCACGTCGAGCGCGAGCCCGTCACCGCCGACCACGCCGCCCGGCGGGTGCAGCAGATAGACGTGGCAGCTGCCGTCCGCCTCGGGATGGAACGGCCGCTGCACGCGCAGCGGGCCGCGATGGGCGCTGTGCACCAGCGCGGTGCGCGCTGCGACCGGCGCAAAGCCGAGTTCGAGCCGCGCCTGCCAGCCACCGGCCACATCGCTGCGCAGCGCGGCCGTCATGCGAGTCCTGCCGCTTCAGACCGGTGACGGGTGGCACCGGCAGCGTCAGGGGCCGGCGGACCGGGCTTGCGGATCAGGGCATCGGGCATCGGACAGGACTCACGACAGGGCTGCGCCGGCTGATACACGTTTCGGGCCGTCCGCGACAAGCCCCTGATCCGGCCCGGGGCGCCGCCGCCGTGAGCGGCACAGTCGATGAACTTTCGTTTACCTAGTGCGAACTGCACCGGCGCGCAGATTTCGCGGAATTCAAAACTTAATTTTTATTCATGTATTTATCCGAGACAGGCACTCGGGTATGGATTCTGACCCCTGCAGACCGCTCTTGCGCAGCGCACCATGCCTGCCTACGCTGCAACGCGACATCTCCGGATGTTCTCCTCCTGTGGTGGTATCTGGCCGGGCCCGAAAAGCCCGGCCTTTTGTTTGTGCGTCAGCGGATTACGCCGGACTGCGCAGCCCGTCCGTCAGCCGCCGGCCGCCACGTCCAAGCCGATCGGACAGGCGACGCCGGTACCGCCCAGCCCGCAGTAACCGCCCGGGTTCTTGGCCAGATACTGCTGGTGGTAGGCCTCGGCGTAATAGAACACCGGTGCCGGGCGGATCTCGGTCGTGATCGTGCCGAGGCCGCGCGCATCGAGCGCCTGCTGGTAGGCGGCCTTCGAGGCTTCGGCGGCTGCGAGCTGCGCATCATCGAAGGCATAGATGCCGCTGCGGTACTGGGTGCCGACATCGTTGCCCTGGCGCATGCCCTGGGTCGGGTCGTGCGCTTCCCAGAAGGTCTTCAGCAGCGCCTCGTAGCGGGTTTCGGCCGGGTCCCAGATCACCAGCACCACCTCGGCATGACCGGTGCGGCCCGAGCAGACCTCCTCGTAGCCCGGATTCGGCGTCAGGCCGGCGGCGTAACCGACCGCGGTGCTCCAGACGCCGGGCTGCTGCCAGAAGCGGCGCTCGGCGCCCCAGAAGCAGCCGAGGCCGAACATCGCCTGCTGGAAGCCTTCCGGGAACGGCGGGCGCAGCGCGTGGCCGTTGACGTAGTGCTTCTCGGGCACGCGCATCGCGACCTCGCGCCCGGGCAGGGCCTCGCCGGCACCGGGCAGGGTGAGCTTCTTGCCGAATCCGAACATGATGCAGTCCTCCGCGGACGGTTCGCCCCGGCGGGGATGTCCGGGGTCGCCCTTCAATAGGGTCCGGGGCTTACGCATGCAAGGGCGCAGCGGACGCAGGCACGGCCCTGCGCGTACCGCGGACGTGACACGGCGTTGCGCGCCGGTGAAAACCCGGACACCCGAATCCGGTCCCATTCCGGTGCGGTGAACGCCTCACCGTGCCATCGGGAGTCGTTGCCATGAAGCTCCATCGAAGCCTGCCCGTATTGCCGCTGCTCGCCGCGCTCGCCGGCAGCGGCTTCGCGCTCGCGCCGCTGCCGGCGGGCGCGGACACCGTGATCATCATCCGCGACGCCCCGCCGCCGCCGCGTTACGAGCGGCGCCCGGGCGCGCGCCCCGGCCACGTGTGGGTGCCGGGTCACTGGGGCTGGTATCGCGGTCATCACGTCTGGCGGGCCGGGCACTGGGTCAAGGCACGCCCGCACCGGCACTACGTCGAGCCGGCCTGGGTGCATACGCCGCGCGGCTGGCGCTACGAGCCGGGTTACTGGCGCCGCTGAGCGGACCGGGCGCCACCGCCGTGGCACCGACGCTGCGCCGGCTCAGAACAGACAGGCAAACGGCGGCTCGTCTTCCTCGATGTCGACCGCCGGCTTGTCCAGCAGTCCGGCGGCCGCGATTTCTTCGAGCGCGATCGTGCGGCGCGCCTCGGCGCCGTGATGCCAGGCATCGAGCAGCCAGCGACCGCGGCAGTGGAACAGGTACTGCGGCGAGTATTCGCCGGCGATGAACTCGCCTTCCAGGCGCAGGCGCAGGCGCGACAGCACGGCCTGGGCGATGGCGGCCATGTGCGCGGGCTGCACGCGCCGGGCGCCCGGCTCGCTGACGCGGATGCGCCGCCACGCCGAACCGCTCACGCCGGGCTGCAGGTCGACCAGCCGCGCCACCCGCCGGCGCAGCGGCTCCAGCGCCTGCGCCAGCGGTCCGGGCGGAATCGGCCCGAGCAGCGCCTGCAACTGCAGCACGGTGTCGAGTTCGGCGGCGTTCAGCCACATCGCCGGCAGCGTGTAGTCGTCGGCCTCGGGGCGGCGGTAGTGATACTCGGCGCCCTCGTGTTCGAGCGGGGCACCCATGCGATCGCGCAGCAGTTCGGTCAGTTGCAGCACGGTCGCGCGGCTGCAGCCGAGTTCCTGCATCAGTCCGTCGATGGTGATCGGCGTGCGGCGTGCACAAAACAGCTCGTGCATGCGCTGGAGCTTGGTCAGGCGATACATGGCGGATGTCCCTCTCATCCATCCGTGGCAACGCGACACAGAATAATACGATTTGCCGGCCATTCCGTACGGCAGATGGCGTAATCCGCCCCGCCTCATGCCTGCAGGATCTGTGATCCGGACCGGCTGCACGCAGGCCCGGCCCTTGCGGCCGCGAGCCTTGGGTCAGGACTGCCAGCCGGACGCTGCGCCGCCGGTGCTGCTCAGTAACCGCGGGCCGGATCGACGCGACCGGGCACGGCCGTGGCGCCAGCCTCGATCGCCGTGATGGCGGCAGCGATGCTGTCGAGAGCCGCGTCGAGCCGCGTCAGCGCCGCGATGTGCGGCGTGACCGTGACCTCCGGATGATCCCGCAGCGCATGACCGGCCGGCAGCGGCTCCTGCCCGAACACATCGAGCACCGCCGCCGACAGCCGGCCCCCGGCGAGCGCGGCCAGCAGGTCGGCCTCGACCACGTGCGCGCCGCGCGCGAGATTCACGAACAGCGCCCCCGGCATCAGCTGCGCGAACACCCGGCCATCGAGCAGGCCGCGCGTGCCGGCGGTCAGCGGCAGCAGGTCGATCAGCACGCCGGCGCCATCGAGGCAGGCCATCAGGGCTTCCGGTCCCGCGAAGCCCTCGACGCCGGCCAGCGTCCGCGGCGAACGGCTCCAGCCGCGCACGCGATAGCCGAGTCCGGCGAAGGCGGAAGCCACCGCGCCGCCGAGCGCGCCGAGGCCGAGCACGGCGATCAGCGGTCGCGGCCGCGGCGTCAGCGTCCGCCATTCGCCGCGCGCCGCGAGCGCCTCGTATTCGTCGAAGCGCCGCTGCCAGCGCAGCACGGCGTGCAGTGCGTATTCGACCATCTGCGCGGCCATGCCGGCGTCTTCGAGCCGGTACAGCGGCACGCCGGGCGGCAGCACATCGGCACCGAGCAGCGCATCGACGCCGGCCCCGAGCGCGAAGGCCGCACGCAGCCGCGTCTGCCCGAGGAGTGCCGCCGGCGGCGGATTCCACAGCAGTGCGTAGTCGGCCGGCGGCGCTGCAACCTCCGGCGTCCGGATCGTGAAGCCGGGCACGCCCAGGCCGGCCGCACCGAGCCGCGCGGTCAGTCCGGCCTGCCAGCGCTCGGCCTCGCCGGGAGCGGCGTTCGGGTGACAGAACAGGATCTGCATGACCTGCGTCCTCGCCGGCGGCCGGGACCGGCTTGATAGACTGGCCAGTCTAGGGGGCCGAACGCCCGCACGGGATCACCGCATGTCGCTGACAGCCAGACTCAAGGAACTCGTCGTCGGCGCGCCGCGCGACCCGCTGGTCGCCGAGGCGCGCCGGCGCACGGCACTGCTGACCGTACTGGCCTGGGCCGGACTCGGCGCCGACGGTCTTTCATCCGTGTGTTACGGCCCCGAGGAAGCCTTCCTCGCGCTCGGCCAGCACACGCACCTCGGCCTGTACCTCGCCGTCGCGACCTTCGCGACCGTGTTCGTGATCGCGCTCGCCTACAACCAGGTCATCGAGCTGTTCCCGGGCGGCGGCGGCGGTTACAAGGTCGCCACGCAGCTGCTCGGCACGCGCGCCGGCCTGGTGTCGGGCGCGGCGCTGATGGTCGATTACGTGCTGACCATCGCCATCTCGATCGCCGCGTCGATGGATGCGCTGTTCTCGCTGCTGCCGCCGGGCTGGGGCGGCGCCAAGCGCTACATCGAGCTGACGCTGCTGCTGCTGCTGGTGCTGCTGAACCTGCGCGGCTATCGCGAGACCATGCGCGTGCTGCTGCCGATCGCGCTCGGCTTCGTGCTCGTGCATGGCGGCCTGCTCATCTGGGGCATCGGTGCCCACGCCGGCCAGCTGCCGGACCTGATCCGCGCCTCGGTCGCCGAAACCGGCTCGCTGACCGCCGACGTCGGCTGGCTGATGGTCACCGGCCTGTTCCTGAAGGCCTATTCGCTCGGCGGCGGCACCTACACCGGCCTCGAAGCGATCTCGAACAACGTCAACCGCATCGCCGAACCGCGCGTGCGCAACGGCAAGCGCACGATGGGGCTGATGGCGCTGACGCTGGCGATGACCGCCGGTGGCCTGATCCTGCTGTACCTGCTGTGGGCCGCCGAGCCGGTTGCCGGCCAGACGCTGAACGCCGTGACCTTCCGCTCGCTGATCTCGACCTGGCAGGTCGGCGACACGCTGCCCGAGCAGCTGCTGCTGTGGCTGGTGCTGCTGCTCGAAGCCGGGCTGCTGCTGGTGGCCGCCAACACCGGCTTCTACAGCGGCCCCGGCATGCTCGGCAACATGGCCGCCGACGCCTGGGTGCCGCGGCATTTCCGCTCGCTGTCGGCGCGGCTGGTCACGCAGAACGGCGTCGTGCTGATGGGCGCCGGCGCCTTCGTGATCCTGCTGTGGTCGGGCGGCGAGGTGTCGCTGCTGATCGTGCTGTACACGATCAACGTGTTCCTGACGCTGTCGCTGGCGCTGGCCGGGCTGGTCTGCCACTGGTGGCGCGAGCGCCACGACGACCCGCGCTGGCTGCGGCGGCTGTCGCTCGCGCTCGCCGCCTGCTGCCTGACCTCCGGCATCCTGCTGGTGACCACGGTCGAGAAGTTCGCCGAGGGCGGCTGGGTGACGGTGCTGATCACCAGCGCCGTCATCGCGCTCTGCGCGGTCGTGCGCCGCCACTACGACGCCGTGCGCGACGAACTGCGCAAGGTCGATGCGCTGCTCGCCCCGCCGCTCGGCCCCGAGGAGGACGACGAACCGCGCCCGCCGAAGGTCGACCGCAGCGCCGCGACCGCGATCTTCCTGGTCGGCCAGAACCGCGGCATCGCCATCCACGCCTTCCTGTGGGTGTTCCGGATGTTCCCGGGGCACTTCCGCAACTGCGTGTTCCTCGCCGTCGGCGAGGTCGACGCCGGCGCCGTCAACGGCCAGAACGCGCTGCGCTCGCTGCGGCTGCGCACCGAGAACTCGCTGCACTACTTCGTGCGCGTCTGCGCCCGCAACGACATCGCCGCCGAAACCCGCGCCGCCTTCGGCCCCGACCCGGTCGAGGAGCTGCACCGGCTGACCGTCGAGGTCATGGACGACTTTCCGAACAGCGTCTGCTTCGCCTCGAAACTGATCTTCGCCTCCGACTCCTGGCTCGGCCCGATGCTGCACAACCAGACCGCGCTGTCGATGCAGCGGCGCATGCACCTCGACGGCCGGCAGATGGTCATCGTGCCGCTGAAGGTCTGAACGATGGACATGCCTCCCGACATGTCTCCCGACATGCTTCCCGACACGGCCCGCGATGCCCGGCGCGTGCGCATCGGCATCGACCTGGGCGGCACAAAGATCGAACTGCTCGCGCTCGATGCCGACGGCCGCGAATGCCTGCGCCGGCGCGTGCCGACGCCGCAGGGCGATTACGCCGCGACGCTGCAGGCGATCCGGGCGCTGGTCGAGGCGGCCGAGCAGGAGCTGGGCGGGCGGGCGAGCGTCGGGCTCGGCACGCCGGGTTCGGCCTCGCCGCGGGACGGGCGCATGCGCAACGCCAATTCGACCTGCCTGAACGGCCGGCCGCTGGCGCGTGATCTCGAAGCCCTGCTCAACCGGCCGCTACGCTTCGCCAACGACGCCAACTGTCTGGCGCTGTCCGAAGCCGTCGACGGTGCCGCGGCCGGGGCCGGACTGGTGTTCGCGGTGATCCTCGGCACCGGTGTCGGCGGCGGGCTGGCGGCGCACGGGCGCGTGCTCAACGGCCACAACGGCATCGCCGGCGAATGGGGGCACAACCCGCTGCCGTGGCCGGCGATCGGCGAGCATCCGGGGCCGCTCTGCTGGTGCGGGCGCAGCGGCTGCATCGAGACCTGGCTGTCCGGCCCCGGCTTCGCGCGCATCCACGCCCGCGAGCACGGCCTGCAGCAGCTCGTGCCGGCCGAGACCATCGTCGGACGCGCCCGCGCCGGCGACCCGGCCGCCGCCACCAGCCTGGCGCGCTACTGCGAACGGCTGGCGCGGGCGCTGGCCGCGGTGGTGAACCTGCTCGATCCGGAGGTCATCGTGCTCGGCGGCGGCCTGTCGCGCGTCGACGAGCTCTACGCGCGCGTGCCGGCGCTGATGGCGCCGCACGTGTTCGCCGATGCCGTCGACACGCCGCTGCGCCCGGCCCTGCACGGCGATTCGAGCGGCGTGCGCGGCGCCGCCTGGCTGTGGAACGACGGCGCCGCCGTGAGCGCTTGCCAAGCCAGCCGCGGCGACTAGAACGTAAGCGGACGCCCGCCGCGGGTGGCCGCCGCCCGGACGCCGCGCCCCGCTGTCCGCCCCGGCCCGCACGGAAGGGACGCGAGGTACGGATCATGGCCGACGAACTCGACGCGGGCCGCGGCAAGCTGCTCGAAAAGCTCAACGCCGCCTTCGAGCGCATGACCACGCTCGACATCACGACCGCAGTCGGCGAGGCAACGAAAAACCCCGCCACCGGCCGCTACGAACCGGCCGCCGGCAGCAAGCTGCTGTACACGTCGATCGATCTGGTCGGCGGCGACATCCTGAACATCGTGCCGGCGGACTTCGGCGAAGGCGCCGACGATGCGCTGCGCGCCTTCCACCAGTCGCAGGTCGCCAGCGCGCAGGCGACGGTCAAGGCCAACCTCGACGCCGTCGAGAAGCTGATCGCGCTCGCGACCGGCAAGGACTGACCCCCGATGGCCGATCTGCGCCAGATCGCGCTGTCCATCGCGCAGGACCTGATGACGCTCGAAGTCAACACGGTCCTCAAACCCGGCATGACCGCGCGCAAGCCGCCGGCCTATCCGCTGCTGCTGCGCGAGATCGCCGAGAAGTACGTCGCCACGCTCGTGCAACTCGACGCCGGCCCGGCCCCGATCCCCGGCAATCCGACCGCCGACACCGTGCACATCGACGCCGTGCACGCCGATGACGACTCGGTCGCCGCCGTGCACATCGACGCCGTGCTGCAGGATGCCGGCGCCCCGGCCGAACCTCCGTCCCCGCCGCCGCCGGCGCCCGAGCACGACACCGTGATCGGCCAGCAGCTGGCTGAGATCGCCAAGACCTTTCCGGCCTTTCCGGACCTCGCGGCATCCAAGGAACACCTCGCTGATGCGATCGATGCGCTGCATCCGCCGGCTGATGCGGCCGCCTTCGAGCGTCCCTGTCAGCCAGAGCAGTCCAAAGCCGACTGCGCTAACGCAAGTGTATGGAAGAACCTGTTTAAGGCCTGTGCCAAAGCCGCCACCATCCTGCTCGAACGGACCCCGGCCGAATCGCCGGCGCGCGCACCGCTGCGGCGCATCGCCCGCGAGTCGCTTTGGCTCGTGGCCTTCCTCGACTGGCAGCACCCGGAAAAGAAGCTCGGCCGCGGCTTCGACCTGCAGCCCGAGGACCGCATGCGCCTGCGCAAGCTCTGGGACCTCGGCGGCGAGCGAGTCGTGATGCAGACGACGATCCACCTCGACGGCGACGTGCTGAACGGCATCGACCCGGCGCTGCTGCTGCATCCGCAGTTCGAAGCGGTCAAGGCGCTGCACGCCGATGGCGTCGGCACCGCGCTCACGCACTGGCGCGCGCTGTTCGAGGCGATCTGCACGGCCTTCGGCAAGCTCGGCGACGCATTCTCGAATGTCCTCGACAAGCGCCGCGGCTGAGCCGCCGCGCTGGGTCGCCGGCCTGCTCGATTCGCGCAGCGGCGCCCCGGCCTTCTATCCGCGCCCCGGCCTGTGTGCGCTGCTCGCCGAACTGCTGCACGGCGACGGCGCCCAGCTCGTGACCACGCGTACCGGCGCCGACGGCACGCCGGACCTCGATCACGTCGCCGTGACCACGCTGCTGCAGCTCGACGGCAGCGTGCTGGTGCAGATCGACGAATGCGCGCTGGCAGCGCCCGACTGGCCGGCGGCCTTCGCCGTGCACCGGGCCGCGCTCGGCATCGCCGGCGAGCGCCTGTCCGCGTACGGTAAAAGCGTGGCGACGACGCTCACGTCGATCCGCGGCATTGCTATGTGCGCGCTGCTCGCACTCGCCTGCCCGACCCCGATGGGCAACCGCGTGGCCGCGACGGTCTGCGCCTGGTGGGGGTTCAGCCCGGAGACGGCACCGCTGCTCGCGACCGGCCTGCACGTGCTGGCGCAGGCGGTGATGCCGATGGCGCTCGGGTATGCGCTGGCGCAGATCGTCGCTCCGACCTTGATTCGTTTGATCCTGAAATGGGGCACGGCATTGGTTGGCATCCGGTAGAACGCTCCATGCACCGTGGCCATCCCGGACCGCACCGGAGTGAGCACCTCGGTCAGCAACTCGTCGAGCCGGACGTAGTTCGCGAATGCGTTGACCGCCGGCGTCGATTTCGCCCAGACGGTCCAGACGGTGTCCGGTGAAGTCGTAGAGGTAGCGAGTGATGACGGCGTTGACGCGCCTGGAGACGCGCTGGCCGAAGCCACGGCTGCAGGATTCGAGGCTGCCGGCCTGGATGACTGAAGGTATCCCCGGATAGCTGCGCCGGGTTTCGTTCCTCAACCCGGCCTACGAACTGTACCCCTTATCGGCTCATGACCATAAATCTCATGGCTCATGTCTTTACACACAAGCCTGCCAACCTGTTGATTTTACTAGAGTGATACAAAACCCAGCGTCTATGCAAATCAATGATTTACAGAGATATGTGCAAGGTGATGCTCATGGCTTGACCATTGCGTTACACGCCCCGCACACGGCAATACAAGATGTCATTTACGAACATCTTGAATCAGTAGACGTATCCTGGCGCGACATCGACGGCAGCAACGCCACAAGACGCAGTACAGAGACTTATTGCATCTGTAGCCCTTGCTTCGATAGTATTGGTACCAGTCATCGATACCAACCATCATTCCTGCAAAACGCACCAAAACCTTCGGTCGCCCCACATAACGGTTGAAAAATGACTCCAGAATAGCAACCAGATTACCGGCTGCCAAGGCTGAATGAAACATGACCTGTTGTCTGGAGTTATCGTCAAAATCAGCAGCCGATTGAGCGCGACTCGTCAAAGCCTGACGAAACTCCACAAGCGCCCACGTCAGGGATTGTCGCAACGGCAGTCTGACTGAACGCCCTACCCACTGCCGGACAGCTTCTATTTCAGCAGAAAGTATGGACAGATGACTGATGACACTCGCATGCTTTTCCGGAAAGTATTCACGAGCCCCAAAGTATTCCCGAGCAGCTGTCAATACGGTATCGACTGTCTTTTTGGCGGCATCTATCCGGACACGAAGTTCCTTTCGACTTTCACGATCATTGGTTTGCCGATTGACGACAAACCAACCAGCCACGACAACGACGAGACCCGCTGCAACTCCGATTGAAGAAGATGCCACATCTGCCATCCGCAATGCCTCCCTGCGCCTGCCTTGATTTCACACGCCCGAAATATTCACACACCGGCGAGTCGGTGTTTATTTGCTGCTATTGCAAACTCCAGTGCGCATCTGGATGTAACCACGCACCTCTGCAATCAGTGAACGATCACTGCTTCTGATATTGAGTTTCTGCAACAACTGAGACGGACTCAGTTCGGTTTTCTCCGCCAGCGGACAAAATACATCCCGAAGGAATGCGGATGTATACCCTACTGTGCCATCCAGATCGATGATTACCTGCTGCCCCTGCTCTAGATCCAGAACCGCAGGCACAAGCAAATCCTCGCGAAATCGATCGCCGGTGTATTTGCCATCATCCGACAGATCCATACCCGGAAATCGCGTAAATTCAGCAACACTGAGTATATGGTTATCTTTCATGAAATTGCCCTCGGCAGATCGGTGTCCGGACACCCATGCCAACTCGGGTCATCGATGGTTGCATATTCACCAATTCCGGACTTCAGCGACTTGAAAGTTGCAAATAAACAACAACCTGCTTCGACCCAGTGCCCGACGACGGTAGTACCTATGTTCGGATTGTCAAGTCGATTTTCAAGATCGACTGGCAGATGCTGGTTTATTCCAACATCTTCAAAAAACGGCAGCCTCGCGCTTTCACAATCTGTTGTCGAATACGAACAAGGACATTTGTTGCTTGGCTGAAAGAAAACCTGCTGCTTGCGCTTCACTCGCCTTCCGCCCGCAGCCGGTAGCGCGGCAGATGCCAGTCGCGGTAGATCGCCGCGAGCCGCAGCGCGAACACCGCGGCCATGGCGACGAGCGCGGCCGCGGCCGCCGGCAGGCCGAGGCCGGTCAGCAGCACGAACAGCAGGCCGCCGGCCGCCGCCGCGGTCGCGTAAATCTCCTGACGCAGCACCAGCGGCACCTCGGCGCAGAGCACGTCGCGGATCGCACCGCCGGCGGCACCGGTGGTGATGCCGAGCAGCACCGCGATCACCGCGCCCTGGCCCTGCGTGAGCGCGACCTGCGTGCCGACCACCGTGAACAGCGACAGCCCCGCGGCATCGGCCACCAGCAGCGCGCGCTTCGGCACCGGGCGCTGGCGCCCCCACACCCAGGTCGCGGCGACCGCGAGCGCGATGGTGAGCAGGTAGTGGGCGTCGCTGAACCAGACCAGCGGATGGCGGGCGAGCAGCAGGTCGCGCAGCGTGCCGCCGCCGACCGCGGTGACCGCGGCCAGCACCAGCGCACCGAGCCAGTCGAGCTGCTTGCGGGCGGCGACCAGCGCGCCGCTGACCGCGAAGACGAACACACCGAACAGGTCGAAGGCGTAGAGCACGGGATCACCACGGAAGATTGAGGTCGGGGTCGGGACCCGAACCGGGCGCGCACGGTAGCGGCTGCCTGCGCGGCGCGCGAGCTTCGGCGACGGCCGGCCGTCAGCTGCACGCTACAGCGTGCGCCAGAAACGCCGGACCCCGCAGCGGCGCGCGGGCGGCTGCGGGGTCCGGGGATGTGACGGCAGAGATCAGCGCTGCGCGGTCGTCGTCGGCTGCTTCGCGTCCTTCGTGTTTTTTGCATCCTTTGCATTCTTCACATCAGCGGGCTTCACCGGGGCGGCCGTCGCCTTCGCCGGAGCCGTGGTGCCGGTGGCCTTCACCGGCGCGACCTTCGCTGGCGTGGCCTTCACCGGCGTGACCTTCGCCGGCGGCGTGGTCCGGGAGGCGGCCGGCCTGGCCGGGGCGGCCCGGGCGACGACGACCGGCTTCGCGGCCGGTGCCGGGGGCTTGCCGGCGACGGTCGCCGGCTTCGCCGCGGCCTTGCCAGCCGTGACCGGCGCCACGGCGGCAGGCTTCGCAGCGGACGCGAGCGCCGGCGCTTTCGCGGCCGGGGCCACCGCGGTCGCCGGTTTCGCCACCACCA
>JAFEGB010000344.1 GCA_018240295.1 Pseudomonadota bacterium
GGTGCAGATTCACGGTTCGCCTAACGAAATGCTCCAGCGCGCCTTCGCCACCTTCGTGCTGCACAATCTGTATCAGACGATGTTCCGCCGGGGACCGCAGCGCTGCATCACTCACGCGATCATCTTCGACGAAGCCCACCGGGCGGCGAGACTGAAGCTGATTCCCACCATGGCCAAGGAATGCCGCAAGTACGGACTGGCTTTCGTGGTGGCCTCGCAGGAAGTTCGGGATTTTGACCCCTCCCTGTTTCCGGCCGTCGCCAGTTACTTGGCCTTGCGCTCCCATGAAGCGGACGCCAGACAGTTGGCGCACATCATGGCGCCGTCCGACAAGGTGAAGCTGTACGCCGATCGCATCAAGCAGATGGCGAAGTTCAAGGCATGGTTCCATGCAGAAGGGATGACGGCACCCGTGCCGGTGGTTCTTTCGGCATGAGCATTTATAAATGCCTTCTCATCATACAATGCCCATTATCCGGAGCTTGCATACTGATGCGGATGATGCCGTCACCTCACGGCCGCGTCAGCCGCATCACCCAGTCGAGATAATCGAGCCGCTCCAGCGAGATCTCGACCATGTTGCGCAGGTGCGAGTCGGCGTCGTCCTCCATGTCGAGCAGGTCGAGATAGAAGAAGACGTTGAAGCTGTCGACGTAGCGCACGCGGCGGTTCACGTCGATGACCAGGTTGTCGAGGCCGAACAGGTCGATCAGCTTGCCGTTGCCCTGGTCGTACCAGTCGCGCGCCGCCTCGATGAACAGGCCGAGCTGCGCGCGCGACTTCGGGTTCTGGCGCATCAGCATCACCGCATCCTCCTCGTAGGCCGGATTGGCGACGTTGAACCACAGCGGCGCGGCCTCGGCGACGACGACGACGTTCGGCGAGCCCTGGACCTCGGTCTCGACGAAGATCGCCTCCGGCACGATGTCGCCGAGCCGGTCGTGCAGGATCTTCCAGTCGCGCCGCATGATGCGGATCTCGGCGTGCGAGACGGCGAGCTTGGGGCGCTTGATGACGAGATCGAGCATCAGCGCGCCGCCCTCGCGCGAGACCATGCGCGTCGTGCGCCAGACATCGCAGTGCGTGCCGACGGTGGAGATCAGCGTGGTCTTCAGACCGCGCGTGTCGATGCAGCCGATGGTGCCGGCAAGGTCCAGCGTGCGGCGTCTCGGCATGGCGGAGCGGTCCTCGGGCTCGGCGGACAGGGGGCGGCGCGACGGCCGGTTCAGCGGTGAAGGTTCAGCAGTGAATCATGAGCGCACCGGGCTGTCGCCTGCCAGTCGGCGCAGGCGCGTTCAGCCGCACTTCGAATCGCCGCAGTTGAGGCAGGTCATGCAGCCGTCCATGACGATGACGGCGCGGGTCTGGCACTTGCCGCAGAGCGTCGCGCCGGCCGGAAACTCGCCGGCCGCCGTGCCGCCGGCGACATCGCTGACACTGCGCGCCGCGTACTGCGCGCGCTTCTCGGCGACCAGCTTCTGCTGGTGCTCGTCGAGGCCGTCGTCCTTCAGCAGGCCGATCAGGCGCAGGTGCGATTCGATGACATCGCCGATCTCGGCGACCAGTGACGGCATGTACTTGCCGCCGCGCTTGAAGTAGCCGCCCTTCGGATCGAAGACCGATTTCAGCTCCTCGACCAGGAAGGTCACGTCGCCGCCCTTGCGGAACACCGCCGAGATGATGCGCGTCAGCGCCACGATCCACTGGAAGTGGTCCATGTTCTTGGAGTTGATGAACACCTCGAACGGCCGGCGCTGCTCGTGCGGCGTGCCCGGGTTCAGCACGATGTCGTTGATCGTGATGTACATCGCGTGCTCGGACAGCGGCGTCTTCACCTTGTAGGTCGAGCCGAGCAGCATCTCCGGGCGCTCCAGCGCCTCGTGCATCTGTTCGAGGCTGAAGCCGAGCGCCTGCTGCACCGGCTCGGGCTCCGCGACCGGCACGACGGTCACCGGCGCCGGCGTCGTTTCTTCCTTGCTCAGCACGGCGTACTTGACGATCTTGCTGTCGATCTTGACGGTCATGGTCGGCACTCGGGCTGCGGGTCGGCGGGCGCCAGCAAGGCGCCGATAACCAGATGATGTGTTTTTGTACTGGTCTGCACACAGCATGTTGTGCATGACCGGGGCGCGCATTGTGCCTGCCCGCCGCGCGGCTGGCCAGCGGCCCGGCTCATTGCCACGGCGGCAGCGGCAGGCCGGCGCGCCGGGCACGGGCGCGCGCGGCGCGGACCTTCACGCAGTACTTGCAGAAGTTCTGGCAGCAGCGCGCGTCGAGTTCGGCGTCGTCGAGATCGGCCAGTTCGTCGTCCGGCCCCCGGGCAGGCGCCGGGGCCGGCGACGGCGCGGGTGGCTTCGGGTTCACGCGAACACGTCGTCGAGGTACTGACGCAGCAGCCCGAAGGCGCGGCGGTCGGCGCCGGCGTCGTAGACGGTGCCGAAGCCCGGATCGTTGGCCTGCGGGTTCGTGAACGAGTGCATGACGCCGCCGAACTGCACGACGGTCCAGTCGACGCCGGCCTCGCTCATCTCGCGCTCGAAACCGGCGACCACGTCCTGCGTGACCAGCGGATCGTCGGCGCCGTGGCAGGCGAGCACGGGGCAGCGGATGTTCTGCGCCTCGGCCGGATCGCGTGTGCTCAGGTTGCCGTGGAAGCTCGCCGCGAGTTTGATGTCGGCGCCGCTGCGGGCGAGTTCCATCGACGCCAGACCGCCGAAGCAGAAGCCGAGGATCGCGACGCGCGTGCCGTCGACGCCGGGCTGGGCGCGGATCCAGTCGAGGGCGGCGTGCAGGCGCGCGCGCAGCAGGTCGCGGTCGTTGACGTAGATCATCATGTTCGCCGAGCAGTCCTCGATCGTCGTCGGGCGCACGCCGGCACCGAACACGTCGACCGCGAAGCCATGCCAGCCCCAGCCGGCGATCTGCTCGGCGCGCGCACGCACGTGATCGCCGAGGCCGCGCCATTCGTGCACGAGCAGCACGACCGGGCGCGGCGCGTCACCGGCCGGCGAGGCCAGCCAGCCTTCGAGCGCGGTGCCGGCGTGGTCATAGGGGACGGTGCGGGTCTGGATGTCGCTCATCACGAAGGCTCCTGCAGTGAAAGGGCGGACCGCCGGTGCGGCCGCGGGAATCGTTCGGGATCAGATCGCCATCCCGTCGCCCGGGATCAGATCGCGCGAAGTCATGGCGATTACGCACGAATGCGTTGTTTGTCCCCCTCTCCCCAACCCCTCCCCCGCAAGGGGGGAGGGGCTGAAAAGGCGGCGTGTTCAGTGGTGACCGCTATCCCATCACCCGGCATCAGCCGGGGCGCGGGCCGTACAGGATCAGGCCGGCGCCGGCCAGACACAGCGCGGCGCCGGCCAGATCCCAGCGATCCGGCGGCTGGCCCTCGACCAGCTGCGCCCAGACGAGCGCCGCGCCGATGTAGATGCCACCGTAGGCGGCATAGGCGCGACCGGCAAACGCGGCGTCGATGCGCGTCAGCAGCCAGGCGAACGTCAGCAGCGCCAGCACGCCGGGCACGAGCCACAGCGCGCTGCGCCCGAGCCGCAGCCAGGCCCAGAACGCATAGCAGCCGCCGATCTCGCAGAGGGCGGCGAGCGCGTAGCCGCCGAGCGTGCGCAGCATGGCTTCAGCCTTCGGCGGCACGCACGCGCGCGATCTGCCGGTCGTGCAGCGGCGCGAGCAGCGTGACCGCGAGCAGCGCCCCGAGCAGCGCCGTCGCCATGTCCTTCTGCGTGTCCCACGGATCGCCCTGGGTGCCGAGGAATTCATCGGCTCCGCTGCCGAGCGCGACCGCCGCCGCCCATTCGATCAGCTCGTAGGCGGCGCTGATCGCCAGACACACCGCGACCGTGAAGAAGCGCGCCCAGCCGGTCCCGCGCACCAGCGCGCGGCGCACGATCAGCTCGCGCGCGATCACGGCCGGCACGAAGCCCTGCGCGAAATGCCCGAGCTTGTCGAAGTCGTTGCGCGCCGTGCCGAGCAGATCCCGCAGCGCGTCGAAGGCCGGCACCTTCGCGTAGGTGTAGTGACCGCCGGTGAACAGGATCGCCGCGTGCGCGAGCAGCAGCCAGTACGCGAGCGGCGTGAAGCGGAACCGCCGCCAGCTCGCGGCGAGCAGCAGCAGGCCGAGGAAGGCCGGTGCGGTTTCCATCGCCCAGGTCGGCCCGTCGTGCGGGCGCCACGCCGACCAGGCCGCGATCAGCCCGAACAGCGCGAGCCACAGCCCGACGGGTCGCGCCGGCACCGGCGCCGTGCTCACCGCACGATCTCGCGGAAGGTCTCGGCGACGGCCTGGAAGGTCGGCTTCAGGCGCGGGAAGTCCTCGGCCGCGCACCAGGCGACGATCTGGTACTGGTTCCGCGTGCCCTGCAGCGCGTAGTACAGGTAGCCGAGCCGGTGACCGTCATGCACGCCGATCGCCTCGAAGCGCTGCGCCGGCAGGCCGCCGATCTGGGCCTCGACCGGACCGGCGGTCTGCGCGCCCTCGATGCCGGACATCAGCTGTTCGATGCCGATCTTCGCGAACAGCGCCAGCGGCACGTCGGCCGGACGCGGTTCGGTCAGCACGATCAGGTACTGGTTCAGCAGCCGCGAGCCGACCTGGATCTGCGCCTCGTCGTGCGTGAGATCGCGCAGGTCCAGCCAGTCCGGGATGATCGTGATCTGGCTCTGGCCGTCGCGCGCGACGATCAGCGGCGAGGCGGGTTCGCGCGCGCCGCAGGCACCGGCGGCAAGCCCCAGCAGCAGCGCGCAGAGCACGGACAGCAGCGGATGACGGAAACGGCAGGAACGCATGGACGGCGGCCTCGCTCAGTCGGGCGGGGTGCAGCGGAAGCAGTCGATCGTGTGATCGTCGACCAGACCGGCGGCCTGCAGGAAGGCGTAGACCGTCGTCGGTCCGACGAAGCGGAAGCCGCGCCGGCGCAGTTCGCGGCTCAGGCGCTCCGACAGCGGCGTGCTCGCCGGCACTTCGGCGGGCGTGCGCGGGCGGTTGCGGATCGGCCGGCCGTCGACCCAGGCCCACAGCCAGGCGTCGAGGCTGCCGGCTTCGGCCTGCAGCGCGAGACAGGCGCGGGCGTTCAGGATCGCGGCTTCGAGCTTGCCGCGGTGGCGGATCAGCCCCGGATCGCGCAGCCAGTCGTCGACCTCGGCCGGCCCGCAGGCGGCGAGGCGCTGCGCATCGAAGCCGTGCATGCGCTCGCGGTAGCGTTCGCGCTTGCGCAGCACGGTGATCCACGACAGCCCCGCCTGTGCCCCTTCGAGGATCAGCAGTTCGAGCAGGCGGGCATCGTCATGCACCGGCACGCCCCATTCCCCGTCGTGGTAGCGCCGGTACAGCGCATCAGCAACCGGCAGCCACGCACAGCGCGGCAGGACGGGATCGGCATCGACGGGAGACAGCGACACGGAGGGGACCGGAGCCGCGCGGCTTCAGCGCTTCATCATCTCGAAGAAGTCGCGGTTGGTGCGGGTGTTCTTCAGGCGTTCGAGCAGGAATTCGATCGCCTGCAGTTCGTCCATCGGATGCAGGAGCTTGCGCAGGATCCACATCTTCTGCAGGTCGTCGGGCTCGGTCAGCAGCTCCTCGCGGCGGGTGCCGGAGCGGTTGATGTCGATCGCCGGGAACACGCGCTTCTCGGAGATGCGCCGGTCGAGGTGGATCTCCATGTTGCCGGTGCCCTTGAATTCCTCGTAGATCACGTCGTCCATCTTCGAGCCGGTCTCGACCAGCGAGGTGGCGACGATGGTCAGCGAGCCGCCTTCCTCGATGTTGCGCGCGGCGCCGAAGAAGCGCTTCGGGCGGTGCAGCGCGTTGGCGTCGACGCCACCGGTCAGCACCTTGCCGGACGAGGGCACGACGGTGTTGTAGGCGCGCGCCAGACGCGTGATCGAATCGAGCAGGATCACCACGTCGACCTTGTGCTCGACCAGACGCTTGGCCTTCTCGATGACCATCTCGGCGACCTGCACGTGGCGGGCGGCGGGCTCATCGAAGGTCGAGGCGATGACCTCGCCGCGCACGGTGCGCTGCATCTCGGTGACTTCCTCGGGCCGCTCGTCGATCAGCAGCACGATCAGGTAGCACTCGGGATGGTTCACGGAGATCGACTGCGCGACGTTCTGCATCAGCACGGTCTTGCCGGCCTTCGGCGGCGAGACGATCAGGCCGCGCTGGCCTTTGCCGATCGGCGCGATCAGGTCGATGATCCGCGCCGTGATGTCCTCGGTCGAACCGTTGCCGCGTTCGAGCTTCAGGCGCCGGTGCGCGTGCAGCGGCGTCAGGTTCTCGAACAGCACCTTGCTCTTGGAGTTCTCGGGCGGTTCGTAGTTGATCTCGTTGACCTTCAGCAGCGCAAAGTAGCGCTCGCCTTCCTTGGGCGGGCGGATCTTGCCGCTGACGGTATCGCCGGTGCGCAGGTTGAAGCGCCGGATCTGCGACGGCGACACGTAGATGTCGTCGGGTCCGGCCAGATACGAACTGTCTCCGCCGCGCAGGAAGCCGAAACCGTCGGAGAGGATTTCGAGCACGCCGTCGCCCCAGATGTCCTCCCCGCTCTTCGCGTGCGCCTTCAGGATCGCGAAGATCACGTCCTGCTTGCGCGAACGCGCCATGCCTTCGAGGCCCAGCTCCTGCGCGATCTCGATGATCTCGGACGCGGGTTTTCTCTTGAGTTCAGTCAGATTCATGTAGGCGTGCTTCCGGCGCGGGGGCTGCGGAATGGCACCGGCCCGGGGTGCGGAGAAGGGCCTGGATGCGCGGTGCGGGGGCTGGCGGGGTCGACGGGGGACGTCGAGGGTGCGGGGGAAGCACCGGAGACGGGCGCCCGCAGAAAAAATGATGGCGGAAGCTAACACGCGACACGGCCGGCGTCCAGAAGTCGGACGCCGGCCGGATTCGGGCGAAACGGCCGGGCGCGGCGCGGCCCGGCGGCGGGTTTCAGATGGTGTCCTCGATGAACTTGCTCAGCTGCGAGGCCGACAGCGCGCCCACCTTGGTGCCGATGATCTCGCCGCCGCGGAAGATCATCAGCGTCGGGATGCCGCGCACGCCGTACCGGGTCGGCGTCACCTGATTCTCGTCGATGTTGAGCTTGGCGACGGTCAGCCGGCCCTTGTAGTCCTCGGCAACCTTGTCGAGGATCGGGGCGATCATGCGGCACGGACCGCACCATTCGGCCCAGTAGTCGACCAGCACCGGCAGTTCCGACTTCAGGACATCGCTTTCGAAGCTGCTGTCGGACACAGAAACGATTTGATCACTCACGGCATTCGCCTCCAGAATGGCGCCGCTCACACGGTCGCCTTAGCAAACCAAAGACTCATTTCAGCCGAAACGCCGGAACGCTGGCAAGTGTCGGCACCGGCCGCCCTCCCGCGGTATCCCCTGCGCTCCCCATGGAAAAAAGCCATCTGACCTCCACGCCGTTCTCGGCGTTGCCCCTGACCGACTGCCTGCTGGAAGCCCTCGAAGACGCCGGATTCACGTACTGCACCCCGATCCAGGACGCCACGCTGCCGCTCGCGCTCGCCGGTCACGACATTGCCGGCCAGGCCCAGACCGGCACCGGCAAGACGGCCGCCTTCCTGCTGTCCACGCTGCACTACCTGATGACGACGCCGGTCGAGGACGGACTCTCCGGCCCCTGGGCGATCATGCTCGCCCCCACCCGCGAACTCGCACTGCAGATCCACAAGGACGCCGAATCCCTCGGCCGCTACACCGGTCTGAAGTTCGCCGCCGTCTACGGCGGCACCGGCTATGACTCGCAGCGCCGCCAGCTGGAGGACGGCGTCGATGTCGTCATCGGCACGCCGGGCCGGATCATCGACTTCTACAAGCAGGGCGTGCTGAAGCTCAAGCACATCGAAGTCGTCGTGCTCGACGAGGCCGACCGCATGTTCGACCTCGGCTTCATCTCCGACATCCGCTACCTGCTGCGCCGGATGCCCTCGGCCGACCAGCGCATCAACCTGCTGTTCTCGGCGACGCTGTCGACCCGGGTCATGGAGCTCGCCTACGAGCACATGAACAACCCGCAGCAGATCAAGATCGAGTCCGAACAGGTCACCGCCGACAAGGTGCGCCAGACGCTGTTCCACGTCTCGAAGGAAGACAAGATCCCGCTGCTGGTCGGCCTGCTGCACCGCGAGAAGCCGAACCGTGCCATCGTGTTCGTCAACACCAAGCGCGCTGCCGAGCAGGTCGAGGGCTGGCTGGCCGGCAACAGCTGGCAGTGCGCGGTGCTCTCCGGCGACATCCCGCAGAACAAGCGCGAGCGCCTGCTCGCGCAGTTCCAGGCCGGCGAGCTGCCGGTGCTGGTGGCGACCGATGTCGCCGCACGCGGCCTGCACATCCCGGACGTGAGCCACGTCTTCAACTTCGACCTGCCGCAGGACGCCGAGGACTACGTGCACCGCATCGGCCGCACGGCGCGCATCGGCGCCTCGGGCGACGCGATCAGCTTCGCCTGCGAGGAGTACGTCTACTCGCTGCCGGACATCGAGGACTACATCGGCCAGAAGATCCCGGTCGAGCCGATCGAGCCCGGCCTGCTCGCCGAGGTGCGCCCGGCCAGGCGCAGCGAGCACCACGGCGAGCGCCGTCCGCACGGCCGTCCGCCGCGCCGCCGGCACAACGGCGGCCGCCCGGGCTGATACCGATCACGCGTGAATGCGTTGCTGATCTCCCTCTCCCCGCTCCCTCCCCCGCAAGGGGGCAGGGGCTGAAAAGACCGGGAGTTCAGCCTTGATCGGCATGAGCTACCAGAACAGCTCGCCACGCACGTAGGCTGCCGCCTCGCGCGTGGCCGGCTGCGCGAAGAAACCGGCGGCCGGCGCGCGTTCCAGCAGCCGGCCGCGGTGGAAGAACAGCACCTCGCCACCGAGCCGGCGCGCCTGCGCCAGATCGTGCGTGCTCATGACGATGTGCGTGCCGCGCGCGCGGAAATCCCCGATCAGCGCCTCGACCTGCGCGGCAGCGGCCGGATCGAGGCTCGCGGTCGGCTCGTCGAGGAACAGCACGTCCGGGTGCAGCGCCCAGGCCCGCGCCAGCGCCAGCCGCTGGCGCTCGCCGCCGGAGAGCACCGGCGCCATGCGCGCGGCCAGCGCCGTCAGGCCGGCACGCGCCAGGGCCTCCTCGCTGCGCCGGTGGCGTTCGGCCCTCGCCAGGCCGCGCAGGCCGAGCGCGTATTCGACGTTGGCGCGCACCGGACGGCGCAGCACGACCGGGTGCTGGAACACCATCGCCTGACGCTGCCGGCAGGCCGCGGCCTCCGTCGCCCAGCGCACCTGCCCGCCCGTCGGCTGCAGCAGGCCGTGCGCGAGGCGCAGGAACAGGCTCTTGCCGGCGCCGTTGGGGCCGAGCACCAGATGCACGCCGGGTGTTGAGTCGAGCACACAGTCGATCGGCCCGAGCAGCGTGCGCTTGCCGACCGCGTAGCACGCCGCCTCGAAGCCGAGCGGCAGCAGGCCGGCCGGCTCAGCCTTCCAGTCGCTGGGCACGGGTCTTCACGACATCGGCGGCCACGTTCACGAGCAGCGCGATCAGGATCAGGATCAGCCCGAGCGCCAGCGCCAGCGGCAGGTCGCCCTTGCTGGTCTCCAGCGCGATCGCCGTGGTCATCGTGCGCGTCACGTGCGCGATGTTGCCGCCGACGATGATGATCGCGCCGACCTCGGACACCGAGCGCCCGAAGCCGGCGAGCACGACGGTCAGCAGGCTCCAGCGCCCCTCCCGCAGCAGCGTCGGCACCGCGCGCAGCGGGCTGCAGCCGAGCGAGCGCAGCTGATCGCCGAGCTGCGCCCAGAGGTCCTCGACGATCTGGCGGCTCAGCGCGACGACGATCGGCGTGATCAGCACCACCTGCGCGACGACCATCGCCTCGGGCCGGAACAGCCAGCCGAGTTCGCCGAGCGGGCCGCTGCGCGACAGCATCAGATAGACGAACAGGCCGACGACCACCGGCGGCATGCCCATGAAGGCGTTGGTGATGACGATCAGCACGCGCCGGCCCGGAAAGCGCCCGAGCCCGAGCAGCGCCCCGAACGGCAGGCCGAGCAGCGTCGAGACCAGCACCGCGCCGGCACTGAGCTGCAAGGACAGCACGACGATGCCGTAGAGCTGCGCATCGCCGCCGGCGAGCAGGTCACCGGCCAGCCAGAATGCGGCGACGAGCTCGTTCACGAGCGATGCCACCCGCCGGACCTTACGGGAACACGACCGTGCGCCGGCCGTTGAGCAGCACGCGGCGTTCGAGGTGGGCCTTGACCGCGCGCGCGAGCACGACGTTCTCGAGATCGCGCCCGACCGCGACCAGATCGTCCGGCGTCATCGCGTGGTTCACCGGCGCGACCTCCTGCTCGATGATCGGGCCTTCGTCGAGGTCGGCCGTCACGTAGTGCGCGGTCGCGCCGATGCGCTTGACGCCGCGCTCGTAGGCCTGATGGTAGGGCCGCGCGCCCTTGAAGCTCGGCAGGAAGCTGTGGTGGATGTTGATCGCACGGCCTTCGAGCTCGCGGCACATGGCATCGGAGAGCACCTGCATGTAGCGCGCGAGCACGACCAGATCGGCCTGCTCGTGGCGGATGATCTCCAGGATGCGCGACTCCTGCGCCGCCTTGTCGTCGTTCATGATCGGCAGGTAGTGGAACGGAATGTTGTAGCTGGCGGCGAGCTGGTAGAACTCGCGGTGGTTCGAGATCACGGCCGGAATCTCGACGTTCAGCGCCCCGACCCGGTAGCGGTACAGCAGGTCGTTCAGGCAGTGGCCGAACTTCGACACCAGGATGACCATGCGCGGCTTGATCGCGGTGTCGTGGATCTCCCAGTCCATCGCGAAACGCTCGCCGATCGGCGTGAAGGCCGCGCGCATCGCCGTGGCATCCGGCAGGCGCTCGCTGGCGCAGAAGCTCACGCGCAGGAAGAAGCGGCCGGTGTCGGCGTCGCCGAACTGGTCGCTCTGCACGATGTTGTTGCCGTATTCGGCGAGGAAACCCGACACGGCGGCGACGATGCCGGTGGTGTCCGGGCAGGCGAGCGTCAGGATGAAATGGGCGGCGGCGTACGGCATGGCGGCATCTGTCCGGGCGCCGCGGCGCGCCGGCTCGTGGGGCGGATGGGCTGGACGCACGGACCGGAAGCCACCCGCGCGACGTAAACGCGCGAGCATAAGCAGCGATCCCTGCACGAACAAGCACTGCGCAGCGCTATGATGCGGCCCGCCTTCCGCTCCCCGCCCCCGGATCAGCCCCAGGAGACGCCCGCCCATGGCCGATATCATCGACGGCAAGGCCCACGCCGCCGGCCTGCGCGCCCATCTCGCCCGCCGTGTCGCGCAGCTGCACGCCGATGCCGGCTTCGTGCCCGGCCTCGCCGTCGTGCTGGTCGGCGAGGACCCGGCGAGCCAGGTCTACGTGCGCAACAAGGCCGCGCAGACGCGCGAATGCGGCATGCAGTCCATCGAACACCGCCTGCCGGCGAGCACCACGCAGGACGAACTGCTGGCGCTGGTCGCGACACTGAACGCCGACCCCGAAGTCGACGGCATCCTCGTGCAGCTGCCGGTGCCGGCGCACATCGACCCGGAGCGCGTGCTGCTCGCCATCGACCCGGCCAAGGATGTCGACGGCTTCCACCCGCTCAACGCCGGCCTGCTCGCCACCGGCGGCAGCGGCCTGGTGCCGTGCACGCCGCTCGGCTCGCTGATGCTGCTGAAGGATCGCCTCGGCAGCCTCGCCGGCCTGCACGCGGTCGTGGTCGGGCGCTCGAACATCGTCGGCAAGCCGATGGCGCAGCTGCTGCTGCGCGAGGACTGCACGGTCAGCGTCGTGCATTCGCGCACGCGCGAGCCGGCGGCACTCTGCCGGCAGGCCGACATCGTCGTCGCCGCGGTCGGCCGCCCGCGCATGATCGGCCCGGACTGGGTGAAGCCCGGCGCCACCGTCATCGATGTCGGCATCAACCGCATCGCGCTCGACGACGGCAGGACGAAGCTGGTCGGCGATGTCGACTTCGACGCCGTCGCGCCGCTCGCCGGCGCGATCACACCGGTGCCGGGCGGCGTCGGCCCGATGACCATCGCCTGCCTGCTGCACAACACGCTGACCGCCGCCTGCCGGCGGCGCGGGGTCGAACTGCCGGACTAGCAGCCTGCCCGGGCGCTGCACCGCGCAGCGCTCAGGCCGCCTCAACCGGCAGCGCCGCGCGCCCCGGCAGCGTGAAGCGGAACACCGCGCCGGTGCCGGGGGCGCTGCGTGCCTCGATGCGTCCGCCGTGGCGGCGCACGATGCGCTGCACGGTTGCCAGCCCGATGCCGAGCCCCGGAAACTCCGCCTGCCGGTGCAGGCGCTGGAAGGGCTGGAACAGGCGCGCGGCATTGGCCATGTCGAAGCCGGCGCCGTCATCGGCCACGCAGATCCAGCGCTCGCCGGCCTGCGCGCCGGGCTCGGCGTAGACGCGGATCGTCGCCGAAGGCTGCCTGGCCGTGTACTTCCAGGCGTTGTCGAGCAGGTTTTCGAGCACCTGCCCGAGCAGGCGCGGATCCCCGCAGACCTCCAGCCCGGGTTCGATGCGCACCTCGACCTGCCGCTGCGGCTCGGCCCGCGCCAGCCGTGCGAGCACGGCGGCGGCCAGCGCCGACAGGTCCACGGGCTCGCAGCGCAGCGTGCCGCCGCTGCTGCAGCGCGACAGCACCAGCAGACCGTCGATCAGCTCGGCCATGCGCCGGCTGGCGTTCTCGATCTCGCCGAGGAAACCGCGCGCCTCGCCGTCGAGGCGCGGGCCGTAGTCCTCGATCAGCGCATTGCTGAAGCCGCTCAGCGCCCGCAGCGGCGCGCGCAGGTCATGCGAGACCGCGTACGCGAAGCTGTCGAGTTCGGCGTTGACCGCCCGCAGCTCGGCCGTGCGCGCCTCGACGCGCTGTTCGAGTTCGGCGTTGAGCCGGCGCACCTCCTCCGAGGCGCGCAGCAGCGCGCTGATGTCATCGGCAAAGATGACGATGCCGGCGACCGCACCGCCGGCATCGCGCCACGGGCGGATCTCCCAGCGGATCCACTGCTCGCTGCCATCGACGCGCACGAAGCGATCGGCCGGCGCGCCGAGCACCTCGCCGGCCAGGCCGCGGCGGTGGGCCTCGCGCCAGGCCTCGGGAATCTCCGGGAACACCTCGTAGTGCGAGACCCCGACCAGCGGCCGCTCGCCGAGGCCGTAGTCCTGCCGCCAGCGGTGGCTCGCGACCAGATAGCGCATGTCGCGATCGAACATCGCCAGCGCCGCCGGCGCGTATTCGACGAACAGCCGCAGGCGCGATTCGCTGTCGCGCAGCGCCCGCTCGGTCGCCAGCCGCGCGCTGACATCGCGGTGCACGCCGAGGTAGCCGATCAGCTCGTCGCGGTCATTGCGCACCGGCATGCCGACCGACTCGCTCCAGAAGAGACTGCCGTCGCGCCGCCGGTAGCGCAGCGTGCGCGGCAGCGGATCGCTGTCCATGTCCGGGTGATAGCAGACGCGACCGGCCGCCTCGAAGTCGGCCGCATCGGCGTAGAGCATCGCCGTGCTGCGCCCGATCACCTCCTGCGCCGGATAACCGAAGATTTTCGTGAACGCCGGGTTGACCAGCTCGATGCTGCGCCCGGTGTCGCAGTAGATCGCCGCATCGCCGATGCCGGCGAAGATCGCGCGCAGCCGCGCCTCGCTGGCGACGAGCGCGTCCTGCGCGCGGCGGGTCTCGGTGATGTCGAGCGCGATGCGACAGACCAGCGCCGGCTCGCCGTGCGCATCCGGCACCGGGAACATGTGCGATATGTAGAGCCGCGGCTCGCCGTCGACGACGACGCTTTCCTCGACCGAATGCCGCCTGCGCGTTTCCAGCACCTGCCGGTCGTGCTCCCGGAACACGCGCGCGGTATCGGGCAGATACAGCTCGCTGTCGGTACGCCCGAGGATGCCGGCCGCCGGGCGCTGCAGCAGGCGCTCGACGTTGCCGTTGACGCAGACGTAGCGGCCGTCGAGGTCCTTCAGCGACAGCGCCGACGGCGACTGGCCGATGATCGCGTCGAGCCGGCGGCGGGTTTCGTCGAGTTCGGCGGCGAGCGCCTGCCGCGCGGCCCGCTCCAGCGCCGCGATGCGCAGCGCCAGCCCGGCGGCGAGCGCCAGCACGACGATCCCGGCCGCTGCGGGGACGGACCACTCATCGTGCCAGACGGCGAGCAGCAGGCCGAGCACGCCCAGGCCGGCCGGTGCGCGCAGGCCGGAGCCGGCCGGCCGGCCCGGCGACGGGGGCTGTGCAGCAGGGGATTCGATCATCGCGGACTCCGGACGCAGCCTCGGCAGCGCCCCGGGACCGCGTCCTCCCTGCCTCACGACCGGGGCCTCGTCCGGATAGCACAGTCCGGTGCCCGCCACCTTGCGCGCCGTCAACTCCGCAGCCGATCGTTCAGCGCGCGGCTTCGAGTTCCAGCGTCAGCGAGCCGCCGTAGACATCGGCCGCCTCGATCGGCTCGCGCCGTTCGAGCTTCACGAGGCCGGTGCCGGGGCAGTACCACTCGTCCTGCGTGATCGGCACGTCCTGCGGGCCGAAGCGCGGATCGGCGACCAGATAGACGCTGGCCTCGCCGCGCACGTGCACGCAGTGGGCGAAGCGCCCGGCCGGCACCTCGACCGTCGCATCGGTGTCCTCGATGCCGTACTCGAACTCGAACGGCCGCGTCTGCCGCAGGTCCTCGACCACCGGGCGCACGCGATGAAGCAGATACGGCCGCCCCGGTACCGACCAGTGCTGACCGACCGCCGGGGCAGCCGGCAGCACCGTGCGCTCGGGGGCATCCCAGCGCGGCAGGTCATCGAGCACGCTGCGCTGCGCGACGCGACGCAGGCCGCGCGCATCGCGCTCCAGGTAGTACTCGGTGCCGTCCGAGGTATGGCGCACCCAGACCGTGCGCCCGTCGAGTTCGCGCGGACCGAGGGCTTCGATGCGCAGCGTCTCGCGCCGGAAGTCCGGGCCGTTCAGCGTCTGCATGCGGTAAGTCCACGCCCGTCCGCGCTCCAGCGGGAACAGGTCGGCCGGATCGTGCTGCGGTCCGCAGCCGGCGACGAGCAGCAGCAGCGCGACCGGCAGCCGCTGCCAGCGAAACGGAAAGGCAGGCCGGTTCATTTTTCCGGCAGCCGCGGATCGGGCAGGTTCTCGATCAGCAGGCGATCGAGTTCGTCGTGACGTTCGCCGAAGCGCGAACGGTCGATCGCCACGCCGAGGCGCACGTCATCGGTACGCCGCCCGACCTGCGGCAGCCCTTCCTGGATGCGCTTCTTCGCGGCGTCGAGCGAGGCGTGCAGATCCTTGCCGTAGGCGAGCCGGTACGCGCGCGGCGCCGCCGCCGGCCGGTCGCCGGCGAGATCGACGACCCAGACGTGGACCGCCCCCGGAAAGCCGTTCGCGGCGTCGGGCTCGCGAATCTCGCTCGCGAGCAGCTGGAAGCGCGCCGGCAGTTCGTCTTCGGCCGGCCAGCCGGCAAAACCCGGCAGCGTCGTCCAGACCAGCCAGTAACTGGCCGTGACCAGCCCCACGGCCGCGAGCTTGACCCACACCGCCAGCCGCGCATGCAGCCACAGGCTGCCGACCAGCAGCGCCAGCAGCACGTAGGCACCGGTGATGCCCCAGCCGGCGGCACTCACTTCAGCCCCCGGATCGCTGCCAGCGGCTTGGCCAGCGTGTTGATGCCGGTCACGCGCCCGTCCGGCATGACCGTGAAGCGCACCGCGGTCACCTCGCTGTTGATGTGTTCGAGCTTCAGCTGCCCGTAGTAGACGACGCTCAAGTGCGGATTGACCTTCACGACGCGCACCTCGACCGGCACCGGCGCGCGCGTGCCCGATTCGTAGTACTGGACATTGACCGTGTATTCCCCGGGCACGACGCCACGCAGCGTCACGACTTCCTCGTTCAGCGGATTCGAGATCACGCGACCGTCGACGATGATCTGATCGCCGACCAGGCCGCGGTCGTCGCGATCGAGGTGCATCAGCCCGGCATCCGGATGCTTGAACCAGACCACCTCGCCGTCCGGGCTCTCGACCCAGGTGTCGATGTCGTCGGGACTGTTGTCCGGCCAGGTCACCGTGATGATGAACTCGGCCTTGGCCTCGATCGTGCCGGTCTTCGCCTTCGGGTTCATCGCCACGAAGGCGAGCAGGAACATGAAGGTGATGCCGAGCAGCGCGTTGAACAGCAGGTCCGTGAACGGATCGAGCTCGAAGTCGCGACGCTTGCGGCGCAGGGACATGCGCCTTACCAATCCAGCGTTTCAGGCGCTGCAGCGAACAGGGCCTGCAACTCCTGATGCATCGCACGCTGGCGTTTCATTTCTTCCCAGACCGTACGATGCGAAGCTTCTTTCAGCACCCGGCTTATCTCCGTCCGCTTTCTCTGCGCAACCTGCGCATCGGTCACCGCCGACCGCTGTTCAACATAATCGCGCAGCAGGGTGCTGAACATCACATAGGCATTTCGCCTCGCCCTGATCAGTCGCGACCGGGAATTCAGGCACAGATGAGTGATCGTCCATTCAGCCCGAAGATATCTCTCCGACTGCCGGTCGTCGCAGTCTGGCGTGAAATAACCACTTTCCAGGTTCAGCCAGATAAAATCCATGGGGTCTTCGCCCCGTAAATCCAGCAGTGCATCAAGCCCTGCCTGAGGCGGAGCGACCGGACCGCCATCGCTGCGGGAAACCTCTACACACCGGTTTTGTATAATGACGGCAAACCTGTCGCCCTTGACGTGGACACCGTTGCACTCGCCGCAGGCATACAGCCAGTTGGCCCATGAAAAAGCATCGTCCGGATAAAGCTTCTTCGGGCGCCGATGCTCGATTTCATCGGCGCGCGAATCCTCGCAATACATGCAGCGCTCAAGCCCGCTGCAACTGTCCGCGAGTTTGCCGCGCAGGGTCTTCAGCCACTTCGACGGCTTGAGCAGCCGCCATTGCTCCCGAGCCATGACGACCCGGCCCGGATAGTCAGGCGCGTTGCCGACCAGGCGTGTACGTCGTGTCAGCGCGGCCTGTTCGCTACGACTGGCTGCGACTGGCTCCACCTTCAGCATGGTCAAAGGCGGCCCCGGAGCACCGGCTGCAACTTTTCGATCAGCTTCTCTCTCCGTCTGCGATCGCTCTCCACCAGCGTGCCTCTCGTCTGGCGTCGATCGAGGGCAGCCAGTTCCTCCATCATTTCCTGAGCCACCGCCGAGCGGTTGTGCGCCACACCGATGGCAGCCGATTCGAGCGCATCGAGTGCGTCGCCGTAGATCAATCGCGCCAGTTCCTCTCCTTCGACGCGCCGGAATTTCTCGTCCGTCCCGGGCGTCGGCAGCTTCCAGATCGAGCCGCGGATTGCCTGCTGGCATACGAACGGGCTGTGCGTCGTGACGATGAACTGCACGTTCGGGAACAACCTGCACAGCCAGGGACCGATGTCGCGCTGCCAGTTCGGGTGCAGGTGGGCATCCACCTCGTCGATCAGCACGACGCCGGGCGCAACGATCTGCGTGCCATCGGTGCTGAACAGTTTTTCATCGCCATACCGGGCGGCCATCAACCGGACCAGCTCGAATGTCATGCTTAATATCGAGCGATAGCCATCGCTCAACTCCAGCAATGGCACCTTCGCGTCATTGCCATCAAGAAAAATTATTTCCTCGGAACTGACGCTTTCCAGCCTCGCACCAAACGGCAGGAACCCTTCCTGATTCACAAAAACCTTGATCTGAGCCAACAATGACTGACGGCCTGTCTTGCCGTTTTTTTCAACCAGCCCTTCAAGCTCCCTGAATCTCAACTGCCCCAGCCATTCAGCAACGTCGGTGAGCGCCACATCTTCGCCAAAAATACTGAAAAACGGCTCCAGCCGTGGAAACGCAGAATAAACCTCCTTGTTATTGACCGAGGATCCGGTAAATCTTCTGAACGCCCCGAACGCAGCAGAAAACCATCCGCTTTTCACATCCGCCAAAGACTGACCCCTGCCCGCCGGGCTGGTCATGAACCTTATGGGGTCGGCATGCATTGTCAAACCCGACTGAACCTGCCCCCCCGGCTTTATCAAAGCCTCAGCAACCTCATCCCAGTCTGAATCACCGGAAACCACGATCGACATCTTTGCAGAGTCTTTATCGCTGGCAACAAAATGCCTGGCATTCACCCGGGCTGCCGGTGCGTCGTATGCACCAATGATCGCCAATGCTATCGCTCGCAGAAACGTCGTTTTGCCTGAGCCGTTGTCCCCGAGAATCACATGCCATCCCGCCCGCGGCGTATCAGCCTCAAGCGTCCACTTCAGATGCGCGAAGGTACGCACGTCGGTCAGCTCGACACTTTCGAGATACATCGCCCGCCCCCGTCATCACCCGGCGCGGCGCGCCAGTTCCGTCTCGGCGAAATGCACGATGGCGCCGACCAGCCGGTCGGCGGCGCGATCGAGTGCGAGGTACTGGGCGCCGAGCAGCATCGACGCGATCAGGCCGATCATCGTCGTGTACAGCGCCACCTTCATGCCCAGGCCCATCGCCAGCAGCATGCGCTGCAGCGTCGCGACATCGAAGGAATCGGTGGTGGCGATCGAGCCGAGCATCATCACGAAGCCGATCACGGTGCCGAGCAGGCCGAGCTTCAGCAGCAGCCCGCACAGGAACCAGCCGCCTTCGTGGCTGCCCGAGGCATGATCGGCGAGCAGGTCGGTCAGCAGCGCGTGATCGAGGGATTCCGGCGGTGCGGTGCGGGCGTACTTGCCGAGCACGGCCGTGAAGTATTCGCTCGCCAGCGACGGCGGCAGCGCCGTATCCCCGAGCCGCAGGCCGGCATCCTCCCGCTGCAGGCGCGCGTCGGGCTCGGCCCGGGCCCGGCGCATGATCGCCGTGACCTGCTCCAGCTCGCGCGCCAGCCACCACGCGCGCAGCCCGCAGTGGCCGCAGGCGGCGACGAACAGCCCGAGGATCGCCTGCGAGATCCAGGTCGGGTCCGACAGCACGTAGGTCGCGATCAGCCCCTGCGTCCAGCACAGCCACAGCGCGAACAGCAGCGCGCCGTTGAGCAGCAGCCACTGCAGGAACAGGCGCAGCGGCGGTTCGGAACGTGCCACGGCTCAGGGCTCAGACCGGTTCGGCCGGCGACAGCCGCACCGGCCGCTCGGCGCGATCGAGGATCACGAACGGCGACAGGTCCCCGCCGGCCTCGATCAGCCGCACCATGGTCTGCAGCACTTCCTCGGCGCGCGCCGGCGTCGGCGGCGTGCCATGCGTGCCGGACAGCGCGCCGATCATGACCCAGTCCCAGACCGGCGACTGCGCATCGGCATCGCGCGTCAGCGTCGCGAAGTCGAGTTCCTCGGCCGGCGGCAGGTCGATGTACATGATCGGACTGAGCGTGCCGCCATCGGCCGGCAGCGGCGCACCGTCCGGACGGTCGACGCGGATGAACACGAACAGCAGCCGGTGCGGTTCTTTCTGGCGCAGGGCGCTGCGCACCAGATCGGCGAAGGATTCCAGCGGGGCGGCGGGCATGCGGATGACTCCTTGCAGTCGCAGGAAGGCGGAGGACGGGCTTCAGGCCGCGGCAGCGGCGAACAGCGTGGCGAAGGCTTCGGCCGGCACGCGCAGCCGCAGACGCGGCTGACCCGGCCAGTCCGGCAGCGGCGTGACCAGCGCATGCGCCGGTGCCCGCGCCACGAACTCCCAGGGCCGGCCGGCGCGCGCCCAGCCGGCGAGCAGCAGCGGCGACGGCGCACACGGCCGGCCGGCGGCATCGAGCCAGGTGCCGAAACCCGCCGGCAGCGGACATTTCAGGCGCAGCCGCGCGCCGCGGCGCAGGCGCAGCAGCGGATGGCTGCGCGCGAGCATCAGGCCTGCCCCGTCACGGCGTCGGCCATCGCCAGCGCCTCGACCAGCGCCGGCAGCACCACGCCGGCCGGTCCGGCCAGCCGGTAATCGGCGACCGGGGACAGCGGCGTTTCGTCCGGGTTGATCTCGACGACGCAGGCCCGGTGGCGGTGCGCGACGAACGGCAGTTCGGCGGCCGGATAGACGAGGGTCGAGGTGCCGACGCACAGGAACACGTCGCAGGTCTCGGCGGCGCGGAAGGCCGTGTCGATCGCCGCGTGCGGCAGATCCTCGCCGAACCAGACCACGCCCGGACGCAGTCCGGCCCCGCAGTGCGGGCAGCGCGGCGGCACCGGGCCGTCGGCCGGCCAGTCCGCCACCTCGATGCCCTCGACCGAGCAGAGCGTGCGCGCGATGTCGCCGTGCAGCGCGACCACGTGGCGGCTGCCGGCGCGCCGGTGCAGGTTGTCGACGTTCTGCGTGATCAGCGTCCAGGCCGGAAAGCGCGCTTCGAGCTGCGCGAGCGCCATGTGCCCGGCATTCGGCTGTGCCTGCGCCACCAGCCCGCGCCGCCACTGATACCAGTTCCAGACCAGCTGCGGATCGCGTGCGTAGGCCTCGGGCGTGGCCAGGTCCTCGGGCCGGTAGTGCGCCCAGAGCCCGGTGACCGCATCGCGGAAGGTCGGCACGCCGCTCTCGGCGGAGATGCCGGCACCGGTCAGCACCGCCACACGCTCGGCGTGGCGCAGGCGACAGATCAGCTCGTCGGGGATCGTGGGGTTCGGCATGGACGGTCACGCAGCGGGGGGCGACTGATCGTAGCGGGCCGCGGCGGCACGCAGCAAACCGTGTGAAGGCGGGGAGGCAAGGGTTTTCAGTGTGCGCTACCGTCCGGACCTGCAGCGAGGGACATCCGCCCGGGCCGAGTCGGGTGTATCGCCCGAATGCAGGAGTCCGGCATGGTCGGCGCATGGGAGGCTGCCTCACCGGGGCTCGCCCATGCACCACGGCAATCCTTGATCAGCAAGCTCAAAATCAGCCGTTGCAGTGTTGCGCTTGTTCGCTGAATTCGCGGCCATCATCCTCGCCAACCGCGAGAAACTGTCGGGTCATCGGCCTGTTTATCGAATGATCGACGACAGCGAGCTGGCCTTGACCATTCAGGCTGCCGGCTGAAAGGCATTGCGATCGACGTTCAGCGCGCCTGATCCGGCGAAGCCGTCGCAATTCCTTCCGGCGCCGGCAGCCCCAGTCGCGCCCGCCGCTGCGCCGGCGGCAGCGTGGCGAGTTCGGCTGCGGCGGCGTGGAAGGTGGACCAGTCGTCGCCGCCGGCGTGAAACAGTGCCTCGAAGGCCGGCACCGCGTCCTCGTAGGTGGCGAGCATGGCCAGGCGGGCGTTGTTGAGTTCGGGCGGGCGGGCGGCGGCGATGCCGCGGGCGGCGAGCACCGCGACGTAGCGGGCCTGCGCGGCGGCGAGGATGCGCGCCTTGGCGGCGCGCTTGCCGGCCTCGGGCAGCGGGCCGTCGTACAGCGTCGCCAGTTCGCTGCGCGTGGCGAGCAGCACGCTGCGCAGTTCGGCCTGCAGCGCGCGCTCGGCCTGCCAGGCCGCGAGTTCGTCGCTGCGCCCGCGCGCGCGCAACCAGGCTTCGGCCCCGAGCCGGCCGACCGCGGTGGCGTAGGCTTCGTTGAAGGCGGCATCGCCGGCCAGATACAGCTTGCGGTGCGCAAGCTCGTGGCAGATCAGCTCGGCCAGCCGCCCGAGCGGCCACTGCACGAAGGTATCGAGCACCGGGTCGTCGAACCAGCCGAGCGAGGAATACGCCGGCACGGCGCCGAGCGAGACATCATCGCCGGCGGCGCGCAGCCGTCCGGCCTCGGCGTCGGCGGCCTCGGCCTCGAACCAGCCGCGGTACGGCACGCAGCCGGCGATCGGGAAGCAGTGCAGGCGCGGCGCGAGCGACAGCGGCGGCGTCGCGACCACGGTCCACACCGCTGCCGGGCGCTGCAGCGCGGCGTAGCGCGTGTAGGCGCCATCATCGGGCAGATGCAGCACATCGACGGCGAAGCGGCGCAGGTCGGCGATCTCGTTGAGCCGCGTGCGCAGATCCGGCGCGGTCTGCGGATCATTGGCGACCGCGGCGAAATCGCGCCGCGCCGCCAGCATCTCGAACTGGCCGTGCGCGGCCTGCGAGTAGAACGCCACCGTCTCGCAGCCGCCGCCGGCCGCCAGCGCCGCGACCACGATCACGACGCAGGCCGCGAGCAGCCCGCAGCGGCGGCGCATCATGACTCTGCCATCACGCAGCGGTTGCGCCCGCCGCGCTTGGCCGCGTACAGCGCGGCGTCGGCGCGCGCGAAGGCGCTGCGCACGCCGTCGCCGGGCCGGAAGCCGGTCAGCCCGCACGACACCGTCACCGGCACGCTGCCGCCCTCGACGGCAAACTCGCTGGTGGCGATGGCGGCGCGGATGCGCTCGCAGATCTGCAGCGCCTCATCGGGCGGCGTGGCCGGCAGCAGCAGCGCGAATTCCTCACCGCCGTAGCGCGCCAGCGTGTCCTCGGCGCGCAGGCTCCCGGCCAGCAGGTGCGCGACGCCGGTCAGCACGCGGTCGCCGGCGGCGTGACCGAGCCGGTCGTTGATGCGCTTGAACCAGTCGATGTCCCACAGCGCCAGCGTCAGCGGCCGGCCGTGACGCAGCCAGCGCTCGACGGCGGCCGCGAGCGCCTCGTCCCAGGCACGGCGGTTGCCGATGCCGGTCAGCGGGTCGCGGCGCAGGCGCTGGTCGCGATCGACCAGGGCGCTGCGCAGCGCGTGCGTCTCGCCGCCGAGGCGCGAGATCTGCTCGGACAGGCTCTCGATGCGCGTGCCGAACTCGCTGAGCCGCTGTTCCTCCTCGGCGCGGAAGCTCTGCAGCGCGTGATCGAGGCGCTCGACGTGGCCGAGCACGGTGCGCTTGAGCGCCGCGAGTCCGTCGGCGCTGCCGACGCCGCTGCGCAGCTCGTGCATGCCGGCCTCGAACGCCGCGCCGAAGGCCGCGCTGCCGCCGCGCGCCTGCGAGAGATCGTCACGCTCGCCGGCGACGTAGCGCTCCAGCCCGGCCAGACGCTCGGTGACCAGCGCGATGAAGCCGTGCAGTTCCTCACGCTCGCCGCCGAGCGCGGCCAGCGCCCGGTTCAGCAGCTCGGCGCCGGCCTCGATCGCCTGCGGCCAGGCCGCGGCCGGCACCGGCTGCGCCAGGCGCTGGCGCAGGGTCTCGCGCGCGAGTTCGAGTTCCGGCGTCCACGGCAGGCGCAGCGCCGCGAGCAGATCGGTCAGCGTGCGGCCGCTGCGTTCCGGCTCGGCTTCCGGCGCCGCACCGTCGATGTCCTCGCCCGCGAGGCTGCCGGGTGCCGGCAGGCCGGCGGCGAGCGGGGCGCGCGAGGGATCGAGCAGGATGTGGTTCAGCTCGGCGGCGATCGCCTCGATCAGTTCGCCGCGCGGCGGCTGCGTCTGGCGCACGCGCACGGCCAGCGGATCGAGCGCCTTGCGCCGCGACGGCGGCAGGCGCAGCAGTTCGAGCAGGTGCAGCAGTTCGTCATCGCGACCGGCATGACCGAGGCGGCGCAGCTCGTCGAGCAGATCGGCGAGGCGCCCGGCCTCGGCGCGCAGCCGCTCGGTGCTGTCGCCGCGGCGCAGGCCGGCACGCAGGCTTTCGAGGTGCGGATCGAGCCGCGCATCCAGCCCCTGCCCGAGCAGCGACAGACGGTTGACCGCGAAGCCGAGCATCTCCTCACGCGCCTTCCACGCCGCCTCGGCCTGCTCGTGCTCGGCGAGCACATCGAAATAACGCTGCTTCCAGTCGGTGTCCGGCATTGCGAAACTCCGGGCGAAACCCAGCGGGGCTGGCGATCGGACGGGCGGAACCTGCGTGCGGACGAGCCTGCGCAGCGCGCCGGCCCGGCCGTTTCTCCCCGGTCCGCCGGGGGGAATGGCAATGCATGACATCGGAACGTGACCGGCACGGCCCGCCATTGCGGCCGGGGCGCCCCGGCGGCCAGGCGGTTCTGCCCTTGCGGAGTCCGCGATCCCCGACGCAGGTTCCGGCGAGGACACTTGCGGGCCGCCGATGCTGCGCCGGTCCGCGACGGCCAGCAAGCGGCAAGCGCAGCAGACTTCCGGAGTGCTCTTGCAAGACCCTGCCCCCCTCGCCTTTCCCGCCCCGAACCGTGCAGCCGCCCGTGGATTCCGCCGCCCCGCGCGCCGCATTCACCCCTCGCTCAGCCGCCGTTGCCCCCCGCCCTCTCGGGGATCCTGCCGGTGCGCGGCGGCGGCGACTGGCTGCGCGAGGCCGTCGACAGCGTGCGAGCACAGAGCTTCGGCGACTTCGAGCTGCTGCTGATCGACGACGGCTCGACCGACGACGCCATCGCGCGCCTGCCGCCGGATGCGCGCCTGCGCGTGCTCGCCAACCCCGGCCGTGGGCTGGTCGCGGCGCTCAACCACGGCATGGCGCAGGCGCAAGGCGCGTTTCTGGCGCGCATGGACGCCGACGACCGCTGCCGGCCGCAGCGCTTCGAGCGCCAGCTCGCGCTGCTGGCGGCGCGCCCGGAGGTGGCGATCTGCGGCGTGCAGGTCGAGCTGCTGCAGCCCGACGGCGGTCCGCCGCCGCCGGGCGGCATCGCGTACCGGCAATGGCTGAACGCGCTCTGCGAGCCGGCCGACATCGCCCGCGAGCTGTTCATCGAAGCGCCGCTGCCGCATCCCGGCTGGCTGATCCGGCGCACGGCCTGGACGCGGGTCGGGCCGTATCGCGACGGCCCGTGGCCGGAGGATTACGACTGGCTGCTGCGCGCCCACCTGGCCGGCCTGACGATGGCCAAGCCCGCCGATGGCGTGCTGCTCGACTGGCGCGAACACCCGCAGCGCCTGACCCGCCGTGACCCGCGCTGCGCCCGCGCGAACCTGATCGCCGTGAAAGCCCCGGCGCTCGCCGTCATGCTCGGCGGGCGCGAGGTGCTGCTGTGGGGCGCGACGAAGACCGGCGGCCGCCTGCACGACGCGCTCACGGCGCAGGGCGTGCGCATCCGCGCCTTCGTCGATCTCGACCCGCGCAAGCGCGCCGGGCGCAAGCGCGACCTGCCGGTGCTGGCCCCCGAGGCCGCCGCCGCCCACGCCGACGCCGCGATCCTCGTGACCGTCTCGCAGGGCGCGAAGAAGCCGGCGATCCGCACCCAGCTCGCCGCGCTCGGCCGGCGCGAGGGCATTGACTGGTGGTTTGCGACCTGAGCGGCCGGCACACTCCGCGCCCGGTCTTCCGTGCCGACCGCCCTTTTCCCCGCCAGCCGCTCCGAACCCCGCATGAACCCGCAGGCCCTGTCGTCGTGCATCCTTGCAGGCGGCGTCGCGAACAGCGTGCGCATGTCCGGAGGACTGGCCGAATGAGCGAACTGCAGATCTATCGGAACGCCGCAGGCGCGGTGGAAGTACGGCTCGATGGCAACAGCGTCTGGCTGCGGCAGGAGCAGATGGCGGTGCTGTTCGGGCGGGATCGCACGGTGATCGGCCGGCATATCCGCAACCTGTTTGCCGAGGGCGAACTGGCACCGGAAAGCAATGTGCAAAATCTGCACATTCCCGGCTCCGACAAGCCGGTCGCGTTTTACAACCTCGACGTCATCATCTCGGTCGGCTACCGGGTCAAGTCGCCGGAAGGCGTGCGCTTCCGGCAGTGGGCGACCGGCGTGCTGCGCGAGCACCTTACGCGCGGCTACACCCTCAGCCGCCAGCGGCTGGAGACCAACGCCCGCGAGCTGGAAGCGGCACTGCTGCTGGTGCGCCAAACCGCCCGGCTGCCGGAACTGAGCGCCGATCAGGGCCGCGGGCTGGTCGACATCGTCAGCCGCTACGCGCAGACCTTCGCGCTGCTGCAGCGCTACGACGAAGGCCTGCTGACCGAACCGGCAACGCAGGCCGGCGGCTGCCTGCCGACGCCAGCCGAAGCGCGCACGGCGCTGGCGGAACTGAAAGCCGGGCTGCAGGCCCGCGGTGAGGCCGGCGAACTGTTCGCGCGCGAACGCGGCGACGGACTGGAAGCCCTGCTTGGCAACCTCGACCAGACCGCCTTCGGCGAGCCGGTGTATGCGAGCGTCGAATCGAAAGCCGCGCACCTGCTGTATTTCGTGATCAAGAACCACCCGTTCGCGGACGGTAACAAGCGCAGCGCGGCGTATCTGTTCGTGGATTTCCTGCACCGCAACCGCCGCCTGCTCGATGCGCGCGGCGAGCCGGTCATCAACGACATCGGGCTGGCAGCGCTGTGTCTGCTGGTAGCCGAATCGGCACCGGCGCAGAAGGAAACGCTGATCCGCCTGATCATGAACATGCTGGCGCCGGTGGAGGCCGGGAAATGAGTTTGCCGAGCGCAAGCCAGCCTTGATCAAGGCACTTCCTCGTCGCCATGCTAAACGCAGACTATCATATGCAGTCATCTGACCCGCGTGGGCAAGCGAGGAATGCACATGGACACCCCGGTGCCGTCGGGCCGCGCGGGCCGCTACATACGTCAGCCGACCGGTTACCGTGCGTTCATCCCCGCCCCGCTGCCACCCGACCCACCGCTTGCGCTGCACGGAGAACTGCAAAGCCTGCTGTCCCAGGCCGATCGCGCGCTCGGACGGCTGGACGGCTCGGTGCTCACGCTGCCGAACCCCGATCTGTTCGTCTTCATGTACGTGCGCAAGGAGGCCGTACTTTCGAGTCAGATCGAAGGCACGCAAAGCTCGCTGCAAGACCTGCTGGCGGCCGAAGCCGAACTGTTCAACGAGCACATGCCGCGTGATGTCGACGAAGTCGTGAACTACGTACGCGCCATGCGACATGGACTGGCACGACTGGCCGAGCTGCCCGTATCGGTACGACTGATTCGTGAAATCCATGCCGAACTCATGCAGGGCGTGCGCGGCGGCCGGCTGACACCCGGTGAGCTGCGCCGCAGCCAGAACTGGATCGGTCCGGCAGGTTGCACTCTGGCGACCGCCAGTTTCGTGCCGCCTCCGCACGAGGAGGTGCCGCAAATCCTCGGGGAGCTGGAAAAGTTCCTGCGTCAGGAGGATGAGCTGCCGCCGCTGGTGAAGATCGCACTGGCGCATGTGCAGTTTGAAACCATTCACCCTTTCCTCGACGGCAACGGCCGCGTGGGCCGGCTGCTGATCACCTTCCTGCTGACGGAGCGCGGCGTGCTGCACAAACCCGTGCTCTACCTGTCGCACTATTTCCGCCGGCATCGACAGGCTTACTACGAACACCTGCAGGCGGTGCGCGACCGTGGCGAATGGGAAAGGTGGCTGGCTTTCTTCCTGCGAGGCGTGAGCGAGGTGGCAGGGGAAGCGGCCGAGACGGCACGCCGCATCCAGCTGTTGCGGGAGCAGCATCGCAGCGCGATCACTGACCGGCTTGGCCGTGCCGCAGGCAATGGACACCGGGTGCTGGAAAGCCTGTTCAACCGTCCCATCGTGACGGTGGCAGACGTGCAGACACTGACTGGAACCACGTATGCGGCGGCCAACACCCTGGTGGCGCGTCTGGCCGGACTGGGCGTGCTGGCGGAAATGACGGGTTATGCACGCAACCGCAGATTCCGCTACGAGCCCTATGTCCGGCTGTTCACGGATGAGCCGCTTCCAGAACACCCGACATGAACCTGCACCGCGAACACCTCTTCGCAGCCGGAAGCTGACCTCCTCGTCCACGGCCGGCAGTACGTCGAAGGCGAGGCGGCCCGAAAAGCGTTCGCGCACTTCGCAGTCCGCCAGCACGGAGAGGCTGCCCGGATCATTGCGGCCGGGAAGTCCTGCACGCCCCCGGGACGATGATGTCGCGGCTGCACGCACCTGAGCGCTGTGGAGTGAAGTGCGCTGCAAACCCCCCGTCACACAGCCCGCGCACACTCGCACGCCTTCCGCGGCCCGAGCCGGCCGTTTCGCGATCGAGGTAGTGCCGATGTCCGCCGACGACGAAATCGTCAATCCCAGCCACGGCCCGCGGTTCACCGATCTGCTGGCGCTGGCCGCCAGCCGCCGGCAGCTGCTGAAGCTCGGTGCCGCCGGTGCGGCGCTGGCGCTGTTCGGGCGCAGCGGTGCCGCTGCCGATGCGCCGGCGGCCGCTGCGGCCCCGGCTGCCGCGCTCGCCGGCCTGCCCGGCTTCACGGCCATTGCCACCAGCACCGAGGACACGGTGCGCGTGCCGCCGGGTTACGAATGGGCGGTGCTGACGCGCTGGGGCGATCCGGTCGGCGCGCAGGCCGGGCAGCCGCGCTGGCGCAGCGATGCCGGCAATGATGCCGCCGAGCAGGCGCTGCAGTTCGGCATGCACCACGACGGCATGGCGCTGTTCCCGCTCGGCACGGACGGCACGCGCGCGCTGCTGGCGCTGAATCACGAATACGTCGATCACGGCCTGCTGTTCGCCGACGGCATGGACGGCTGGAGCGCCGCCAAGGTGGCGAAATCGATGGCCGCGCACGGCGTCAGCGTCGTCGAGCTGGTGCAGGCCGATGGCCGCTGGAGCGTGGTCTCGCCGTCGCAGTACGCGCGGCGCATCACCGCCGCGACGCCGATGCGCCTCGCCGGTCCGGCCGCCGGGCATGCGCTGCTGGCGACCGCCGCCGATCCGCAGGCGCAGACGGTGCTCGGCACCTTCAACAACTGCGCCTGCGGC
>JAFEGB010000345.1 GCA_018240295.1 Pseudomonadota bacterium
AAGACCCCGGCGCCGCCGCCGCCGCCGCCGGTGCCGACCGAGGTGGCCGAGGGCATGGACGAGATCGTCGTCGAGTTCCTGACCGAGAGTCAGGAGAACCTCGACCGCCTCGACAACGAGTTCGTCGCGCTCGAGGCCGCGCCCGATGACCGCGACACGGTCGCGAGCATCTTCCGCACCATCCACACGATCAAGGGCACCTGCGGTTTCCTCGGCTTCTCGAAGCTCGAAAAGCTCACGCACGCCGGCGAGAACCTGCTCTCGAAGCTGCGCGACGGTCGCATCCGCCTGAATCAGGAGCGCACGACGGCGCTGCTGAAGATGGTCGATGCCGTGCGCGTGATGCTCGGCTCGATCGGTGCGAGCGGCCACGACGGCAACGAGACCTATCCGGAGCTGATCGAGCTGCTGACGGCGCTGCAGAGCGACGGCGCGGCCCCGGCGGCGGCCGCGCCGGCTGCGAAGCCGGTGGTGCCGGCCCTCGGCGAGATCCTCGTGCAGCAGGGCGTGGTCGCGCCCGAGCGCGTCGATGCCGCGCTGTCGAAGCAGGATGCCGGCGATCCGCGCCACGTCGGCGAGATTCTCGTGCAGGAGGAGGCCGTGAAGCCGGCGGCGGTGGTCGAGGCGCTGAAGGCGCAGAAGGACGTCGCGAAGGAGGTCAAGGCGCCGGCGGTGGCCGAGACCTCGATCCGCGTCGATGTCGGCCTGCTCGATCACCTGATGAACCTCGTCGGCGAGCTGGTGCTGACCCGCAACCAGGTGCTGCAGTACTCGAAGTCCGCCGACGATTCGCGCTTCGCGGCGACCTCGCAGCGGCTGAACCTGATCACCACCGAGCTGCAGGAAGGCGTCATGAAGACGCGCATGCAGCCGATCAACAACATCTGGAACAAGGTGCCGCGCGTCGTGCGCGACCTCGCGCTCGGCGTCAGCAAGCAGATCCGCGTCGAGATGGTCGGCAAGGAGACCGAACTCGACAAGTCGCTGATCGAGGCGATGAAGGACCCGCTGACCCACCTCGTGCGCAACTGCGTCGATCACGGCATCGAGGCGCCGGACGTGCGCGTGCAGAAGGGCAAGCCCGCCGAGGGCGTGCTGACGCTGCGCGCCTACCACGAGGGCGGGCAGGTCATCGTCGAGATCGCCGATGACGGTGCCGGCATCGATCCGCAGAAGCTCAAGTCCAAGGCGCTGCAGAAGGGCCTGATCACGGCCGAGCAGGCCGAGGCGATGTCGGCGCGCGAGCTGATCAACCTGATCTTCCTGCCCGGCTTCTCGACCGCCGAGAAGGTCACGAACATCTCCGGCCGCGGCGTCGGCATGGACGTGGTCAAGACCAACATCGAGAAGATCAGCGGCAACATCGAGCTGCGCAGCGAGCTTGGTCACGGCACGCTGTTCAAGATCAACCTGCCGCTGACGCTGGCGATCGTGCCGGCGCTGATCGTGACCTCCGGCGGCCAGCGCTTCGCGATCCCGCAGGGCAGCCTGCAGGAGCTGATCCGCCTCGACGCCGCGCAGGGCATCGAGCAGATCCACGGCGCCCACGTCTACCGGCTGCGCGGCAAGCTGCTGCCGCTCGTGTACCTGAACCGCGAACTCGGACTCGAAGGTGCGACGCGCAACGCCAACATCGTCGTGCTGCAGTCCGACAAGCGCCGCTTCGGGCTGGTGGTCGACGAGATCAACGACACGCAGGAAATCGTCGTCAAGCCGCTCTCGAAGCTGCTCAAGGGCCTGACCGTGTTCGCCGGAGCCACGGTCATGGGCGATGGCCGCGTCGTGCTGATCCTCGACATCCTCGGCCTCGCGCAGCGTGCGCGCATCGTCGGCGAGACGCGCGACCACGGTGCGGCCGAATCCATCGCCAACGGCGACGTGAGCGGCGAGGCGCAGAACATGCTGCTGGTGCGCTCGCCCGGCGACGGACGGCTCGCGATCGCGCTGTCGAAGGTCGCGCGCCTGGAGGAATTCCCGCGCAATTCGCTGGAGATGGCCGGCTCGCAGGAGGTCGTGCAGTACCGCAAGCAGATCCTGCCGCTGGTGCGCCTCGAGGACGTGCTGCCCGAGCGCCGGCGCTTCGACCGCTACGAGGACATGGCCACGCTCGACGAGAGCGTCGTGCAGGTCGTCGTCTACACGGTCAACGGCCGCAGCCTCGGCCTGGTCGTCGACCAGATCATCGACATCATCGAGGAGAACCTCGACCTGACCGGCGATCCTTCGCGCGAGGGCGTGCTCGGCACGACGGTGCTGCAGGGCCGTGTCACCGAGGTCTTCGATGTCGATGGTTTCCTTGAACGCATGTTCGCCGCGCTGTTCCCGGCCCGGCCGACTGCCCGCCTGAGCAGCACGGTGTACTGATGAGCGACGACGCGCAGTACTGCACCTTCCGCCTCGGCAGCCTGTTCTTCGGGGTGGAAGTCACGAAGGTCCAGGAAGTCATCCGCTACCAGGAGATGACGCCGATCCCGCTCGCCCAGCGCACGGTCTCGGGCCTGATCAACCTGCGCGGCCAGATCGTCACGGCGATCGACCTGCGCCGGGTGCTCGAATTCGAGGACCGTCCAGCCGACGAACGGCCGATGAACGTCGTGATCCGCACCGACGAAGGCGCGGTCAGCCTGCTGGTCGATCGCATCGGCGATGTGATGCACGTCGATTCCGACAGCTTCGAGCGCGTGCCCGACACCGTCACCGGCGTGGCCCGCGATCTGATCCTCGGTGCCTACAAGCTGCCGGACACGCTGCTGCTGGTGCTCGACACCGACCGCATCGTCGGCAGCGACGACGGCAGCCACTGAAGTTCCGGCCCCCGGTTTCCGGCCGCAGGCAGGCACAAGAATCATGGACAGACCGGCTCGGGTGCGCTTTGCTGCGCGGCCCGGGTCGCTCCGGGTCTGCGCGGCTGGCGACGGGGCCGGTGGCGACCGAAACCGAACCGCACCGCAGGCGTCGGGCCCCGGAGAGGGCAACGATGGATGAATACGTGCCGAAGCCATATCCGGGTGCCATGCCGGGCCCGACCCACGGCCTGCCCGGCCTGACGTGACTGCCGCTTCCGGAGCCCGCCTTGGACCGCATCCGCATCCTCATCGTCGATGACGCAGTCGTCGTGCGGCGCATGCTGTCGACGCTGCTCGCCGAAGACCCCGAACTGGAGGTCGTCGGCACGGCCGTCAACGGCGCCGATGCGCTGCGCAAGATTCCCGATCTGCGGCCGCATCTGCTGATCCTCGATGTCGACATGCCGGAAATGAACGGCCTGGAGACGCTGACCGTGCTCGGGCGCGAGCATCCGCGGCTGCCGGTGATCATGTTCAGCAACCTGACGCGGCGCGGCGCGCAGACCACGCTCGAAGCGCTGGCCCTGGGCGCCAAGGACTACGTGACCAAGCCCGAGAGCGTCGGCAGTGCCGGCGAGGCGCTGGAGCAGGTGCGTGCCGCGCTGGTGCCGAAGATCAAGGCGCTGTGCCGGCCCTGGGAGCCGGCACCGGCGGTGCTGGCCCGGCGCAGCCACGAACCGCCTGCAGCCCGGCAGGCGCCGCCCTCCGCCCCTGCGCCTGCACCGGCCGCTCCGGTTTCCCACGCCGCGCATGCTTCCGCGCCCCCGCTGCCGTCCCCGGTGCTGGCGCCGATGACCCGTCGCGGCGGCATCGAACTGGTCGTGATCGGCTGTTCGACCGGCGGTCCGAACGCGCTCGCCACCCTGGTCGCGGCGCTGCCGCGCGGGCTGGCGGTGCCGGTGGTGGTCGTGCAGCACATGCCGCCGGTGTTCACGCGCATGCTGGCCGAGCGGCTCGATGCGCTGTCGCCGCTGAGCGTGCGCGAGGGCAGCGATGGCGCGCGCATCCAGCCCGGGGAGATCTGGATCGCGCCCGGTGATTTCCACATGACGGTGCGCCGCTCGGCCGATGGCCTGCATCTGGGGCTCAATCAGGGGGCGCCCGAGAATTCCTGCCGGCCGGCGGTCGACGTGCTGCTGCGCTCGGCGGTGGCCGCCTGCGGCGCCCGCGTGCTCGGCGTGATCCTGACCGGCATGGGCCACGACGGCCTGGCCTCGTCGATGCGCCTGCGCGAGGCCGGCGGCCAGCTGCTCGCGCAGGACGAGCGCAGCAGCGTCGTCTGGGGCATGCCGGGCAACGTCGTGCGGGCCGGACTCGCCGATCGCGTGCTGGCGATCGAGGACATCGGCCCGGAAATCGCCGCCCGTGTGCGCGGCGAAGGCGGCAGGCACGGATGCTGACCGCGACCGATTTCGACTACGTGCGCCGGCTGGTGCTGGAGCGCTCGGCGATCCTGCTCGAACCGGGCAAGGAATACCTGGTCGAGCTGCGCCTGAAGCCGATCGTGCGCATGCGCGGCCTGCGTGATCTCGGCGAGCTGGTGCAGCTGCTGCGCACGGACGTGAGCGGCAGCCTGCAGCGCGAGGTCGTCGAGGCGATGACGACCAACGAGACCTCGTTCTTCCGCGACGTGCATCCGTTCGAGACCCTGCGCCAGTGGGTGCTGCCGGAACTGCTGCGCAACCGCGCCGGCGAGCGTGTGCTCAACATCTGGTGCGGCGCTGCATCGAGCGGGCAGGAGGTCTACTCGATCGCGATGACGCTGCGCGAACACTTTCCGGAACTGGCGCACTGGCGCGTGTCGATCGTCGCCACCGATCTCTCGCGCGAGATGATCCTGCGCTGTCGCGAGGCCCGCTACAGCCAGCTCGAGATCAACCGCGGCCTGCCGGCCAACCTGCTCATCAAGTATTTCGAGCGGGCCGACATGGACTGGCGCATCCGCGAGGACGTGCGCCGCATGATCGACTTCCGCGAGATGAACCTGGCCGGCAACTGGGCCGGCCTGCCGGTCTGTGATCTCGTCTTCCTGCGCAACGTCCTGATCTATTTCGACGATGCGACCAAGCGCCAGATTCTCGGCAAGGTCCGCGGACTGATGCGGCCGGGGGGCTACCTGTTCCTCGGCAGTTCCGAGACGACGCTGAATCTGGACAGCCGGTTCGAACAGGTGAAGTTCGACCGCACCCTCTGTTACCGCGTGCGAGCCTGAAGGAGACCAAATGAACATCGGACCGAATGAAATCGGTGAAATCGTGGCCAGCGTCTGGGCAACGATGCTCGGCGGCGAACTGTTCGCGCTGCCCGGCAGCATCGAGCTCGAAGGCGAGCTGATCAGCGGCGAGATCCACATGCGCGGCGAGGACGGCTTCGAAGGTCTGGTGCGGATCGTCGCCAGCCTGCCGGTGGCGCAGGCGGCCGCCCGAGTCATGTTCACGACCGACACGCCGGACGATCGGGACGCCACCGATACCATCGCCGAGCTGATCAACATGATCGGCGGCAACATCAAGTCGCTGATCGCCGAGGACGCCAGGCTGGACCTGCCAAAGGTCACGCACGGCCAGCCCGACACCAGCGCCGACGCGGCGGCGATCGCCCGCGCCGATGCCGATTTCATCGCGGCCGACCATCCTTTCCGGGTCACGCTGCTGAGAATGCGATAAAATTCCGCGTTCCGGCGGGGGTGTTTCCCGCCATCGGCCGGCTGCCGCGGCACACCCGAGGCCCGGCCGCACCGACCCTACCCGGAACCCAACAGCGGAGCATTGATTTCATGAAGATTCTCGTTGCCGACGACAGCAAGGCCATGCGCAGCATCGTCATCCGTACCCTGCGTCAGGCCGGCTACAGCGGGCACAAGGTCATCGAGGCCGAGAACGGCGCCCAGGCGCTCGAACTGGCCAAGGACGAGGAGCCGGACCTGATCGTTTCCGACTGGAACATGCCGGAAATGAACGGTCTCGAATTCCTGAAGGCGCTGCGTGCGGCCGGCATGGACACGCCGTTCGGCTTCGTGACCACCGAGGCGAGCCCCGAGATGCGCGCGCTCGCCGACGAGAACGGTGCCGCCTTCCTGATCACCAAGCCGTTCACCGCCGAAGACTTCCAGAAGCACTTCGACGAATACCTCTGAGCTTTTCCTGCGCCAGCGAGGACCCGCCATGCTCCGACTGCCCACGCCCGATACCGTCACCCGCCTGCTGTCCGGCCTGCTCGGGGTGAAGGTCGGGGTCGTCGACAACAAGGTCGACGACGCCAAGCTGGTCGTCTGCGGCGTGTTCGCGTCGGCCGTCCATCATGAAGCGGCCTTCTGCCTGCTCGACATTCCGTTCGGGGCAGCGGCCGGGGCAGCGCTGTCGATGATGCCGGCTGACGTGGCCAAGGAATACGTCAAGAAGGGCAAGCTCGACGAGGACATCCGCGACAACTGCGCCGAGGTCCTCAATGTCTGTTCGCGGCTGTTCACGTCCTCCGACGCGCATCGCGTGACGCTGACGGTCAAGACCTTCCACCCCGAGCCGATTCCGGCCGAGGTCAAGGCGGCGCTGGCGGGCAGCCAGCGGCTGAACCTGAACCTCAGCGTCGATCGCTACGGTGGCGGCGCGCTGGTGCTGATCATTCCCGGCTGAGCCTCACGGCGCGCGGGCTTCGATCCTCTCGACCTCGAAACCGTGCGCAGTGCCGCCGAGGCGGCTCTCGTAGATCGCCATGTACTCCCAGACACGCCGCACGTAGGCGCGGGTCTCGGAGTAGGGGATCGTGTCGATCCAGACATCGGCCGCGAGTTCCGTGCCGGCCGGCAGCCATTCTCCGACCCGGCGCAGGCCGGCGTTGTAGGCGGCTGTCGCCAGCACGGGATTGCCGCCGAAGCGATCCAGCAGCTGGCGCAGGTAGACGCTGCCGAGGCGGATGTTGACGGCCGGATCGAACAGCTGGCTGTTGTCGCCCAGGCGGTAGCCGATGCTGGACGCCACGCCGCGGGCGGTATCCGGCAGCAGCTGCATCAGTCCGAGGGCACCGGCACCGGAGCGCGCTTCGGGCAGCAGCGTGCTCTCGACGCGCGCCACCGCGTACAGCCAGGCCGGTGGCAGCTGCGTGTCCTGCGCGGCGTTCTCGAATTCGCTGCGCCAGGGGGTCGGGAAGCGCAGCACCAGATCATCCCAGTCGCCGGCACGCGCAAGCCAGATGATCGCCTGGCCGTACCAGTTCCAGTCGGCGGCGAGCAGCGCAGCGGCGCGCCAGGTGGCGGTGTCGGCATTGCGCAGCACCGGTTCCCATTCACTGCGCGCCTCGCCCGGGCGTCCGAGCAGGAAGAGTTCCCGGGCACGCTGCACGGCCGGTCGCGCGGCGAGGCCGCGCAGCGTGGCGACCGGCGGACGCGGCAGCGGTCGCTGCGTCCACGCCGGGGTCGTGCCGATGCGGCGGGCGGCGAGCAGGCCGTAATAGTCGCGCTCGCCGGCGAGTTCGCGGTACAGGCGCTCGGCCGCGCCGTTCTGGCCGCTGCTTTCGAGCGCCCGTGCCCGCCAGTAGCGCCAGCCTGCCTGTGCGGCCTGCGCGGCCGGCATGTGTTCGATCGAGCGCAGCACCAGGGGCCAGTCGCCCTGGGCGAGACCGAGGCGCGCGCGCCATTCCCGGGTCGAGTCATCCTCGCGGCTGCTGCCGAGGGCATCGAGCCGGCGCAGCGCATCGGGGTGGCGGCGCGCGGCGAGCAGCACCGCCAGCCGGCGTTCGAGCGGCAGCAGTTGCTCATCGGCGATGAGGCCGCGACGGCGGATTTCGTCGAAGGCCGGCGCGGCCTCGGCGCTGTTGCGCTCGATCCAGCGCGCCAGTCCCCAGGTGACGATGCCGGCACCGCGGTCACTGCCGGCCATCTGCAGATCCGGAGCCTGCAGGATCAGGGCCGGGTTCTGGTCAACCTGCAGCCAGAGCCGTGCCCAGGCCTGATCGGCCGGTTCGAGCCAGGTCTGCACCGGACGGGCGGCCGCCGGGTTGCGGGCGCCCATCAAGGCGGCGAAGCGCTGCCAGGCGAGGGCCGGCGTCAGCCCGCCCTGACTGGCCCAGGCCTGCACCGGCCGGTCACAGGCGGCCGGCAGCGGCTGTTCGCGCAGCCACAGCGCCTGGAAGTTGTTGAGCGCGACATCGGGGCGGTCGCGATTCAGCAGGGCCGTGCGGTACAGGCAGTCGAGCTCGGGATCCGGGCCGGGGCGGTAATCGGCGATCACGTCGTCCCAGCGCGACTGCTCGGCCAGCGCCCGCAGCCAGGCGCCACGCAGGCGGGCGGCGGCCGGCACGTCGGCCCACTGGCTCAGGAACTGGCGGATCTCGGCGCTGGAGGCCGTGGCGAGGTTCTGGCCGAGTTCCCGGGCACGCAGATAGGGGTAGAGCGGATAGTCGCGCAACTGCGGCGACAGGGTGCGCATGCGCGTGCGATCGCCGGCGGCGAGGGCACGCTCGGCGTCGAGGTAGCTCTGGCGCTGGGCGGCGAGGGCGGTTTCGCTGAGCGGCGCGGCCGCGGCCGGGTCTGCGGCGATCGGTGCGGTGAGGGCGAGCAGCAGCGCGACCGGCAGGCCGCGCAGGCGGGTGGGGAACACGACGGAGGACTCAGTATTCGCGGCGGTAACGGTCGTAGAGATCGAGCACGCGCGCGACGTAGACGCGGGTTTCCTCGATCGGCGGCACGGCGTACCCGTTGCGGATCACGGTGTTCTCGCCGGCGTTGTACGCAGCGATCGCCAGGGTCATCTGCTGGAACTGGTCGAGCAGCAGGCGCAGGTAACGGGCTCCGCCATGCAGGTTCTCGGTCGGATCGAAGGCATCGCTGACGCCGAAACGCCTGGCGGTCGCCGGCATCAGCTGCATCAGGCCCATGGCGCCGGCACGCGACACGGCCAGCGGATCGTAGGCGGATTCGGCGGTGATCACCGCATGCAGCAGCGCCGGTTCGAGCCGGTACTGGGCTGCGACGGCATGGATGGCCGGGCTGTAGAGCTTGCGGCGGGCCGAGCTTGCGACGCGCGTGGTCGGCAGATGACCGAGGCTGACGCCGGGCGGCAGCTGGGCGGTCGCCGGCCGATAGTCGGACGGTGCGTCGGGGCGATTGGCGTAGCTTGGCGTCGCCATCGTCACGCGGTAGCGCGAGTCGCCGTCACAGACGTTGCTGATGTGCAGCACGCCCTGGGCGTCGCGATAGGAGCAGATGTCGGCCGCTGCCGGCAGGGCACACAGACTGCCGAGACACAGGAAAAGTATCCGGTGCTGCATGGTGCGAGGTTCATCCGGCTGCGACGTTTGCCGCGGACGGGTGTCCGGGGCGCCGTCTATTCTGGTCGGGGCGCCCGGCGGGGGGCCGGGGCTACGGCAGCAGCAAAGTACTGGATGGCGGCAGCGGACACAACCGTCTGTCGCCATTGAGGTTCGGGCGCCGTTCATTTCCTCTGAGGGTCCGCGTCCCCGGCGGGCCATGGCGGACAGCGATGTTCAGAACCGCGGAACTCGATCATTCCCTGGACAAGACCGAATACCTGCGCCGTGAGGCCGAGCTGCGTCAGGAGCTGCTGACGCTGCAGGGCGAACTGCGCGAGGCGGATTTTCCGGTCCTGCTGGTCTTCGCCGGCGTCGACGGTGCCGGCAAGGGGGAGACCGTCAACCAGCTCAACGAATGGCTGGACACGCGCCTGCTGCTGACGCGCGCCTTCGACCAGCCTTCGGACGAGGAGCGCGAACGGCCGCTGTACTGGCGCTACTGGCGCGAGCTGCCGGCGCGCGGGCGCATCGGCATGTACCTCAGTTCGTGGTACTCGGCGCCGCTGCTCGATCGGGTCTACGAGCGCATCGGTGTCGAGACCTTCGACGAGCGCCTCGACCGCATCCGCAACTTCGAGGAAGCCCTCGCGCACGACGGGGCGCTGATCCTGAAGTTCTGGATGCATCTTTCGGCACCGGCGCAGGAGAAGCGGCTGAAGAAGCTCGAAAGGGACCCGCTGCTGAAATGGCGGGTCACGGCCCGCGACTGGGAGCACTGGCGCCTGTACCCGCGCTTCATCGCCGCTGCCGAGCGGGCGCTGATGCGCACCGGCACCGGCGATGCGCCGTGGAAGATCGTCGAGGGGTTCGACGAGCGCTACCGCATCGTCACGGTCGCGACCATCCTGCGGGATGCGATCCGCCGCCGGCTCGCCGAGCGGCGCCTGCTGCACGAAGTCGTGCAGCAGGTGAACGATGGCGGCGGCGAGACGCTGCAGGCGCTGGTCGAGGGCAGCGCCGTGCTGCCCGGACAGCCGACCGTGCTCGATTCCCTCGATCTCGGCAAGGCCTTGCCGAAAGCCGAATACCGCGAACGCCTGCTGAAGCTGCAGGGACGCCTCAACCGCCTGCAGCGCCGGGCGCGGGAGCGTGGCGTATCGACGGTGCTGGTGTTCGAGGGCTGGGATGCCGCCGGCAAGGGCGGTGCGATCCGGCGCATCACCAGCGCCATCGATGCGCGCGACTATCAGGTCGTGCAGGTCGCCAAGCCGACCGACGAGGAGGCCGCGCGGCATTATCTGTGGCGGTTCTGGCGGTACATGAGCCGCGCCGGGCGCATGACCATCTTCGACCGCTCCTGGTACGGCCGCGTGCTGGTCGAGCGCGTCGAGGGCTTCGCCCGACCGGCGGAGTGGCGGCGCGCCTACGCCGAGATCAACGACTTCGAGGACCACCTGCTCGAACACGGCATCGTGCTGGTGAAATTCTGGCTGCATCTGAGCCGCGGGGAGCAGCAGCGGCGCTTCGAGACCCGCGCCGCGACGCCGTGGAAGTCCTGGAAGCTCACCGACGAGGACTGGCGCAACCGCGAGCGCTGGCAGGACTACGAGCATGCCGTCAACGACATGGTCGAGCACACCAGTACCCGCCAGGCGCCGTGGGTGCTGGTCGAGGCCGAGGACAAGTACCACGCGCGCGTCTGTGTGCTCGAACACGTCTGCGAGCATCTCGAACGCGGTCTCAAGCGCGCCGCCCGGCGCAACGGGACTTCGGCCGGCTGAGGAGGCCGGCCGGACTCCGGCGCGGGCCGGCCAGAAAAAAGCCCCGCCGCGGCGGGGCTTGGCTGGCTACGACCCGTGCCGCAGCAGCGATCAGTCGTCGCTGCCGAGAATGCCGAGCAGCTGCAGCAGGCTCGTGAACAGGTTGAAGATGTCCAGATACAGCGCGACGGTCGCCATGATGTAGTTGGTCTCGCCGCCGTGCAGGATCGAACTGGTGTCGTACAGGATGAAGCCCGACATCAGCATCACGACCATCGCCGAAACCGCAACGTGCAGGCCCGGCACGGAGAAGAACATCGCCGCGAGGCTCGCGACCAGCGCGACGATCAGGCCGACGAACAGGAATCCGCCCATGAAGCTGAAGTCTCGGCGCGACACCAGCACGTAGGCCGACAGCGACAGGAAGATCAGGCCGGTCAGGCCCATCGCCCCCATGACCAGTTCGCCGCCACCCGGCAGCGCCAGGTAACGCGACAGCACCGGGCCGAGCGTGTAGCCCATGAAGCCGGTGAACGCGAACACCGAGGCCAGGCCCCAGGCGCTGTTGCGCAGCTTCATCGTCAGGAACAGCAGGCCGAACATCCCGACCAGCATCAGCAGCCAGTGCATCGGCGGCGCCTGCGTGACGACGGCGAAACCGGCGGTGGCGGCGCTGAACAGCAGCGTCATCGACAGCAGCAGGTAGGTGTTGCGCAGGACGCGATGGCCCTGCACCGTGGACAGCGCACCGGTGCGGGCGCCGACCGGCAGCGGTTGATACGAGTTCATCGTCGGTGACCTCCGGGGATGATCGACGTGGCAATGGACCGGCCGGACAGCGACCGGTTCCAGCGACACATTGATATTACCTGTAAGAAAAAGGTCTGCAAGTCCGGAAACCTTGCGATTCTTAATCAAGGTTAAGAATTGTCTGAGCTGCGAGTCCGAAGCGCGACTGCAGACCGACGCCCTGCCAGGAGCCAGCATAGACGGCTGGTCCACGTACCTGATCGGAAGCTGCCATGTCGATTCACGGAAGAATGCAGGCCCTGCTGGCCGGCCTGCTGCTGATTGCCAGCAACGGGGCATGGGCGCAGGTGTTCAAGTGCGTCGATGCCGCCGGCCTGACGAGCTACAGCCAGACGCCCTGTACCGCCGATGCCCGGGAAGTCGGCCGCTGGCAGGGCCGGGTCGGCGCGGTGATGATTCCGGCGGGGGCCGCGGCCGTCACGATGCGCCCGGTCGACGTGAACCGCACGAAGCTGCCGGTGCAGGCTCCTTCGCAGCCGTGAGGCGCTGCCCTCAGGGCAGGTGCGGGCGGGCCAGAAATTCCTTGGACTGCATCTCCTGCAGCCGGCTGATCGTGCGCTGGTACTCGAACTTCAGCTTCTCGCCGACGTAGATCGCTTCGCACGGAGCGGCCGCGGCGAGGATCAGCTTGACGTTGCGGTCGTAGAACTCGTCGACGAGGTTCAGGAAGCGCCGCGCGGCGTTTTCCATGGTCCAGTCCAGCACCGGCACCCGGCCGATCAGCACGGTGTGGAACTGCCGGGCGATCTCGATGTAATCGTTCTGCGAGCGCGGCCCGTCGCAGATTTCCGCGAAGTCGAACCAGACCACGCCGTCGGCCAGTTCGCGCGTGCGCAGGAAGCGACCCTCGATCTCCAGCCGGGCATTGTGCTGGCCCGGCTCCGGGGCCAGGGAGCGGAAGGTCTCGGCCAGCACGGTCTCGGCGCGCGCATCGAGCGGGTGGTGGTAGATCTCGGCGCGCTCCAGATAGCGCAGCCGGTAATCGGTGCCGCCATCGACGTTGACGACCTCGCAGTGCGTCTTCAGCAGCTCGATCGCCGGCAGGAAGCGCGCGCGCTGCAGGCCGTCCCTGTACAGCAGGTCGGGCGGGATGTTGGTGGTCGTGACCAGCACCACGCCGCGCTCGAACAGCGCCGCGAGCAGGCCGTGCAGCAGCATCGCGTCGGTGATGTCGGCGACGAAGAACTCGTCGAGACAGAGCACGCGCAGGTTCTCGGCAAGCTGCGCGGCGACGATCTTCAGCGGATCCTGCTGGTGTTTCACGTCCTTCAGCCGCGCATGCACCATCTGCATGAAGCGATGGAAGTGCAGGCGCTGCTTCTCGCGAAACGGCAGCGTGTCGTAGAAGGTGTCGACCAGATAGGTCTTGCCGCGCCCGACTCCGCCCCAGAAGTACAGGCCGCGGATCGCCGGCGCGGTCGGCGCATCCGCCTCCCGGCCCTTGCCGAGCAGCTTGCCGAACAGGCCGCCGCCGCTGCGCACCGGCACGGCCGCAGGCTGCGGCCGGGCGATCAGGGCATCGTGCAGTTTCTGCAGCAGGCGCACGGCGTGTTCCTGGGCCGGATCGTGCGCGAAGCCCGGGCGCTTCAGGTCCTGCTGGTAACGGGAATACGGCATGGCGATGGCTCGGACGGCAGGAATGCGGCAGTGCGGCATTGTGCGCAGCCGCCAGGGGCAGCGGCAAGTCAGGCCGGGGGGCTGCGACGCGGCAGATAGCGGGTCCAGTCGTGGCCGGCGTCGCCGAAGGCCAGGAAATCCGGGTTGATCAGCGTGTGCCGGGCGTTGTAGCGCAGTGGCCGGCGTGCGCCGTCGCAGAGCCCGCCGCCGGCTTCCTCCAGCAGGATCTGCGAGGCTGCCGTGTCCCATTCGCTGGTCGGGCCGAAGCGCGGATAGACGTCGGCCTCGCCCTCGGCGATCAGGCAGGCCTTCAGCGCGCTGCCGATGCCGCGGTAGACGTGCTCGCCGAGGTAGCCGAGATAGGTCTGCAGCAGGTGGCCGGTATGCCGGCGCGAGCCGGCGACGCGCACCGGCCCGCTGCCGAGCGCCCGGCAGCGGATCGGCACCGGCGTGCTGCCCGGCACGAGCTTCCAGGCGCCGCCGCCGCGCCAGGCCCAGTAGGCCGCGCCGCTGACCGGCATCAGGATCAGCCCGAACACCGGGAGGTGGTCTTCGACCAGCGCGATGTTGATCGAGAACTCGCCGCTGCGGGCGACGAACTCGCGCGTGCCGTCGAGCGGATCGACGAGCCACAGCCGTGGCCAGCCCAGCCGCTGCGGGTGTTCGTCGGGCGCTGATTCCTCGGACAGCACGGGGATGTCCGGCGTCAGGCGCGCGAGGCCTTCGCAGAGCACGGCGTGCGCGGCGAGGTCGGCCGCCGTGACCGGCGTGCGGTCGGACTTCAGGTGAATCGCGAAGTCGGAGGCATAGATGCGCAGGATTTCGCCGGCGGCCCGCATGGCCAGTGCCAGCACCGGTTCGGCGAGGGCGGCGAGGGCGGTATCCATCGGCTGGGCCGGCCGGGTGCTCAGCGCGCTGCGGCGAGTGCCGCGCGCGCCAGAAACAGCGCGGCGATCGAGCGGGCCTCGGTGAAGTCGGGCCGCGCGAGCAGCGCATCGAGCTCCGACAGCCGCCACGGCACCACCTCGATCGCTTCGGGCTCGTCGCCGGGGCGGGTTTCCGGATAGAGGTCCTCGGCGAGCACGAGGTGCGTGACGTGCGCGAAGTAGCCGGGGGCGATGGTCGCCGAGCGCAGCAGCGTCAGCCGGCGCGCGCCGTGGCCGACTTCCTCCATGATCTCGCGGTTGGCGGCGGCGAGCGGGTCTTCGCCGGCCTCGACGACGCCCTTCGGGCAGCCGAGTTCGTAGCGGTGCGTGCCGGCGGCGTATTCGCGCACCAGCAGGCAGGTGTCGGCGTCGAGCATCGGCACGATCAGCACCGAGCCGTGACCACCGCTCGGCACGCGTTCGAATTCGACCTCGACACCGTTGGCGAAGCGCAGGTCGACCTTCTCGACCCGGAACAGACGCGAGCGGGCGACCGTTTCGGTCGCGAGGATTTCGGGGAGCGGGCGCATGGCGGCGATTGTCGGTCGCGGCCGCGACGACGACAAGCGGGCTGCGCACGTCATAATCGGGCGGACGCCCCCTGCCTGCCCCCGGAGGCACCCGATGGCAAGCCCGCCGTGGACCCGCATCGACACCGTGCTGCTCGACATGGACGGCACGCTGCTCGACCTGCGTTTCGACAACCATTTCTGGCTCGAACACCTGCCGGCGCGCTGGGCCGCGCTGCACGGCCGTGAGCCGGCCGCGGCCCGCGAGGAACTGCTGGCGCGCTACCGCGAGGTCGAGGGCACGCTGGCCTGGTACTGCGTCGAGCACTGGTCGCGGGCGCTCGCCGTCGACGTGGTCGAGCTGAAGCGCGAGGTCGAGCACCTGATCCGCTTCCTGCCGGATTCGCTCGATTTCCTCGCAGCACTGCGCCAGGCCGGCAAGCGCGTCGTGCTCGCGACCAACGCCCATCCGTACAGTCTGGCGCTGAAGGCCGAGAAGACCGGTCTCGGCGGGCATTTCGACGTGCTGGTCAGCGCGCACGAATTCGGCGTGCCGAAGGAGCATCCGAAGTTCTGGGCCAGCCTGCAGGCGCGCATCGGCTACGACCCGCCGCGCACGCTGTTCCTCGACGACAGCCTGCCGATCCTGCGCGCCGCGCGTGACTACGGGCACATCGGCCATCTGGTGTCGATGCTGCGCCCGGACAGCGCGCAGCCGCTGCGCGCGCGCGCCGAGTTCGCAGCCGTGCTGAGGCTCGGCGAGCTGCTGCCGGTGCTGCCCTCCGGGGAATGAGTCCGGATTTGCCAGGACCCGGAAACGCGCGACGGCGCGGGGGAGCGCGCCGTCGCGGGTTCAGACAAGCCGGGGGCGGATGGATCAGGCCATCAGCGCACGCCGCGCTTGCGGGCCGGAGCAGCGGCGGTGCGCGGCGGGTCGGCCATCGCGATCAGCTCGGCCGGTGTTGCCGGCTGACCGGCGGCGGCCAGCCGCGCGAGCGTCTGATCGGGCACCCAGACCGTCGCGCCGGCCGGCAGCATCGCCCGGCCGCCGAGGGCGGCCGGCGACCAGCCCGGGTTCAGCGCCGAGAGCTGCTCGACCGACAGGCCGTAGTAGCTTGCCAGATGCGGGGCCGAGGTCGGGTGATCGAGCACGACGTTTTCGCGCGGCACCGGGATGCCGCGGGCCGGCGTCACGACCGTGCGTCCGGCGAGTTCGCGGGCGGCCAGGAACTGCGCGTAGAAGTTGCGCGACGCGAAGCCGAAGGCCTTGCCGTCGTAGTCCCAGACGATGCGGCCGATGTCGGCGCCGTGCAGGCTGCGTGCTTTGGCCAGTCCGCCGACGCCGTGGTTGTACGAGGTGATCGCGAGTCCCCAGTCGCCGAGCCGGCTGTAGGCATCGGCGAGATAGCGCGCCGCACCCTGCGCGGCCACCAGCGGATCGAGCCGCTCGTCGGTGGCCGTGTGCACGACCATGTAGCTCTTCGCCGTCGAGGGCATGAACTGGAAGATGCCGGCGGCGCCGACCGAGGAGCGGGCGCTGGCCTGGAACGAGGATTCGACGTGCGGCAGGTAGGCGAGGTCCCCGGGGACACCGGCCGACTGGAAGATCTCGCGGAAGCGCTGGTCGTAGCGCGCGCCGATCTCCAGGCCGCGCGCGAAGCGCTCGCGGATGCCGCGCTGCGCGCGCAGCCGCTCGGCGGCACCGATGACGCCGGCCTCGCCGGCGCTGCTGGCGACGATGCGCTCGCGCAGGCGCTTTTCATCGGCGTTCAGCGATTCGCCGGCGAGCTGCTTGCGTTCGAGTTCGCGCAGCTGCGCCTGCAGGCCGTCGCGACGGGCGCGCAGCACGGACTTGTCATCGGTGCTCAGCCCTTCGCGCGCGCCGCCGGGCAGGTCGACGATCTCGTAGACCAGATCGAGATAGCGTTCGTCGTGCAGCGCGTACTGGCCGAGGCTCCAGCTGCCGTAGACCTGCTTCCAGAATTCGACCGGCGCGCGCAGGTTCTCGGGCGCCGGGAACGGCCCCTGGCGCACGTACGGGCCGCTCGGCTTCGGATCGACGCTGGCGCAGGCCGCAAGCACGCAGAGAGCCGCTGCCGCGAGCAGGCGGCGGACCGGACGGGTGTGATGCATCGGAAAACCCCCTGAAGATCCCCTCGGTCGCCGGGGCACCGGTGACCGCCCGAATTCTGGATTCGTGACCGCGATTTATAGAGGCAGCAGGCCGGCCCCGGCAAGCCGCGTTGTACGACCGATGCCGGGGGCACGCGCAGGCTTCAGCGCGGCTCGTCGAGGTTCCAGTTGCCGATGTCGGCGTCGATGCCTTCACCGCCCGGGTGGCCGTCGCCGCCGAGCGAGTAGATGTCGATCGGACCGTGCTGGCCGGGGTTGGCATACAGGTAGAAGCGGTTCCACGGATCCTTCGGCACCTGCGGCAGATAGGGGCCGTGCCAGTTCATCGACTCGGCAGCCTCGGCCGGCTTGTGCGCGAGGGCTTCGAGGCCGACGGCGGTCGCCGGGTAGCGGCCGGTGTCCTTCTTGTAGCGGTTCAGGGCTTCCTGCAGCGTGCGGATCTCGGCGCGCGCGGCGCGCTGGCGCTTCTCGTCGGGCCGCTCCATGACCCGCGGCACGATCAGCGCGGCGGCCACGAGCAGGATGATCAGCACGGCGAGCGACTCGATGAGCGTGAAGCCGAAGCTGCTGCTGCGGCGACGAAGGCGGGTGGGCATGCGCGGGGCGGTCCTGCTGGGGCGTGGGCGGGGGATCATAGCAACCGCGCGAAACGCGCGGCAGCGTCCGCGTGAGGACCGCGCACCCGGCCGGGCGTTCCCGTCATCGCCGGGTCATGCGCCTGCAAGACGGGCGCAACCGCAGCGCAAGCAGGCTGCAAGAAGCACTGCCCAGACTCGCCGGCCATCGTCCAGAGGCCGCCGCGGAGTCCGCCGCCATGCTTGCGCATCCCGTCCCGTCGCCATCCATCGCCACCGAAGCCGTCGTCGCGCCGCTGGCCGAAGCCCGGCGCGCGCCACGCCTGAGCGTGCAGCTCGCCGTGAGCGAGGCCGAAGTGCGCGAAGCGCAGCGGCTGCGCCATGCGATCTTCGTCGAGGAGATGGGCGCGCGCCTGCACAACACCCTGCCCGGCCATGACGACGACGCCTTCGATCCGCACTGCCGGCACCTGCTGGTGCGCGAGACGGCGGGCGGGCGGCTGATCGGCTGCACGCGGCTGCTGACCGACACCGCGGCGCGTGCCGCCGGCGGGTTCTACTCGGAGACGGAATTCGAGCTGGGACCGGTACGCGGGCTCGCCGGACGCATCGCCGAGATCGGCCGCACCTGCGTGCACCGCGAGCACCGCAACGGCGCGACGATCGCGACGCTGTGGGCCGGCATCGCCGGTTTCGTCGCCGAACATGAGGTCCGGTATCTGATCGGCTGTGCGAGCGTGCCGCTCGCCGAGGACATGGCGCAGCGCGTGTTCTCGGAGCTGGCCGCGCAGCACCTGACCGAAGACACGCTGCGCGTGCGCCCGCGCCAGCCGCTGCCGCGGCGTGATCTCGATGCGCGCGGCAGGGCCGTGCTGCCGCCGCTGCTGAAGGCTTATCTGCGCGTCGGTGCACGCATCGCCGGCGAGCCCTGCGTCGATGCGGATTTCGGCTGCGCCGATCTGTTCATCCTGCTCGACACCGTGCAGCTCGAACGCCGCTACGCCCGCCACTTCCTGGATCGTCCGCAGTGAGCGCGGCCGGGCTGATGCGGGCGCTGCGCCGGGCCTGGCGGCTGCCGCTGCTGATCCTGCTGCTCGGGCTCGGCTGCGCGATCGCCGCCTGCCTGCCGGGCGGCGCCGGGCGGGTGCCGTCTCCGGCGCCGATGGTGTGGTGGAGCCGCCGGCTGTGCCGGCTGCTCGGCGTGCGCATCGTCTGTCACGGCACGCCGCTCGCCGGCCGGGCGCTGCTCGTGGCCAACCATGTGTCCTGGCTCGACATCATGGTGCTCGCCGCGGTCTGTCCGACGCATTTCCTCGCCAAGTCCGAGGTGGCCGGCTGGCCGCTGTTCGGCTGGCTGTGCCGGCGTGTCGGCACGGCCTTCATCCGCCGCGGGGCCGGGGACGGCGCGCAGGCGGCGGCTGCAGAACTGGTCTGGCGGCTGCAGCGCCACGACGGCCGCGTGCTGGTATTCCCCGAGGGCACCTCGACCGACGGCCGCGGCGTGCGCCGTTTCCATGCGCGGCTGCTGCAGGCGGCCGAGCGTGCGCAGTGCCCGGTGCAGGCGCTGGCGCTGCGCTATCCGGTCGCCGGGGGCGGCACGCATCCGGCCGTGCCCTTCATCGGCGACGACGAGCTGCTCGCGCATCTGTGGCGGCTGCTCGGCGAGCGGCGTATCGAGGCCGAGGTGAGCTGCCTCGCGCCGCTGCCGGCCGGCATCGGCCGTGACGCGCTGGCCCGGCGCAGCCACGCGCAGATCGCCGCGGTGCTGGCCGGCGACGATCCGCAGCCCCGGCGCGCCATCGGCTGAAATCCGCTCGCCGGCTTCAGGCGCCGGCGAGCGTCACGTACACGTCGTAGCGCGTGTTCGGGCTTGCGATCACATGCGAGGGCGCCCGCCCGGCCAGCGGCGGCGCGCCCTTCGGCCGCTTGACGACGACGCGGCGCAGCGCGACCGCCAGCGCCGGGGCGAGCAGCGCATCGGCATCCAGGTCGTCGCCGACCACGGCGCGGAAGGCGCGCATCTCCTTCTTCACCAGCGCCGACTGTTCACGGTGCGGATACATCGGGTCGAGGTAGATCACCTCGGGCCGCTGCGCCGGCGCGGCCTGCGCTTGCTGCGCGGCTGCCTGCAGCCAGGCGCTGCCGTCGGCGTGGACCAGCTGCACGCGCTCGCGCACCCAGGAACCGATGCCGGTGTCGGCGGCGGCGCGGGCGATGCCGTCATCGAGCAGCGCGCACACCACCGGGCTGCGCTCGACCAGCGTCACCCGGCAGCCGAGCGCGGCGAGCACGCAGGCATCGCGCCCGAGTCCGGCGGTCAGGTCGGCGACCGCCGGACAGGCGCCGCCCTTGAGTCCGATCGCCCGCGCCAGCGGCTGGCCGCGGCCGCCGCCGAAGCGCAGCCGGTGTCCGAGCGCACCGCCGGTCCAGTCGACGTGCACCGGTCCGGGCGCGTCCGCACCGCGACCGAGCAGTGCGAGCCCGGTCGCGTCGAGCCGCAGCCAGTACGTTCCGTACAGCGCGTCGATGTCCGCCAGCACGGGCAGGCCGTAGCGCGCGGCAAGTCCGGCAGCCTCGGCGTGACGGGCGGGGTCGGTGCAGACGAGCGGCAGGAGGGCTGGCATGGCGGACGTGGGGCGAGGCTTTGCGTGGACGGGCCGCAGGCGCGTGCGGCGCGGAAAACAAAAAGGCGGAGGACGCGAACGTCCTCCGCCCCCGTTTCACCGGTGCGTGCGGATCAGATGCGCACCTTCACGAAGGAGCCCGGGGCATCCTCGATCGGCGTGAGCTTGCCGCCGCCCGGCTGGCGCGCCGGCACCTTCTCGCCGACCATCGGCTCGACCCAGGTCTTCCAGTGATTCCACCACGAGCCGTCGTGCTGCTCGGCCCCGGCCAGCCAGTCGCCGGCGTTCGGCGGCAGCTTGTCGTTGGTCTGGAAGCCGTACTTCTTGGAGGTCGCCGGATTGATGACGCCGGCGATGTGGCCGGAGCCGCCGAGCACGAACTTGACCGGGCCGCCGAGCAGCTGCGTGCCCTTGTAGGTCGAGGTCCACGGCGCGATGTGGTCTTCCTTGGTGGACAGGAAGAACACCGGCGTCTTGATCTTGGCGAGATCGATCGGCTGGCCGAGCAGCGTGATGCCGCCGGCATCCTTGAGCTTGTTGTTCAGGTACATGTTGCGCAGGTAGAAGCTGTGCATCTTGCGCGGCATGCGGGTCGAATCGGAGTTCCAGTACAGCAGGTCGAAGGCCATGGGGTCCTTGCCCATGAGGTAGTTGTTGACGACGAACGACCAGATCAGGTCGTTGGCGCGCAGCATGTTGAACACGCCGGACATCGCCGTGCCTTCGAGATAGCCCTTCTCCTCCATGTGCTTCTCGATCAGCTCGATCTGTTCCTCGTCGATGAACACCTCCAGCTCGCCCGGCTCGCTGAAGTCGAGCATGGTCGTGAAGCAGGTCGCGGCCTTGATGCGGTTGTCACGCTTGGCGGCGAGATACGCCAGCGTCGACATCAGCAGCGTGCCGCCGAGGCAGTACGAGGCGGCGACCACCTCCTTCTCGCCGGTGGCCTCGCGGATCGCGTCGAGCGCGGCCAGCGTGCCTTCCTTCAGGTAGTCCTCGAAGTTCTTGTCGGCGAGGGTCTCGTCGGGGTTGACCCACGAGATCGTGAACACCGTGAAGCCCTGATCCACCGCCCACTTGATGAAGGAGTTCTTCGGGCCGAGGTCGAGGATGTAGTACTTGTTGATCCACGGCGGCACGATCAGCAGCGGCTTCTGATAGACCTCTTCCGTGGTCGGCGTGTACTGGATCAGCTGCATCAGCGGCGTCTGGAACACGACCTTGCCCGGCGTCGCCGCGACGTTCTTGCCCGGCTCGAAGGCTTCGAGGTCGGTCATGCGCACGCGCAGCTTGCCCTTGCCGCGATCGAGGTCCTCCAGCAGGTTCGCGAGGCCCTTGATGAGGTTCTCGCCGCCGGATTCGAGGGTTTCCTTGACCACGCGCGGGTTGGTCAGCGCGAAGTTCGTCGGCGCCAGGGCATCGATGTACTGGCGCGTGTAGAACTCGACGCGCTGCGCGGTCTTGGTGTCGAGGCCCTCGACGCCGGTCGCGGTCTTGTGGATCGTGCGCGCGGCGAGCAGGTAGCTCTGCTTGATGAAGTCGAACACCGCGTTCTCGACCCAGGCCTCGTCCTTGAAGCGCTTGTCATCGGGCGCGGGCTTGACCACCGGTTCGACGGTCTCGCCGGCGAGGCGCCGCGTCGTCGCCTGCACGACGTTCAGGTATTCCTGCCAGAAGTTCATCTGCGCTTCGATGATCTTCGCCGGATCGGCCAGCAGCTTCTGCGACAGCTCCAGAAACGACTTGGCGACGATGCCCGGGTCCGGCACCTGGAAGTTGTCGCGGGCCGCGAACTCCTGCACGAGGCTCTGGCTGCGCTCGGCGATCTTGCCGAGGTTCTCCGCGAGCTTCTGCGTGTCGGGCAGGTTGACGTTCGGGAGATTGAACGGAGGCGTGTTGCTGTCGGCCATGAAGGCGCTCCCTGGTGGTGGATTCGCCGGTCACGGCCGGCGCTGTCATCGTGGAAAGCCGGGCGGGCACGCCCCGGACGGGCAGGGGGTGCTGCGGCGGGGCCGTACATTAAGCCTTCGCACCGCATCGCGGAATACGCAGCGGGTGCAGGTTTGCCCGAGGCCGGGCATTGTGGAACCATGCCGCACGAAGATTTCGGCAGGTGATCCGGTGATGGCGACGGGCGGGTTCGAGGGCGTAAGGCGGGGCTGGCTGCTGGCCGTGCTGGTCGCGGCGCTGCCGCTGGCACAGGCGGACGAAGTCGAGGATCGCGTCGGCCGCGGGCTGGCGGCGTATCGCAAGGGTCAGTACGCCGAGGCGCTGCAGGCGCTGGCCGTCGCGAGCAGCGCCGTGCAGGCGAAGCTCGCCGGCGAATACCGCAACCTGCTGCCGCCGGCGCCGGCCGGCTGGGAAGCCGAGGATGCCGAGGTCCGCGCCATCACCGTGCCTGCTGCCGACGGTGGCAGCGGCGTGCAGCTGAGCCGGCGCTACTTCCGCGAGGAAGAGGAACTCGCGCTCGAGGTCGCCGTCGATTCGCCGCTGATCGCCGGGCTGGACCTGATGCTGTCCGATCCGAAGCTGCTCGCCAGCGACCCGGCCGTGCGCCCGTACCGCATCGGCGACAATCGCGGCCTGATCCGCCGCCACGGTGACGATCTCGAAGTGTCGGTGATGGTCGGGCGGCGCGTGCTGGTGCGCGTCAGCGGCAGCAACCTCAAGGAAGACGCCGAAGCCGAGTCGCTGCTGTCGTCGATCGACTTCGCCGGCCTGTCGCAGCGGCTGCTGAACTGACAGCCCTTCAGGCCCAGCGCTGCGGCGCGCCGAGCACCTCGCCCTGGCCGTGGCCGATGCCGAGCGCCTGCAGCGCGGCAAGCTGTGCCGCCGTCTCCACCGACTCGGCGATGACCGGCAGCGCCAGCGCCCGTCCCAGCGCCGCGATCGCCGCGACGAAACCCTGCTCGATGCGCCCCCCGGGCAGGGCGCGCACCAGCGCGCCGTCGAGCTTCAGGCCATCGGCCTGCAGCGTCCGCCAAGCAGCCGGAGCCGCGAGTCCGAGCCCGACGTCGTCGATCAGCACGCGGCAGCCGAGCGCCCGCAGTCCGGCCATGGTCGTCCCGATCGCCGGCTGGCCGGCAAGCGCATCGCGGGCATTCACGTCGAACGCGAGGCGGCCGGCGGCAACCCCGGTGGCCGCCAGGCGCGCGCGCAGGTGCGGCAGATATTCATCATCGGCGAGGCTCGCGCTGCCGAGGTTCAGCACGTAGCGGTGCGTATCGCCGGGGCGGGTCGCCAGGGTGTCGAGCACGATGCCGAGCGCGGCCCGATCCAGCGCCGCCGCGAGCTGCAGGCGCTCGGCCGCATCGAGGAAGGCTCCGGGGCGCAGCTCGCCGAGTTCGGGATCGAGCAGGCGCAGGAACAGCTCGGCATCGGCCGGCGCCGGTGCGCCCCCGCCGGTCAAGGGCCGGATCGGCTGCGCGTACAGCGCCAGGCGCCGGTCATGGATCGCCGCACGCAGCCGGGTTCCCCAGTCGCTGCCGGCCACCGGCGCTGCCGCGACCGTGGCCTCGGGGGCGTGCAGCCGCCAGCAGTCGCGCCCGGCGAGCTTGGCCGCGTAGCAGGCGGCATCGGCACCGGCCAGGGCTTCGGCCGTGCCCGGATAGCGGCCGTCGAGCGCGGCAAGCCCGATGCTGACGCCGACCGCGTACTGCTGGCCCTGCCAGTCGAGCCGGAAGTCGCGCACGGCCGCGAGCATTTTTTCGGCGACGCGCTCGCCGTGGGCGGCCGGACAGCCGTCGAGCAGCACGGCGAATTCGTCGCCCCCGAGCCGGGCGAGGGTGTCGGAGCCGCGGATCTGGGCTGCGAGCACGATGGCGAGCCCGCGCAGCAGCGCATCGCCGGCGGCATGACCGCCACCGTCGTTGACCTGCTTGAAGCGGTCGAGGTCCATGAACATCAGCACGTGCGGGCGGCCGTCGTCGATGCGCTGCGCGACGCGCTGTTCGAACTCGCTGCGGTTGACGAGGCCGGTCAGCGGATCGTGCGCGGCCCGGTGCGACAGGCTGCGCGTCAGCTCGCGCTGGCGCGCCACGTCGCGACAGACCAGCACCGCCCCGCCGGGCTCGCCATTCTCGCCGGCGAGGATCGGGGTCAGCGACCACGCCACCGGGATGCGCTCGCCGTCGCCGCGCACGAACAGGGCCTCCTCGTCACGCCAGGTTTCGCCGCGCGCGAGCAGGCCGGCGTAGTCGGGCGGCTCGACCCCGGGGCCGAGCAGCAGCGGCAGCAGCGGCCGGCCGCCGAGCGCCTCCTGCGGCCGGCCGAGCAGCTGCACGGCGGCCGGGTTCACCAGCGTCGCGCAGCCGCTGCGATCGAGCACGCACAGGCCGTCGGCGATCGAGTTCAGCACCGTCAGCAGCGTGTTGCGCTCGGCGCCGGCGCGCAGCGCCGGACTGGCACCGAGCCGGGCGAGCTCGGCGTAGACCTGCTCGATGGTGTGGTCGAAATGCCGCTGTTCCTCGTCCCAGGCCGTGAAGTGACGGCTCAGGCCCTCGGTCAGCCGCTGCCAGAGGGCTGCCGGCACCGGCCCGCGCGCCTCGCGCAGGCCGATGCGCTCGAGCTCGGCGAGCAGCCGCGGATGCAGCGGGCGGGGCGGCGGATGGGGGCGCACGGGATGAGGCCGGAACCGGGAAGCGAGGCGCGGCTAGTGCAGCCGCCCGCCCGGTCCGCCGATGGCGATCGCGCGCCCGGGCGAGGCGTGATGCAGCACCATGCGCCAGTGGCCGTCGCTGCCGCGCCGGTAGACGTTGGTGGCCAGCACCGGCTGCGCCGGCTGCTCGTCGGCATCGAGCACGGTGATGTGCTCCTGCACGAGGCGCACGCGCAGTTCACCGCCGTCGAGCTCGCGCACGCTGCCGATCGTGAAGCGCAGGCGCGTGCCGCTGCCGAAGATGCGCTTCCAGCCTTCGAGCACCTGCGGCCGGCCCTGCAGGCGCGGCCCGAGCGGATGCACGCAGGTGCAGGCCTCGCCGGGCTCCCAGACGCGGCGCATGCCGTCGAGATCGGCGGCTTCGATGGCAGCGTAGAAGGCGAACTCGGTGGCTTCCGGACTCGGGAAACCGTGGTCGTCGTCGGAGCTGCTGCGGTCGGGAGGCGAGGGTGGGTTCATGGCCGCAGGACGATACGGACTCGCCACGCCGGCGCCAAGCGCCGGTGCCCGGATTTTGCGTCGTGCCGGTGCCGTATCGCTGCCGCGGTGCCGCCGCAGCGGCGGCGGCGGCACCTCGTCTGCCTGCACGGCAGCGTCGGCGGCACGCACCTCTGGCGCCATGATGTGCGTATGTAGCTGATCCGGAAGGCTTCGCCGGTGGGTGGCCGCGCCGCTTGCGGGCGTTGCGCATCATCCGGAAACCTGTGCAAACGGCGGCTGCACCAGATGAAAAGCCGGTATACTCGCGCGCCTTGTCACGCCCGTGGCACACGTGTCCCGGGCCGATCCTGCCAGAGAACGCCATCTCCCGTGAGCACCCGTCAGAACAGTTACACCTACGAAGAACTCCTCGCCTGTGGTCGCGGCGAGCTGTTCGGCCCCGGCAACGCCCAGCTGCCGCTGCCGCAGATGCTGATGGTCGATCGCATCCTCAGCATCACCGAGGACGGTGGCGAATTCGGCAAGGGCCAGATCATCGCCGAGCTCGACGTGCGTCCCGACCTCTGGTTCTTCGGCTGCCACTTCACCGGCGATCCGGTCATGCCGGGCTGCCTGGGGCTCGATGCCATGTGGCAGCTGGTCGGTTTTTACCTCGGCTGGATGGGCGGACCGGGCCGCGGCCGGGCGCTTGGCTGCGGCGAGGTCAAGTTCTCGGGTCAGGTGCTGCCGAGCGCGAAGGTGATCACCTATCGCATCAGCATGAAGCGCGTGATCCTGCGCAAGCTGGTCATGGGCATCGCCGATGCCGTCATGGAGGTCGACGGCCGCCCGATCTACTCCGGCAAGGATCTGCGGGTCGGGCTGTTCACTTCCACCGACGGCTTCTGAGGGGGCTGCCATGCGTCGCGTCGTCGTCACCGGCATCGGTATCGTTTCGAGCATCGGCGTCAACCGCCACGAGGTGCTCGCCGCGCTGCGCGAGGGCCGAAGCGGCATCGAGTTCAGCGAGCGCTACCGGGAGCTGGGCCTGCGCTCGCAGGTCCACGGTCCGATCCGCATCGAGAAGGAGGCGCTGATCGACCGCAAGGTCCTGCGCTTCATGGGCGATGCGGCCGCGTTCAACTACCTGGCGATGCGCGAGGCGATCGAGGATGCCGGCCTGCCGCCCGGAATGGTCTCGAACGAGCGCACCGGCCTGATCGTCGGCTCCGGCGGCGGCTCGCCGGAACACCAGGTCGATGCCGTCGACCTGCTGCGCACCAAGGGCGTGCGCCGCGTCGGGCCGTACATGGTCACGCGCACGATGAGCAACACGACCTCGGCGTGCCTGGCAACGCCGTTTCGCATCCGCGGCGTCAACTATTCGATCAGCTCGGCCTGCGCGACCAGCGCGCACTGCATCGGCAATGCCGCCGAACTGATCCAGTGGGGCAAGCAGGACGTGATGTTCGCCGGCGGCGGCGAGGAAGTGCATGCGAACATGACCGTGCTGTTCGACGCCATGGGCGCGCTGTCCTCGAAGTACAACGACACGCCGACGCGCGCCTCGCGCGCTTACGATGCCGATCGTGACGGGTTCGTGATCTCCGGCGGCGGTGGTGTCGTCGTGCTCGAAGCCCTCGATCACGCACTGGCACGCGGCGCGAAAATCTACGCCGAGATCACCGGCTACGGTGCGACTTCCGACGGCTACGACATGGTCGCCCCGTCCGGCGAGGGCGCGGTGCGCTGCATGCGTCAGGCGATGGCAACCTGCCCGACGCCGATCGACTACATCAACGCCCACGGCACCTCGACCCCGCTCGGTGACACGCGCGAGCTCGATGCGGTGCGCGAGACCTTCGCCGGTGGTCGCGTGCCGTACATCAGCTCGACGAAGTCGCTGACCGGGCACGCGCTCGGGGCCGCCGGCGTCAACGAGGCGATCTATTCGCTGCTGATGCTGGAGCACGACTTCGTCGCCGCCTCCGCCAACATCGAGCGGCTGGACCCGCAGGCCGAAGGTCTGCCGATCGCGCTCGAACGCATCGACAACGCCGGGCTGAACACGGTGATGTCGAACAGCTTCGGGTTCGGCGGCACCAACGCGACGCTGATCATGAGCAGGTATCGCGGCTGAAGCCCGTCAGCTGCCATCCGTGCGAGGGCGGCGTCCGTTTAGGGACGTCGCCTTTTTCATTCATGCAGGCCGCTGCCAGGGGAGGGCAGGGTGGAGAAGCCGGTCAGGTCGGCGGGGGAACAGGTCAGGCCCGGCAGGGAACGGCCCCGGATCGCCGGGAAGCCGTCACCGGTTTGGCGGGGGCAGATCGGCGCGGGGCCGCAACACTCGGACGTGGCCGCGCAACCGGGCAGGCAGGGCTCACCGGCAGGGATCAGAAGCGTTCGAGCCGGGCGGCCACGCTGCCGATCAGCGTATCCAGCCCCGACAGCGCACGCAGCGGATCGGGCCAGTCGGGGTTCGAGGCGCGCAGCACCCGCCGGTCGCCCTCGACGATCAGCTCGCGCAGCACCGGTTCGGTGGCGCCGCCCGGCAGCACCAGCACGATGCCGCCATGCACCGGCGGCCGGTCAGGGTCGATGTAGACGAGTTCGCCTTCGAGCAGGCGGGGCGCCATGCTGCAGCCGCGCACGCGCAGCACGAACGCGGCGGGTCCGAGCGGCACCGGCGACGGCAGCCATTCCTCGGCGCCGACCCGGTAGGCGTTGCGGCCGATGTCGGGCCAGCGTGCTGCGGTGCTCCAGTCGATCAGCGGGTAATCGCTGCGGCCTTCGCCGGCGGCGAGTTCATCGGGGCGCATGGCGCCGACTCCCGTGACCAGCCACTCGACGTTGACGGCGAGCGCACGTGCGGCCGCCACGAGGTTTTCGGGGCGCAAACCCTTCGATTCCCCGCTTTCCCATTGCGAGACGGCCGCACGGCTGACGCCGACGGATTCGCCCAGCCTGAGCTGTGACCATCCCCTGGCCTCCCGTGCTTCCCGGATGCGTTGTCCAAGTGTTGTTCCCATGGTGCGGCATGCTACTGCCGTACCCGGGCAGGCATGCTTGATCCGGATGTCAAGCATGCTTACCATCCTAGCGAAATTTCCGGAGCCGGACCAGTCTCCGGCATCCACAACAACATCATCTGCACAGGGAGGTGTGCCATCGACTTTCCATCCATCTCCGTCTTCTGGTTCTGGCCTTACCTGATGCTGTCGCTCGGCAGCTCGGTGCTGCTGGTCGGCTGTCTGATGCTGCGGGTGGCCTGGCGTGAACACATGCCGGCGCACTACCGCCTGCTCGGCGGGATCGCAGTCCTGGCCGGTCTGGCGATCCTGCTTTGCGCCGGCTGGCTGGGGATCAGGGGCTGCTGAGTCCGCTGCAGCGCAGTTCGGCCACCGTTTCACGGCCGCCGCAGACGTATGCAAGCTGACCGTAGCGGAGTGCAAGCCGGTGTGCGAGTGCCGCATCCAGCCCCGGCACCAGCCAGGCCGGCTCCGGCGGCCAGGCGGCATCGGCCGGCAGGCCGTGGCCGCTCCAGCCCGGCCGCCCGAGCCGCGCCAGCAGTCGTCCGAAGTGCAGGTGCCGCCTGCGGTTGTGCGCATCATCGAGCAGCTGCGCCCGCGGATTGCAGGCACCGATGTATACCCAGCGGTCGTGGCCGCACCGTGCCAGCTCGCGATCGAGGACCGGATGCCGCTTTCCGATGCGGATCTCGACCGGACCGAACGGCGTCAGCGCCGTGTAGCGGGTCGCCAGAAACGCCTGCAGCAGCGCCCCGGACAGCGCAAGGGCCGGGGGCGGACTCATGCCCGATCACCCGGCCCGGCACTGGCCGTGGACCCGGGCTCGGCGTAGCTTCGTGCCGGTAGCGGATCACTGGGGGCATCGGCATGCAGGGTGAAATCCGGATCAGCCGCGAACAGGCCGTGCTCTGCCTGCGCGTGCATCGGCCCGGGCGGCGCAACGCCCTGACCAACGAACTGTATGGCGCGCTCGCCGATGCGATCCTCGGCGCGCAGGACGACCCGGCCGTGCGTGTGCTGCTGATCACCGGCGGCGAGGACTGCTTCACGGCCGGCAATGATCTCGGCGAATTCGCGGCCGGTCCGCCGGCCGACACCGATGCACCGGTGTTCCGTTTCCTGAGCGCCCTGGTCGCCTGCGAGAAGCCGCTGGTTGCGGCCGTCTGCGGCGTGGCGGTCGGCATCGGCACAACGCTGCTCTGCCATTGCGATCTCGTCTACGCCGCGCAGGATGCCCGCTTCCAGCTGCCGTTCGTCAGCCTCGGCCTCTGCCCGGAAGCGGCTTCCAGCCTGCTGCTGCCGCGGCTTGCCGGCCATGCGCGTGCCTCCGAATGGCTGCTGCTCGGCGAGCCATTCGGGGCCGAGGCCGCGCAGGCGGCGGGACTGGTCAACGAGGTGCTGCCCGCCGGCGAAGTCCTGCCCCGCGCGCTGGCCCGCGCGCAGCAGCTCGCCCGCCAGCCGCCGGCCGCCGTGCGCCTGACCCGGCAGCTGCTGAAGGCCGCCGACCGGGCGGCGGTCGAGCGCACGCTGGGCATCGAGGCGCAGGCCTTTCTGGGCCGGCTGGCCTCCCCGGAGGCCGCGGAGGCTTTCGCGGCGTTCGCTGAGAAGCGCGCGCCGGACTTCTCGCGCTTCGACTGATCCGCTCGCGGCCCGCAGGCGATTCATGTCGGCAGGGCGGCAGGCGGCGCGGGCCGCAAGCGCCAGATCAGCGTCACGTTGTCGCGCGGCATCGCTTCGATCGACAGAAGCTCGAAGCCGTGCGTCTTCGCCAGGGGCAGCAGATCAGCGAGTTCGCGCACGCCCTGCAGCGGATCGCGGGCGCGCAGCGCGGCATCGAAGCGCAGGTTGCTGTCCGCCGAGGCCGGGCCGTCGAGCACCGGCCCGTACAGAAAGAACAGGCCATCCGGGCGCAGCGAGCGCGCCAGTCCGGCGAACAGGGCGATGACGCCGCGCCACGGCAGGATGTGGGCGGTATTGGCCGTGTAGGCGTGATCGACACCGGGCACCGGCCATTCGCCGGCCAGCACATCCAGCGGGCAGGGCGGCGGCAGGTTCGGCAGCCCGGCGAGCGCGAGCCGGGCGGCAAGACCGGGCAGCAGGGCCGGCAGCTCACTTGCGAGCCAGCGCAGCCAGGGCAGGGCGGTGGCGAAATGCACGGCGTGCTGACCGGTGCCGGCGCCGAGTTCGAGCACGCTCGCCGGCGAGCGCAGATGGCGTTGCAGCACCGTGAGGATGGCCTGCTTGTTCTCATCGGCCGCCGGGGCCCAGGGCAGGGAAGCGGAGTCGGGTTCGATGCGGTTCACGGTCCACGGTTTCGGGTGAGTCCGGCGCCTGCATCCGGCCGGCGTCCGGCAGCGTAACGGAGACGGCCCGTTTCCCGCGGGCGGTTCCGCTGTCGAGGATATCCGTGATGCGCCGCCGATCGATGTGGATTCGCCTGTTCGCCGCTGCCGCCCTGCTGCCTGCCGCCCTGGTGCAGGCCGCCCAGAGCTTCGAAAGTCCGCCGCAGCAGGTCGCGCTGCTCGAACTGTTCACGTCGGAAGGCTGCAGCAGCTGCCCGCCGGCCGATGCCTGGCTGAGCACGCTGGTCCGGGATCCACGGCTGTGGCAGACCCTGGTGCCGGTCGCCTTCCACGTTGATTACTGGGATGGTCCCGGCTGGCAGGACCGCTTCGCGACACCGGCCTTCAGCGCCCGCCAGCGCCGGCACGTCGGGCACGGTCTGGTGCGTCAGGTCTACACCCCCGGCTTCGTCGTCGCCGGGCACGAGTGGCGGGGCTGGTTCGGGGGCGAGACCCTGGCCCCGGCCGCTCCGGCCGCCGGCGTGCTGCGCGCCACGCTCGACGGTCAGCGCATCGACGTGCGCTACACCCCGCACGGGGGGGCAGACGGTGCACTGCAGGCGCGTGTCGCCGTGCTCGGTTTCGGTCTTGGCAGCGAGGTGCGGGCCGGCGAGAACGCCGGTCGCAGGCTCAGGCACGATTTCGTCGTGCTCGGCTTCGATGGCTTCGCACTGCACCCGGACGGCAGCGGGCACTGGACGGGGCAGGGGACGCTGCCGGCTGCGCAGCTGCCGGCTCCGCGCCATGCACTGGCGGTCTGGATCGAGCGCAACGGCGAACCGGCGCCGCTGCAGGCGACCGGCGGCTGGCTGGCCCTGCCGGCGGCGGGTCCGTAGACTGTCGGCCTTCCCCCCAGCCGTACCGGTCGCCGCATGGACATCCGAACCGTTGCCACCACCCCGTTCGAAGGTCAGAAGCCGGGGACCTCGGGACTGCGCAAGAAGGTCGCCGTCTTCCGCCAGCCGGATTACCTCGAAAACTTCGTGCAGTCGATCTTCGACACCGTGCCGGCGCTGGCCGGCGGCACGCTGGTGCTCGGTGGCGATGGCCGCTACCACAACCGCGCCGCCGCGCAGACGATCCTGAAGATGGCGGCCGCCAACGGCGTGGCCCGGGTGCTGGTCGGGCGCGGCGCCCTGCTGTCGACGCCGGCCGTCTCCTGCGTGATCCGCGCCCGCGCCGCGACCGGCGGCATCGTGCTGTCGGCCTCGCACAACCCCGGCGGACCCGAGGCCGACTTCGGCATCAAGTACAACACCGGCAACGGTGGTCCGGCGCCCGAGGCCGTCACCGAGGCGATCCATGCCCGTACCGGCCGCATCGGAACCTACCGCATCGCCGAGGCCGCCGACGTGGATCTCGACGCCGACGGCGAATCCAGCCTCGGCCCGATGCAGGTCGTGGTCATCGATCCGGTCGCCGAATACGCGGCGCTGATGGCGCGGCTGTTCGATTTCGACGCGATTCGCGCGCTGTTTGCCAACGGCTTCCGGATGCGCTTCGACGCGATGAACGCCGTGACCGGACCGTACGCCCATGAACTGCTGGAGCGCCGGCTCGGCGCACCGGCCGGCACCGTGCTGCGCGGCACGCCGCTCGAAGACTTCGGCGGCGAGCACCCGGACCCGAACCTCGTTCACGCCCACGAGCTGGTCGCCGCCCTGAGCGGTCCGGACGCCCCGGATTTCGGCGCCGCCTCCGACGGCGACGGCGATCGCAACATGATCCTCGGGCGCGACTTCTACGTGACGCCATCCGACTCGCTGGCCGTGCTCGCCGCCAACGCCACGCTGATTCCCGGCTACCGCCAGGGGCTCGCCGGCGTTGCCCGCTCGATGCCGACCTCGATGGCCGTCGACCGCGTGGCCGAAGCGCTCGGCATCGAGTGCCACGAGACCCCGACCGGCTGGAAGTTCTTCGGCAACCTGCTCGATGCCGGCCGCATCACGTTCTGCGGCGAGGAATCCTTCGGCACCGGCTCGGATCACGTGCGCGAGAAGGACGGACTCTGGGCGGTGCTGGCCTGGCTGAACGTGCTGGCCGTGCGCCGGGAAAGCGTCGCCGACATCGTGCGGGCGCACTGGGCCCGCTACGGCCGCAACTTCTATACACGCCATGACTACGAAGGCCTGGACACCCGGGCCGCCGATGCCCTGATGTCCGCACTGCGGACCCGCCTCGACTCGCTGCCCGGCACGACGATGGACGGCCTTGCGATCGAAGCGGCGGACGACTTCGCCTACACCGATCCGGTCGATGGCAGCGTCAGTCGCGCCCAGGGAGTGCGGGTGCGCCTCGCCGGAGGTGCGCGCATCGTCTACCGGCTTTCCGGCACCGGCACCGAGGGCGCGACACTGCGCGTCTACATCGAGCGTGCAGAGCCGGATCGGGACCGCCACGGCCTGGATCCGCAGGTGGCACTGGCCGACCTGATTGCCGCCGCCGGGCGGCTGGCGGGCATCGAAAGCCACACCGGTCGCAGTACTGCCGATGTGATCACCTGAGCGTCCGCCGGACGTCGAATCACGACCCGCAGCCGCCGGGTTGAAATGTTTCCGATGGTGCCGGATCGGCAAATCCCTTGCTGCACTGCGGCATCCGGCTTGCCAGTACCGTGAGCCGGCGGGTAAGGTGCCGCGACTTGCGTGCGGCGGACCGTTGCCCGTATCCGCTACCGCCGAAATCTACCTGTTCAAGAGACCTGTCATGAAGATCACGATTTTCGGGACTGGCTACGTCGGACTCGTCACGGGCGCCTGTCTGGCCGAGGTCGGCAACCACGTGCTGTGCGTGGACGTTGACGAAACCAAGATCGAAAACCTCAAGCGCGGCATCATTCCGATTTACGAGCCCGGGCTGGACGAAATCGTCAAGCGCAATCTGGCCGCCGGCACGCTCGAATTCACCACCGAAGCCGCAGCCGGCGTCGCCCACGGCTTGTTCCAGTTCATCGCCGTCGGCACGCCTCCCGATGAGGACGGTTCGGCCGACCTGCAGCACGTCAAGGCCGTCGCCCGCACGATCGGCCAGCACATCACCGACTATCGCATCATCGTCAACAAATCGACGGTGCCGGTCGGCACGGCCGATGTCGTGCGTGCCGCGGTGCACGAGCAGCTGGCGCTGCGCCAGGCCGAAATCGCCTTCGATGTGGTTTCCAATCCGGAATTCCTGAAGGAAGGCGCGGCCGTCGATGATTTCATGAAGCCGGATCGCATCGTCATCGGCACCGACGACCCGCGCACCACCGAACTGCTGCGCGTGCTGTACGAACCCTTCAACCGCAGTCACGGACGGCTGGTGGAAATGGACGTACGCTCGGCCGAGCTGACCAAATACGCCGCCAACGCCATGCTGGCGACCAAGATCAGCTTCATGAATGAAATTGCCAACCTGGCGGAGCGACTCGGGGCCGACGTTGAAAAGGTGCGCGTCGGCATCGGTTCCGATCCGCGCATCGGCTATCACTTCATTTATCCGGGCTGTGGCTATGGCGGCTCGTGTTTTCCCAAGGATGTCAAGGCGCTGGAGCGCACGGCTCGCGAAATCGGTTACCGCGCCGAATTGCTGACGGCCGTCGAATCCGTCAACGATCGCCAGAAGACGGTGCTGTTCGAAAAGATCCGCCAGCATTTCGGCAACGGGCTTTCCGGCCGGACCTTTGCGCTCTGGGGCCTGGCCTTCAAGCCGAAAACCGATGACATGCGCGACGCACCGAGTCGTGTGCTGATGGAAGCCTTGTGGGCGGCCGGTGCAAAGGTGCGAGCGCACGATCCCGAAGCAATGAAGGAATGTCGTCGCATCTACGGTGAGCGTTCCGATCTCGTGCTCTGTGACAAGCCGGAGCAGGTACTCGAAGGCGCCGATGCGCTGGTCGTCGTGACCGAATGGAATGTCTTCCGCAGCCCCGATTTCGACCTGATCAAGGCGCGTCTGAAGTCGCCGGTGGTGTTTGATGGCCGCAACCTCTATGACCCGGAGCGCATGAAACGCGCAGGGTTCATGCATTACGGCATCGGCCGGGGGAGCGCTTTGCGCTGAGTTTCGATCAGAGAGTTTTCGATCCGAATGAGCAGCCAAGTTTCCGGATTGATTTGATGTATGCCCGTTATCCGTCGTGAAATGAGAGGAAATGGCTGATGTCTTCGATCGTTCCGGTAATCCTGTCCGGTGGCAGCGGTACGCGGCTGTGGCCGCAGTCGCGGGAAGCCTATCCGAAACAGTTCCTGCCGCTCGTCGATGATCTGACGCTGTTGCAGAACACGGCCAGGCGCATCGACGGACTGCCGGGACTCGTGGCCCCGCTGCTCATATGCAATGAGGAGCACCGGTTCATGGTCGCCGAGCAACTGCGCATATGCGGTGTGCAGTCCTCGGCGATCCTGCTGGAGCCGGTCGGACGCAACACCGCACCGGCGGTTGCACTCGCTGCCCTGCATGCATGCGCCGATGGCAGTGATCCATTGCTGCTGGTGCTGCCGGCAGATCATGTGATCCAGGATGAGAATGCATTCCGCGCGGCAGTGGTCGCAGCCCTGCCGGCCGCCGAAGCCGGCCGCCTGATCACCTTCGGCATCGTGCCGACCACTGCTGAAACCGGTTACGGCTACATCCGGGCCGGCGGGGCCGCCGAAGGGAGTGTGCGCAGTGTCGATCGCTTCGTCGAAAAGCCGGATCGCGAGACAGCCGAACGTTATGTGACCAGTGGCGAATACTACTGGAACAGCGGGATGTTCCTGTTCCGGGCTTCGGTGTTCCTCGCCGAACTGGAGGCGCATGCGCCGCAGATTTTCACGGCCTGCCGGGCTGCCCTGCAGGGCGCGAAATCAGATGCGGACTTCATCCGTGTCGATGCCGAGGCCTTCAGTGCCTGCCCGTCGGATTCGATTGACTACGCGATCATGGAGAAAACGCGCGCTGCCGCCGTGCTGCCGCTGGCCTGCGGCTGGAATGATGTAGGGTCGTGGTCGGCGCTCTGGGAGGTCTGTAACCGCGACACCGACGGCAATGTCGCCTGCGGCGACGTGATCAGTGTGGACAGTCATGGCTGCTACGTGCGCGCTGGTCGCCTGATCGCGACGGTCGGCGTCAGTGATCTCGTCATCGTGGATACCGACGATGCCGTGCTTGTCGCCCACAAGGATCGGGTACAGGAGGTCAAGCGTGTCGTTGCGCAACTGAAGTCCGGTGGTCGCAGCGAATGGAAGCATCATCGCAAGGTTTACCGCCCCTGGGGGGCATACGATTCGATCGATGCCGAAGATCGTTTCCAGGTCAAGCGCATCACGGTGCGTCCGGGCGCAGCGCTGAGTTTGCAGATGCACCATCACCGGGCCGAACACTGGATCGTCGTCAAGGGCACGGCGCGCATCACGCGCGGCGATGAAGTGTTCCTGCTGAGTGAAAACCAGTCCACGTACATCCCGCTTGGCATTACCCACCGGCTTGAAAACCCCGGCCGCATCCCCCTCGAACTGATCGAGGTTCAGTCGGGTGCTTATCTCGGAGAGGACGACATCGTGCGTTTCGAGGATGTCTACGGTCGCCAGGGCACTCAGGGTTGAGACGACGATGACGATGACCCTTGACTGTTTCAAGGCATACGATATTCGCGGGCGTTTGCCAGACCAGCTCAATGAAGAGATTGCCTGGCGCATCGGGCGGGCGTATGCCGCCGAAC
>JAFEGB010000346.1 GCA_018240295.1 Pseudomonadota bacterium
GATCCTCGACCGCCGGGTTCCACCACGGATCGAGGTGGATCACGTAGTCGGCGGCGATCCGGTGCAGGCCGGTGCCGCCGGCGCGCAGGCTGATCAGGAACAGCTCGCCGTGCCCACTCTGGAAGGCGGCGACCTGACGGCTGCGCCCGGCGGCCGGCGTCGAGGTAGCCGCAGCGGATGCCTCCGGCATCGGGCCAGGCTTGCACGTGCGCGAGGTGATCAAGGAAGCATCCGCCACGGGAGGGCCTCGCGGCCTGCAGACATCGCTCCCGCCGCGCAAGCGCCTCCGGGAATCCGGACCAGCGCCCGGGCCCGCACGGTCAGGCGGGTCCCGGGGCGGCGAGGGTTCCGAATCCGCTCAGGGCGGGCACCGGAAGCGCCGGCCATGCGCAAGCCGCGCGGCCTCCACCGGGCCGGTGCGCTCAGTGCGCGCTGGCGAGCTTCAGCCCGACGATGCCGGCGACGATCAGCGTCAGGCTGAACAGGCGCGCGGCATCGGCCGGTTCGTCGAACAGCACGATGCCGAGGATCGCGGTGCCGACCGCGCCGATGCCGACCCAGACCGCGTAGGCGGTGCCGACCGGCAGCGTGCGCATGGCGATGCCGAGCAGCCAGACGCTGACGACCATGCCGGCGATCGTGAACACGCTCGGCCACAGCCGGGTGTAGCCCTCGGTGTACTTCAGCCCGATCGCCCAGCCGACCTCGCAGAGACCGGCAACCAGCAGGATCAGCCAGTTCATCGCCAGCCCTCCGCAGACGGCGCTCCGAAGCCCGGCCTCATGCCGGCGCCAGCCGCCGGTCGGCCCAGCCGAGCAGCCGGCCGGCCGGCGTCCACACGGCGAGCGCCGTGCCGAGACCGACGCCGACGGTGTTCGCGAGCATGTCGTCGACATCGAACATGCGCACGCCGCCGAGCCCCTGCAGGAATTCCAGCCCGATGCCGAGCCCGACCAGGAACAGCGGCCAGCGCCGGTGCGGCGCGAAGCTCTGGCGGAACCACCAGGCCAGCGTGCCGTAGGCGAGGGCGTGCTGGGCCTTGTCCCAGGCGAGGAAATCCGGCGGTGCCGGCGGACTGGGATCGAGCGACAGCCAGACGACGATCGCGACCAGCGCCCAGCCGAGGCCCTGCCACAGGCGGGCGTGGTGCAGCGTCATGGAGCTTCGGTTCATGCGGGGTCTCTACCGGTCATGCGTGAAGGCGTTCGTGAAGGCGTTGTGAGTGGCATTGCCGGCGAGCCGGATCAGGCCGGCCTGCCGGCCGCCGCGGCCGGCCGCGCGTCGCGCCCGCCGCTTCAGGAGGCATCGGGCAGGACGGCGTCCGCGGGCGGCGGGCACAGCGTCGGGAACTTGAACGGCAGGATGTTGCGCACCGTCTCGTAGCCGCAGGCATACAGCTCGTGCTTGTCGGCCTCGCGCAGCGCGAAGTCGATCGGCGAGTAGCTGCCGACCTCGACGACGACGGTGCGCGGCCAGTGGCGGGCATCGACGAACTCGCGCGACAGCGTGGTCATGAAGGTGCGGATCAGCATCGACACGTAGGCCGGCAGCGGGAACAGCCCGGCCGTGGACAGCGGCCGGGTGTCGGGCTCGCCGCGCAGCCGGAAGAAGCACACCGGCGTGCCGTCGCCGCTCCAGTCGCGCTGCAGCGCATCCTCGGACAGGATGCTGCCGTCGACCAGCAGATGGTCACGATACGGCTGGAACGCGAACAGCAGCGGGATGCCCATCGAGCAGCGCACCGCGCGCGCGATGCGCTCATCCGGCGTGGTCTTGCGGCTGAACACCACCGGCTGCGAGGTGTGCACGTCGGTGGCGACCACGGCCAGGTCCTTCGGCAGATCGCGGAAGCGCCGGCCTTCGAGCAGTTCGTCGAGCCAGCGCTCGAAGGCCTCGCCCGAGGACAGCCCGCCGCGGCGCGCGAGCTGCCACAGCGAGCGGCCGCGGAAGCGCCGGAAGTCGGTGTCGAGCGCCAGACGCAGCAGCCGCGGCGGCGGCCAGCCGGCGGCGGCCAGCGCCGCGACGATGCTGCCGCCGGACACCCCGACGTAGCTCGGCACGCTGATGCCGAAATCGGCGAGCGCGGCGAGCACGCCGACGTGCGCCGGCAGCCGCGTGCCGCCGCCGGCCAGCACCGGCACCAGACTGCGCGCCGCCTCAGGCCCCGGCATCGTCGGCATCGCTGCGGCGGCCGTCCGCCGCCGGCGGCAGGCCGAGGAGCGCGAGCAGCCCGGCATCGAAGGCCAGCGCCCGGCCGCCGGCGATGTCGGTGATGCAGAAGGTCACGTCGGCCCCGGCGATGCGCACGGCCGGCTCCGGTGCGAGCACGACCTCCTGACGCAGCGTGCCGCTGGCGCGGCCGATGCGCGCGAGCGCAGTGCGGATTTCGAGCTCCTCGCCCATGAAGGCCGGCCGGCGGTAGCTGATGTCGATGCGCACGATCGCGAAGCCGAGGCCGCGCTGCGCGAGCCGGTCGAGCTCACCGCCGCTCTCGAACCAGGCCCAGCGGGCTTCTTCGAGGAATTCGAGGTAGCGGGCATTGTTGACGTGCCCGTACAGGTCGAGGTGATAGCCGCGCACCTTGATGCGGCTGCAATGCGGGCTGGCTTCGGGTCCGGTGCTCAAGGCTGGCCCTTCCTGATCGGCGGCGGAACCGACAGCTTGGCACGCGCGGCCTCAGTCGCGCAGCCACGGCCGCACGTCGAGCGCGATGACCCGACCGTCGTCGATGCGCACCGCCACGGCTTCGAGCCGCCGGCGCGCGCACGGGCCCCACAGGCAGAAGCCGTCCTCGAAGCGGAAGATCGCCGCGTGGATGCCGCACTGGATGTGCAGACCCTGATAGTCGAGGAAATCGTCGTCGCCGGACTCGCGCTCCATCGGCGCGCCGGTGTGCGGACAGGCGTTGCGATAGGCGTAGACCTGCGCGCCGCGGCGCGCGAGCACCAGATCGGCGTAGCGCGCGCCGGGCTGCAGGCGGATGCCGCGGGTGCCGCCATCGGGGATGTCGGCCAGCGCACAGAGTTCGCGTTCCACCGATCCTCCTCCCCCGCCTCTGCATGGGCGGTACGTGCGCCGCCCGCGACGGCGCTCAGCGGCTGCGGGCGCGGTAACTCAGCGTCACCTTGCCGCCGGCCGGAACCGGCACGCTCCAGCTCGCGGTGTCGGCGGCATCGCGCCGGTGCGGCAGGCTTTCCTCGACGATACGCCACTGGCCGCCGAAGGGCTGCGTGACATCGACGGTGACCGCCTCGGTCTTGGTGTTGCGGAAGTCGATCACCCACGCGGCTTCCTGCTCGTCGCGCGGCAGGCGCTTGAAGTCGATCTGGCGGCGGCGGGCGCTGACATCGAGCGTGGCGCCGACCTCGATGATCGCGTCATCGCCCTCGGCGACCGGATTGATGCGCGCCTCGCCGAGGAACTGGCCGGTGCCGCTCGGCTCGCGCTGGTAGACGCGCACGGCCCCCGAAGGCAGCGGCCGGCCGAGCCCCGGCGACACGTTCGCGAACGACAGCGCCGTGGCGATGCGCAGGTCCTGATTGCCGATCACCGCACCGAACAGCGCGAGCGGTGCGGTCGTGCGGTAGAGCTTGCGCACCGGGGCGCGCGAGGTCGAGAACAGCGGCACGTGCACCGACTGGCGCGCCGGCAGCGTCACCGGCCGTTCGATCGTATAGAGCTGGTACTCGAACAGCCGGTCATCGCCGGCCGCTCCCCCCGGCATGCCGCCGGGCAGATCGGGCGCCGAGCGCAGGTCGGCGGCAGCCTCGCCGCGCATGCCGGCGATGCGGTTGACCTCGCCGGAGACCAGCGACAGCCGGGCATTGGTGAAGGTCGTGCCGCTGGCGTTGTGCAGCGTCGCCCAGGCGAGCAGGTCCATGCCGTCGTTGCCGGGGTTCAGGCGCAGCACGTAATCGGCATCCCACGAGAAGCCGCGCGACAGGTAGGACAGCTCGATCAGGTGCTCGCCGCCGACGCTGCTGTTGAGGTCGGCGAGCAGCGTCGGCTCCTCGCGCACGTCCTGACCGCGCTCGACGACCAGCCGCCACGGCGACAGCGCGCCGTCGGATTCGATGCGCTCGCCGATGCGGAACACCGCCTGCCCCTCGCGCACCGACAGCAGCACGGCCTTCTCGCGTTGCTCCTCGCCGCTGGCCGGATTGACGCGCACGGCCTCGATCTCGCGCCCGACGAAGCGTTCGAGCAGCGTGTCGCCGGACAGCGCATCGTTGCGGTAGTGCTGCGACAGCACCAGCAGCGGCCGGTCGCTGGCGAGCAGCGCGGTTTCGGGCTGGATCTGCGTGCTGACGCCGGTGATCGCCAGCCGGCTGTCACCGGTCGGCAGCGTCACGCGCCGCACGTCGCGCACCAGCGCGAGGTCGGCGTGATAGATGGTCAGGCTCACGTCCTGACCGGTCGCCGGGGAACTGGCGACTTCGGCTGCAGCCGGAGCGGCGGTCAGCAGGGCGGCCAGCAGGGGCAGGCTGGAAAGCATGGTGTCGGGTGCTCGCAGCGATGGCCGGCGTCCGTTCGTTCCGGCAAGGGCAGGACTGCAAGCGTATCCCAATTACGACAGCTTGTGGCGCATATACCGCAGGAGTTGTAGTCGAATCTCGCAAGCGGGCTGCGCCGCCGCTCAGCCGGGGCGGGCGAGTGCCGGCAGTTCGCGGCCGAAGCCGAGCGCGCGGCGCGCGAACAGATGCTTCAGCGGCCCGAGCGCGTTGGTCGCGAGCAGGCCGGCGTTGCGTGCAAACACGACCGGGGCAAGCGGGCTGCCGAACAGGCGCTTGAAGCCGTCCATCGCCGCCTGCATCAGCAGGTTGTCGCCCTTGCGCGCGCGCTCGTAGCGGCGCAGGCCGGCGATCGCGCCGATGTCCTGCCCGGCGCCGTGGCGTTCGATGAGCAGCTCGGCGAGCGCGGCGGCATCGAGCAGGCCGAGGTTGACCCCCTGGCCGGCGAGCGGATGCACGACGTGCGCGGCATCGCCGACCAGCGCCACGCGCGGCTGCACGTAGTGCTGCGCGTGCTGCAGCCGCAGCGGGAAGGCGGCGCGCGGCCCGCTCCAGAGCACCGGCCCGAGCCGGTGGCTGAAGGCCTCGCCGAGCGCGTGCGCGAAGCCGGCATCGTCGAGCGCCAGCACCTGACGCGCCTGCGCGCGGCTGCAGCTCCAGACGATCGAGCAGCTGCCGTCGTACATCGGCAGGAAGGCCAGCGGCCCGCCGGGCAGGAAGCGCTGCCAGCAGGTGTCATGGTGCGGCTGCTCGCAGCGCACGCGACAGACCACGGCCTGCTGCTCGTAGCCCCAGCCCATCGTGTCGATGCCGGCCCAGGCGCGCAGCGGCGATTGCGCGCCGTCGGCCCCGACCAGCAGGCGCGCCGACAGCCGGCGGCCGTCGGCCAGTTGCACGCCGAGGGCGTTGCGCCCTTCCTCGAAGCCGGTGACGGCGACGCCGGCGTAGACATCGAGCGCGTCGATCGTGGCGGCGCGCGCGAGCAGCGCGCTCTGGATCACGCGGTTCTCGATGATCCAGCCGAGGGCCGGCTCGCCGATGCCGGCGGCATCGAAGTGGATCAGGCCCGGGCCGCTCGCGTCCCAGACCTCCATGTCGGTATAGGCGCAGACCCGCGGCTCGGGTGCGCCGCCCCCGGCCCCCGGCAGCTGCTCGATCGCCGGCCAGGCGCCGAGTCTGGCAAGGATGCGCTGCGAGACGGCACTGATCGCCGAGACGCGCGCCGCGGCCGGCTCGCCGGCCATGAGCGGCGGCACCGGTTCGGCCTCGATCAGTGCCACGTCCAGCCCGTGCTCGCCGAGCGCGCAGGCCAGCGCCGAGCCGACCATGCCGCCGCCGACGACGATGACGTCGTAGACGGTCCCGGGGGCGGCTGCGGCAGCGGCCGTGGATGCAGGGGAAGCAGTGGAAACAGGCGAAGCAGCGGTGTTGCCCATCGGATGCGGAGGTTCCGTGCAGTCAGGCGGAATCGGGGAGCGGGACATTCAGCCGGCCAGGGTCCGGCCGAGGCCGAGCCGCGGCTGGCGGCCGGCGACGCCCATCAGCTGGCGCACCAGCAGGCGCTTGACCGGCGGCAGCAGGTCGAAGCCGATCAGGCCGAGATTGCGCGCCAGGCGCACCGGCGGCAGCGGGTTCGCGAACACGCGCACCAGCGCATCGGTGAAGCCGATCGTCGCGCGCTGGTCCCAGCGCCGCCAGTCGGCGTAGCGCGTCAGCACGGCGCTGCTGCCGGGGTCCTCGTCGGCGGCCAGCGCATCGGCGATGACCTCGGCCAGCACCGCGACATCGCGCAGGCCGAGGTTGAAGCCCTGCCCGGCGATCGGGTGCAGCGTGTGCGCGGCATTGCCGATGAAGGCGACGCGCCCGTGCCGGTGCTCGCGCGCCTTGACGAGCTTCAGCGGATGGGCGCTGCGCCGGCCGGCGCGCACGAAGCGCCCGAGCCGGAGGCCGAAGCGCCGCTGCACCAGGTACTGGAACTGCGCATCCGGCATCGCCAGCACCGGCTCGACCTCGGCATCGGGCACGGTCAGCACCAGCGCGCAGCGCCCGCCTTCCATCGGCAGCAGCGCGAGCGGCCCGTCCTCGGTGAAGCGCTCGTAGGCGACGTTGCCGTGGTCGTGCTCGGGCGTGACGTTGGCGGTCACCGCCGTCTGGCCGTAGCTCCACTCCAGCGTCGGCACGCCGAGCTGCGTGCGGATGCGCGAGCGCGCCCCGTCGGCCGCGACCACCAGCCGCGCGCGCAGCGAGTGCAACTGCTCGCCGACGCGCACCGTCACCTCGCAGTGCTGCGCGCCGGGGCTCAGATGTTCGAGTTCGGCCGGGCAGAGCAGCGTCACGTGTGCAAGCCGCTCCAGCCGCCCGATCAGCGCCGCCCCGATCGTGCGCGCCGCGGCCACGTAGCCGAGCGCCGGCGTGCCCTGGTCGCGGGCATCGAGCCGGGCGTGGCCGATGTGGCCGCGGTCGGAGATGTCGATCTGCCGGATCGGCGTCGCCTGCGCCGCGATCGCCGTCCAGACGCCGAGCCCGTCGAAGATGCGCCGCGAGCCCCAGGACAGCGCCAGCGTGCGCTCGTCGTAGCCGGGGTGAGCATCGGCGTGCCAGGAACTGGCCTCGACCAGTGCGAGCTTCAGGCCCAGCCCGTCGAGCGCGATCGCCAGCGCCGCACCGGCCATGCCGCCACCGACGACGATGACGTCGTAATCCCCGGCGGCTCCGGCGGCAGACGCGCCGGCCGCTGCCGGCGCCATGTCCTCGCGGACGACCGGCCCGCTGCCGGTCACCGCCGTGTCTTCGCTGCGCTTGCTGCCCACGCCTCGCTCCTCGGGTCCGCCGCCGTCCGGCGCCGGTGATGGGTCCGCTCGCACCGGAAAAACCGGCCGGCGGCGCTTGTCGTTGTCAGGTCCGGGCGCTGCGCTGCGCACGCCGTGCTCAGGCGTCGCGCATCAGCGCCTCGATGTCGTCGATCGCGGTCGGCACGCCGGCGCTCAGCACCTCGCAGCCGTCGGCCGTGACCGCCACGTCATCCTCGATGCGGATGCCGATGCCGCGAAAGCGCGCATCGACGCCTTCGGCATCGGGGGCGATGTACAGGCCCGGCTCGACGGTCAGCACCATGCCGGCTTCGAGCCGCGTCCAGTCGGCGCCGTCCTTGTATTCGCAGGGATCGTGCACGTCCATGCCGAGCCAGTGGCCGGTGCGGTGCATGTAGAAGCGCCGGTAGGACTCATCGGCGATGCGCTCGTCGACCCCGCCTTCGAGCAGGCCGAGGCTGATCAGGCCCTCGGTCAGCACGCGCACGGCGGCGTCATGGTAGTCGGGCCAGGCCATGCCGGGGCGCACGACGGCCATCGCCGCATGCTGTGCGGCCAGCACGACCTCGTACAGCGCGCGCTGCGGCCCGCTGTAGCGGCCGTTGACCGGGAAGGTGCGGGTGATGTCGCCGGCGTAGGAGTCCAGCTCGCAGCCGGCGTCGATCAGCACCAGATCGCCGTCGCGCAGCTCGGCGTCGTTCTCGGTGTAATGCAGGATGCAGGCGTTGTCGCCGCCGCCGACGATCGCCGGATACGACCAGCCGGCGCCGGCGAGCGCGAACTCGTGCAGGATCTCGGCCTCCAGCCGCCGCTCGTTCAGGCCCGGCCGGCAGACCTGCATCGCGCGCCGGTGCCCGGCCGCCGAGATGCGCCCGGCCGAGCGCATGACCTCCAGCTCGGCCGGCGACTTCACGCGCCGGTGCGCGTGCAGCAGCGCATCGAGGTTCACGAGTTCGCGCGGCACGTGCACGCCGCTCCTGAGCTTCGCGCGCAGCGCGCTGATCCAGCCGCTGACGCGGGTGTCGAGCGCCGGATCGGCGCCGTAGCGGTAATGCACGCGCTCGACACCTTCGAGCAGCTCCGGCAGGCGCTGGTCGAGCTCGTCGAGCGGATACGCGGCATCGGCCCCGAAGCGCTCGATCGCGCCGGCCGGCCCGGCGCGGCGGCCGTGCCAGATCTCCATCAGCGGATCGCGCGGCCGGCAGAACAGCACGTAGGGCTCGGCGTGGCCGGGGCGCAGCACCGCCAGCGCGTCGGGCTCCGGGAAGCCGGTCAGGTAGCGGAAGTCGCTGTCCTGGCGAAACGGATAGTGCACGTCGTGGTTGCGCACGCGCTCGGTCGCCGCGGCGACCAGCGCGATCGAACCCTCGCCCATCGCCGCCATCAGCCGGGCGCGACGGGCGGCATATTCCTCGGCCGGAATGCGGAAGCTGGCCATCGGCTGACCTCGGAGTGCAGGTGGGAAACGAAGCGGAATGCCGGACACCGGCAGCGTCGGTGCCGGCGAATCAGTGCAGACGCCTGCCGGATTCGGCCGCCGGGGCCGGCGCGGCGAGCGTCGCGTACAGCAGCAGCACGCCGATGCGCAGGTACTCGACCAGCTCGACCCACGCCGCCTCGCCTTCCTCGTCGGCGTCGTCGGTTTCGTAGTCGGCCTGCGCGAACTCGCGCAGGTCATCGAGCACCTCGCGCGCCTCGGTCCCGAGCGTCGCCAGCCGCTCGCCGGCACGCGCCAGACCGTAGTTGAAGCCCTGGCACCACTGCCCGAGGGCTTCGGCGCGCGCGGCGAGCGGCGCGTCGTCCTCGGGCAGCAGCGGTTCGAAGCCGAGTTCCTCATCGGCAAAGCCGGCGCGCGTCGCCGCGTAGAGCTCATCGAGCAGCCGGCTGCCTTCGGCATCGACGGCGGCGATGTCGCCGAGTTCGGTCAGCAGCACCTCGCGCCAGCTGCGGGCCGGCAGGCCGGCGTCGGCACAGAGCAGTCCGCACAGCAGGCCGTGCGCCTCGGCGGCGAGGCTCAGGCTGCCGGCACGCGCGAGCGCCGACTGCAGCGCATCGTGGTCCGGATTCGGCAGGCGCGTAGTCATCGGTGGGGGGCACACGGCATCCGGAAAGGACGGTTATCGTAACCCCGGCCGGCGCCGGCCCGTAAAGACGCGGTACGGCGGCCCGCGATTGACCCTGTCACAGAGCGGCCCCTATAGTCCGGCGCCATGTCCACGTCCCTGTCCCCCGCCGCCGCCCCGGCCGTCGCGGCGCTCGAACACCGGCTCGAAGAGCTGCTGCGCGCCTGCAAGCGGCTCGCCGCCGAGAACCGCAGCCTGCACCTGCGCGCCGGCCAGCTCGAAAACGAACTCGCCACGGCGCGCAGCCTGCACGCCAGCGACACCGACACGCTGCGCCGCCAGTGCGAGACCATCGCCAGCGAGCGCGACCAGCGCCATATGACCGCGATCGCCGAACTCGACGCTCTCCACGAGGCCCGGCTCGACGCGGTGCGCGAGTCGCTCGAAGCCGAACTCGCCGAAGCCTGCGCCGCGGCCGCGCACGAACGCAGCGAGCTCGAAGCCGCGCATGCGCAGGCCCTCGCCGCCGCCCACGCTGCGGCCGACACCGAGATCGCCGAGCTGCACGAGCAGCTCGCCGCCGCCCGCCAGCGCATCGGGCTGATGGTCGCGCGCCTGCGCGCGCTCGAAGTCTGATCCAGCCCGTCCAACCCGCCGGAAACCCGCCGGCCGCCTGAAACCGAGGCCCGCACCGTGTCCGAGAACGCCCAGCTGGTGTCGGTGCACATCATGGACGCCGACTACAAGGTGTCCTGCCCGCCCGCCGACCTGCCCGAACTGCAGCAGGCCGCCGCCTTCCTGAACGCGCGCATCGCCGAGATCCGCGCCAGCGGCCGCGTGTCCGGCTCCGAGCGCATCATCGCCATCGCCAGCCTGAACCTCGCCTACGACTACCTGCAGCTGCTGCGCGAAACTTCGGCCGACCGCGACGAGGTGCGCCAGCGTGCCGAGAAGCTGCTGTCACAGGTCGAATCGGCGCTTGGGAAAATCACCGAAACCCCGTTATAGTCCGGCCACGGGCATCCCCTGCGGTGTTCGTGTCACAGAGCCGCATCCCCTTGATCCATAGTTTGATCTGCCAGGGGGTCGGTTGGCCGGAGCCGGTGTGCAAGTCCGCCTAGCAGCGGGAAGCCTGAGGCACCGCGCCGATCCCCACTTGAACCATCTGGTTCAAGGGCCAAGGCTCCGACGGCACAGGCGGGGGATGCCTCTTTCTTTTTTTGCGCCGGCCGCGCTCAGCCCCCGAGCGCCACGCCGAACAGCCGCCCCGCGCCCCAGGTCACGCCGGCCGCGGCCAGCCCGATCAGCAGCTGCCGCAGGCCCGACCACGCGGCGTTGCGGCCGGTGAACAGCGTGATCGCGGCACCGATCAGGAAGAGCCCCGCACCGCCGGCCGCCGCACTTGCCTGCACTGCGCGCTCGCCTGTCAGCCACACGAACGGCAGCACCGGCAGCGTCGCCCCGACGACGAAGATCGCGAAGGACGCCGTCGCCGCCGCCCACGGCGAGCCGCTGCGCTCCTCGGGGTCGATGCCGAGTTCCTCGCGCGCCAGCGTCGACAGCGCCGTGTCCGGATCGGCCATCACGCGCTCGGCGATCGTGCGCGCCTCGTCCCCGGTGAAGCCCTTGCTGCGGTAGATCAGTTCCAGCTCGGCGCGCTCCTCGTTCGGCACCTCGCGCAGCTCCTCGGCTTCGGCGGCGATCTGGCGTTCGTAGAGTTCGTTGGCACTCTTCACCGAGATCCACTCGCCCATCGCCATCGAGCAGGCCCCGGCCAGCAGACCGGCCAGACCGGTCAGCAGGATGGTGTGCGATTCGGCCTGCGCGCCGGCCACGCCCATGACCAGGCTCAGCGTCGACACCAGCCCGTCGTTGGCGCCGAGCACCGCGGCGCGCAGCGCGTTGCCGCCGCCGGCACCGTGGCGGCCTTCGAGGCGGGCGTAGGTCGGACCGGTCCAGCCCGGACGCGGGCGGCGCGCGAGCTGGCCGAGCAGGCGCACATGGGATCGCTCCTGCGCCGGCAGCACGGTGTGCTCGCTCTCGGGCTGGTGGTCGTAGCCGGTCTGGTCCATCGCCTCGATCGAGCGCGCCGCCGGCAGCACGAAATCCGCCCCGAAGCGGCGCGCAAGCCCGATCAGCACGCGCGTGCGCCAGCCCGGGCGCTCGCGCTTCGTGTCGACGCCGACCGCCTTCAGCCGCCGCTGCCAGAACGCCGCGTGCGCGTCCTCGACCGCCGCGAGGCGCCGGTACAGCTCGGCCTGCGCGGCATCGCCGGCGCTGTCGGCCATCGCCCGGTACAGCGCGGCACTGTCGATCTCGCCCTGCAGGTTGGCGCGGTAGCGGGCGGCATCGGGGTTGCGGCGCATGGCGGGCATCCTCGCAGCGGGCGGATCACGGATGACAGAGGCCGCCCGCACGCGGGCAAGGTGCGGGCGGCCGGATCACTCACTTGAGGCTCAGGCGCACGTCAAGGCTGCCGCGGGTGGCGTGCGAGTACGGGCAGACGATGTGCGCCTGCTGCACGATGGCCTCGGCGGTCTCGCGATCGAGGCCGGGCAGATCGATGCTCAGCGCCACGTCGAGGCCGAAGCCCTGGCCGTCGTCGCGCGGGCCGATGCCGACCTGGGCGGTGACGGTGCTGTCCTCGGCGATCTTCACCTTCTTCTGGCCGGCGACGAACTTGATCGCGCCGAGGAAGCAGGCCGAGTAGCCGGCAGCGAACAGCTGCTCGGGGTTGTTGCCGCTGCCGCCGGGGCCGCCGAGTTCCTTCGGCGTGACCAGCCGGACTTCGAAGGCGCCGTCGGCGGTGCGGGCGGTGCCGGTACGACCGCCGGTGGCGGTGGCTTCGGTGCGGTACAGGACGTTCATGGCGGTGCTCCTCGCAGACTTCGCGGGTGGGCGATGCCCGCCACGCAGGCGGGCATCCGGGGGTCGGGGGTGGAGGGAATCGGCCGGTGCGCCGCTCGCGGACGGCGCACCGGTCACGGACTTCAGTGCCGGGTTTCGGGGCGCAGGTCGAAGACCAGCACCTCGGCGTCCTGCCCGTCGCTGATGTTCACGGCCCCGGCATCGATGAGCTTCAGGCCGTCGCCGGCCTGCAGCGCGACGCCGTTGACCTGCACGCTGCCGCGGGCGACGTGAAGGTAGGCGACGCGGCCGGCGGCGATCGGCAGGCTTGCCGTTTCGTCATCCGCGAACAGCCCGGCGTGGACGACCGCGTCCTGATGCAGCTTCAGCGACCCCTCGCGCCCGTCCGGCGACAGGATCACCCGCAGCCTTCCGCGCTTGCTCGCCGCATCGAAGTGCTGCTGCTGGTACTGCGGCGCGATGCCGCGCACCTCGGGCACGATCCAGATCTGCAGGAAGTGCACCTCGTCGCTGCGCGAGTGGTTGAACTCGCTGTGCGCGATGCCGCGCCCGGCGCTGATCATCTGCACGTCGCCGGGGCGGATCACCGAGCCGTTGCCGAGCGTGTCGCGGTGTTCGAGCGCGCCGTCGAGCACGTAGGAAAAGATCTCCATGTCGCGGTGCGGGTGCTGGCCGAAGCCCATGCCCGGCGCAACGCGGTCGTCGTTGATGACCAGCAGGTCCGAGAAGCCGCGATGGCGCGGGTCGTCGTAGTGGCCGAACGAGAAGGTGTGGCGCGAGCTGAGCCAGCCGTGCTCGGCGACGCCGCGGTCACCGGCCTTGCGCAGGATTGCAGTCATGGTCTTGCTCCCGTTGCTTCGGAGGCGGACCGGCGCGGGGGGGCGCCGGGGCCGGGGGTTCAGGATTCAGGCGTCGTCCATGGCGGGCGGATGCGGCCGGGGTGCCGGGGGTTTCCCCCTCTCCCCCAACCCCTCCCCCGCAAGGGGGGAGGGGCTTGAAGGCAGGCACCTGCGATCCGCTCAGCCGGATCAGGTGTTTCAGGCCGCGGCGATGGCCGGGCGCAGGCGACGGCTGCGCAGTGCATCGAGGCTGAAGGCGCCGGCGCCGAAGGCCGCGACCTGCAGCAGGCCGCCGGTGATCGCCAGATTCTTCAGGAAGTGGATCACCTGGCCCTGGTCGGCGGGCTGGAAGTGGAAGGCGAAGGCCGTGACCAGCGTGAACACCGCCATCAGCAGCGCGACCAGTTGCGTGCGGTAACCGGCGATCAGCGCACCCGCCAGACCGATCTCGACCGCCAGCGCACCGGCGTAGGCCAGTTCCGGCGCCGGCAGGCCGGCGGCGGTGATGTAGCCGATCGTGGCCGCCGGCGCGGCGAGCTTGCCGAGGCCGCTGACCAGGAACAGTCCGCCGAGCAGCACGCGGCCGGCGGCCGGGGCGTAGCGGTTGACGGCGCCGGTCGCAGCGGTGGTGACCGTGGTGGCAGCAGTGGTGACGGAAGCGGCGGCGTAGGTATTGGTGCTCATGGCGATGACCTCTTGAGTGCGGGTTTCCGGTTTCGGTGGCTGCCGGTCCGGCCGGTGCCTTGCCGATGGAGCGCACTCTACGCAGCCACGATCACGCCATAAATCAGCC
>JAFEGB010000347.1 GCA_018240295.1 Pseudomonadota bacterium
CGCCGGCCCCGGCGCTCGCCGGCGACGTGCGCGCCGATGTCGCCGTGCTCGGTGCCGGCCTCACCGGCCTCAACGCCGCGCTCGAACTGGCGGCGCGCGGCCTGCGCGTGGTGCTGGTCGAGGCGGCGTGCGTCGGCGCCGGCGGCTCCGGGCGCAGCGGCGGACAGGTGCTCGCCGACTACGCCTGCGGCATGGAAACGCTGCGCGGCCTGCTCGGACGCGAGACCGCCGCGCAGCTCTGGCAGTGGTCGCTGGAGGCGGTCGCGCGCGTGAAAGGCCACATCGCCCGCCACGCCATCGCCTGCGACTGGCGCGACGGCTGCGCGACGCTTGCGCTCAAGCCGCGGCAGGCGCGGGCGCTGCGCGACTGGCAGGCGCAGGCAGCGCACGACTATGGCTACGACGGCCTGCGCTGGCTCGCAGCCGGCGAACTCGGCGAGCTGGTCGCGAGTCCGCGCTACTGCGGCGCGCTGCTCGACACCGGCGCCGGCCACCTGCAGCCGCTGGCGTACACGCGCGCGCTGGCCCACGCGGCGCAGGCCGCCGGCGTCACGCTGCATGAGCACAGCCCGGTGCTGCGCATCGAAACCGGGCCGCGGCCGAAGCTCGTGACGGCCGGCGGCACGGTCGAGGCCGATCAGCTCGTGATCGCCGGCGGTGCGCTGCCGGCACGGCTTGCGCCGGAACCGGCGGCGAAGGTGCTGCCGGTCGGCACCTACATCGTCGCGACCGGGCCGCTCGGCGCCGACGTGGCGACGGCGCTGCTGCCGGCGGACGCCGCGCTCTGCGATGCCAACTTCGTGCTCGACTACTACCGGCGCTCGGCCGATCACCGGCTGCTGTTCGGCGGGCGCGTCAGCTACAGCGGCCTGGAATCGCCGGGCCTCGCGGCCGGCATGCGCCGGCGCCTGCTCGCGGTGTTCCCGCAACTGCCGCGCACGCTCGCGATCACGCACGCCTGGGGCGGCCACGTCGACATCACCGTCAACCGCGCCCCGCACTTCGGGCGCATCGGCAGCCGGGTCTGGTTCGCGCAGGGCTTTTCCGGCCACGGCATGGCGCTCTCGAACCTCGCCGGCCGCGTGCTCGCCGAGGCGGTCAGCGGCCAGCTCGAACGCTTCGATGTGTTTGCCGGCATCCCGCACCGGGCCTTCCCGGGCGGCGGCCGGCTGCGCGTGCCGCTGCTGATGCTGGCGATGCTGGCGTTCCGGCTGCGGGACCGGCTGTAGCAGGGCGGATCAGTCCTCACCCGCCCCGCGCATCCACGCCCGCAGCAGCCCGATCAGCAGCGCCCAGACCGCGTAGACGTACAAAAACAGCAGCGGGATGCCGGCGACGCTGTCGGCGCGGTCGAACAGCGCGAGCCCCGGCCAGCCGAGTGCGAGCACCGCCAGCAGCACCAGCGCGACGATGCGGGCCGTGCGCTCGCCGGCGTCCATGTCAGAACTTCGCCTGCTGGCGGCGCACGGCCGTCATCTGTTCGGACAGCGCCAGCGCCTGCCCGAGCGTGACGATGCCCTGGGCTTCGAGCAGGTCGAGCAGCTTCACGAACACCTGCGCGGTGACCAGCGTGTCGCCGAGCGCGGTGTGGCGGTTGTGCACGTCGACGCCGAGGCGCTCGGCGATGGCGTCGAGCGTGTGGTCGTCGGTGTAGTCGTGGATCGCGCCGGAGAGCAGCAGCGTGTCGAGCACCGGCTGCTGGCGGAAGCTCACGCCGGTCACGGCTTCCTTCAGTTCGAGGAACTTCATGTCGAAGGCGGCGTTGTGTGCGACCAGCACCGTGTCCGGCTCGCCGACGAAGGCGCGGAACTGCGGCACGATCACGGCGGCGCCGGGCTTGTCGCGGACCATGGCATCGGTGATGCCGTGGAACTTGATCGAGGCCTTCGGGATCGGCTTGCCGGGGTTGATCAGCCGGTCGAAGGTCTCGCCCTCGCGGATGCGGCCCTGCACGACGCGCAGGCCGGCGATCTGGATCATCTCGTCGCCGCGCGACGGCGACAGCCCCGTGGTCTCGGTATCGAAGACCACGTAGTCGAGCGACTTCAGCGGCCGGTCGGCGAGCGCGCCGAACTGCGCCGGGCGCAGTTCGAGGTCGAAGTCGTAGAACTCCGGGCGCTCGGGCAGCGCGCCGTCCTCGTCGCTCCACTGCCGCGGCGAGGACGGCAGCGGGATGCGCAGCACCGCGAGGCCCGGCTTGCGGTGCGGCTGGCTCCAGAGGTCGGAATGGTGGCGGCGCAGGATCTCGCCGACGGTCGCGGCGCCGGCGACGTGCTGCAGCGGCCGCTCCAGCCAGTCCTGGATCAGCCGCGCCGGCAGCGGCCGGCCGGCCCAGACGATGTCGACGTAGACCTGCCGGTTGCCGAGCAGGCATTCGATCTCGAAGCTCGCCGCCGGCTCCTGGTTGGCAAGCTCGGTCAGCACGAATTCAAGGAGCTGCATGACGCTCTGGCCGTCGCAGTGCAGCCACAGCGGGTCGCCGGACTGGACGATGACCGGCATGCGCCCGCGGCTGCGTTCGAGGCGGGACAGCGCCGCGCCGATCACGTCGGTGCTGAGCACGTCGGCGCTCGGCCACTGCGCGGCGAAGGTCAGGCGCACGTGCCGGGCGAGGAATTCGACGCGCTCGGTCAGCGCCGCGCTCTCGTCGAAGATCACGCGCTCGAAGGCGCGGCGCTGGCCCGGCTCCATGTCCGCGTACAGCGACAGCGACTCGGCCGCGAAGCGCAGGCTGGCGAGCTGGCGGCGCAGGTCCTCGACCAGACCCTTGAAGCCGGTCGGGCCGAGCGTGCCCGGTGCGACCTGGCTGGTGATGTCGCGCAGCGTCAGCACGAAGCTGCGCCGCGCCGCGCCGCTGCTCGGCAGCAGGCTCATGCGGCACTGGAACAGCCGCGATTCGTCGGCCGCCGAGCACAGGAACTCGGCATCGGTCGCCGGCGGCGCACCGTCGCCGGCCTGCTGCTGGCGGAAGCCCAGCCAGTCGAGCGTGTGCTCGATCGGCTGGCGGGTCAGCAGGCCGTAGATCGAACGGCCGAGCCCGAGCGCCTCGGGCGTCGGCAGCAGCCGGCGCGCGGCCGGGTTGCAGAGCAGCACGCGCGCATCGGCGTCGCAGACCAGCACGCCTTCGCTCAGCTCGCGCAGCACGACTTCGAGCCGCGACTTCTGCGCCTCGATCTCGCGCGTGCCGGTGGCGGTGGCGGCGGCGATCTCCTTGCGCGCCTGATGCAGGCTGGCGCCGAGCTCCTGCACGATCACCGGCACCTCGCCGAGCAGGTGGTTGCGCGGCATCATCAGTTCGTGCGCCGGGTTGCTGCGGCTGATGATGCGCGCCCCGTGCAGCAGCGCCTTCAGCGGCCGCACGAAGGCGGCGTCGATGAAGGCCCAGACCACGGCGTAGGCGAGACACGCAAGGATGCCGCCGGCGAAGTAGAACGCGCGGACGTTCTCCTGCATGTACGGATCGATGACGATCTCGGGCAGCTTCCACAGCGACACGGCCGCGAACAGGCCGGTGAACGCGAGCGGCGCGAGCAGCAGCGCCCAGAACTTGATTCGGACGGTCATGACGGCGGCCCCCTGAGCCGGCCAGTGACGGGATCGCCTCAGGTCGCCCCGGCGAGCAGCTCGCGCACGCGCCCGAGCAGTTCCTGCGTCGCGAAGGGCTTGACGATGTAGTCGTCGGCCCCGAGCGCCATGCCCTTCTCGCGCTCGATCTCGCGGCCCTTGGCGGTGAGCATGATGATCTTCACGCGCGCGCAGGCCGGGTTTTCACGCACGGCCTGACAGACCTCGTAGCCGTCGCGCCGCGGCATCATCACGTCGAGCAGGATGAGATCGGGCACCTCGGTGGCGACCGCGGCCAGCGCGGCGTCGCCGTCGGTGGCGGTGCGCACCTCGAAACCGGCGTGCTTCATCAGGAATTCGAGCGACAACAGGATGTTGGGCTCGTCATCGACCACGAGTATCTTCGGCATGTCTCCCCCCTCTGCGGGTCGCCCGCCCCGGCGCACCCGCGTCCGCGCGCCGGTCTGATGCCGGCTCGCTCCCGCCCCGCTCAGCTGCCGCCGGTGGTACCGGTACGCGACGGCTGGCCGGTGCTGGCCTTGTTGAAGGTGTCCCAGAACACCTTCTGCAGGTTTTCGATGGATTGCACCGGCATCGCGCCGGCCATGAACGGCTTCATCAGCGATACCGGATCGAAACCCTGTACGCCTTTCAGCATGTTCTCGCGAATGATCTCCATCATTTCCTGCTGCAGGGGCTGCACGTTGGGCAGGCCCAGGAACTCGCGCAGCTCCTGTGGCGTGGCCTCGACGTTGACGTTCAGCTTCATCGTGATTCCTCGGTCGTCGGTGGTATTCACCGGTGCCCGGCGCCTGCTCTCGTCGTCCGGCGGGCTGCCGCAGGGTGCAAACTTGCACCGGCAGCCGGCGACACTAGCCGAAAACCGCGGCGGGCGGCAATTTGACCGGGAGAGGCAGCGGCAAGTGCCCCGCGCGGAGGCGGCTTGCCGCCGTCCTCAGCCGGCGGCGCGCAGGCGCTTCAGGTGCACGAGCAGCAGCGACACCGCTGCCGGCGTGACGCCGGGAATGCGCCCGGCCTGACCGACGGTGTCGGGGCGCACGCGCGCGAGCTTCTCGCGCACCTCGCTCGACAGCCCGCGCACGCCGGCGTAGTCGAAGCCGGCCGGGATCGCGGCGTCCTCCTGGCGGCGGGCGCGGGCGATGTCGGCCTGCGCACGTTCGATGTAGCCGGCGTAGCCCGCCTGGATTTCGACCTGTTCGATCACGTCGGCATCGAGGTCGCTTTCCGGCAGGCCGGCGAGGCGCAGCACCGCGGCGTGATCGAGTTCCGGGCGTCGCAGCAGGTCGAGCGCGCGCGTCTCGCGCGCGAGCGGCCCGCCGAGCACGGCTTCGGCCAGCGCCGGATCGAGCGCGGCCGGGCGCACCCAGCACTCGCGCAGGCGCTGCGTCTCGCGCTCGATCGCCTCGCGCCGTGCCTCGAACGCCGCCCAGCGCGCATCGCCGACCAGTCCGAGCCGGCGGCCGGTCTCGGTCAGGCGCAGGTCGGCGTTGTCCTCGCGCAGGTGCAGGCGGTGCTCGGCGCGCGACGTGAACATCCGGTACGGCTCGCTGGTGCCGCGCGTGATCAGGTCATCGACGAGCACGCCGAGGTAGGCCTCGTCGCGCCGCGGCCACCAGGGTTCGCGCTGCTGCACGGCGAGCGCGGCATTGAGCCCGGCGAGCAGGCCCTGCGCGGCAGCCTCCTCGTAGCCGGTCGTGCCGTTGATCTGCCCGGCCAGCCACAGGCCGTCGAGGTGCTTGCTCGCGAGCGAGGGGTGCAGGCCGCGCGGATCGAAGAAGTCGTATTCGATCGCGTAGCCGGGCCGGGTCAGGTGCGCGTGTTCGAGACCGCGCATCGAGCGCACCAGCGCGTACTGCACGTCGAAGGGCAGGCTGGTCGAGATGCCGTTCGGATAGACCTCGTGCGTGCCGAGGCCCTCGGGCTCCAGGAAGATCTGGTGCGCGTCCCGGTCGGCGAAGCGCACGATCTTGTCCTCGACCGACGGACAGTAGCGCGGGCCGACGCCCTCGATGACGCCGGTATACATCGGCGAGCGGTCGAGCCCGCCGCGGATGATCGCGTGCGTGCGTGCGTTGGTGTGCGTGATGTGGCAGGCGATCTGGCGCGGGTGCTCGTCGCGGCGGCCGAGGAAGCTGAACACCGGGCAGGGATCATCGCCGGGCTGCGCGGCGAGCTGCGCCCAGTCGATCGTGCGCCCGTCGATGCGCGGCGGCGTGCCGGTCTTCAGCCGCCCGACCGCAAGCGGCAGCTCGCGCAGGCGCGCCGCCAGCGTGTTGGCCGGCGGGTCGCCCATGCGCCCGCCCTCGTAGTTCTGGAGGCCGACGTGGATGCGCCCGGCCAGGAACGTGCCGGCGGTCAGCACCACGGCCGGCGCCTCGAACTCGATGCCGGTCTGCGTGCGCACGCCGCTGACGCGCGTGCCTTCGAGCAGCAGGTCGTCGGCGGCCTGCTGGAACACGGCGAGGTTCGGCTGGTTCTCGACGATCGAGCGGATCGCGGCGCGATACAGCGCGCGGTCGGCCTGCGCGCGCGTGGCGCGCACGGCCGGGCCCTTGCGGGCGTTGAGGATGCGGAACTGGATGCCGGCGCGGTCGGTGGCGCGCGCCATCGCGCCGTCGAGCGCGTCGATCTCGCGCACGAGGTGTCCCTTGCCGATGCCGCCGATCGCCGGGTTGCAGCTCATCGCGCCGACGGTCTCGATGTTGTGCGTCAGCAGCAGCGTGCGCACGCCGCAGCGCGCGGCCGCGAGTGCGGCCTCGGTGCCGGCGTGACCGCCGCCGACGACGATGACATCGAAGCGTTCCGGATAGCGCATGGACTTGATCCGCCAGTGAAAACAGGAAGGAAAACGGCGGCGGATCGTAGCACCGGCCACGCCGGCGCGCACGGGGCGCAGCCGCGTCGTCAGCCGCCCATCCGCACCGGCTCCATCTCCAGTGCGACGCCGAAGCGCGTGCGCACGTCGGCGCGGATCGCCTCGGCGAGCGCCAGCACCTCGGCCCCGGTGGCGCCGCCGTGGTTGACCAGCACCAGCGCCTGACGCTCGTAGACGCCGGCGCGCCCGAGCGCGCGGCCCTTCCAGCCGCAGCGCTCGATCAGCCAGCCGGCGGCGAGCTTGACCCGGCCGTCCGGCTGCGGATAGCTGACCAGCTCCGGATGCGCGGCGCGCAGGCGCGTCGCCTGCTCGAAATCGACGACCGGGTTCTTGAAGAAGCTGCCGGCGTTGCCGAGCACGGCCGGCTCCGGCAGCTTGCGCCGGCGCACCGCACAGACGGCCTCGAACACCTGCTGCGGCGTCGGCGCCTCGATGCCCTGCGCCTGCAGCTCGGCGTTGAGCTCGGCGTAGCGCGCCTGCACGGCCGGCTGCAGCGACAGCCGGAAGGCCACCGCCACCACCAGCACCCGGCCGGCCAGCTCGTGCTTGAACACGCTGTCGCGGTAGCCGAAGCCGCAGGCCGAAGGCATCAGCCGGCGCGCCTGGCCGGTTTCGAGATCGATCACGTCGACGTGCGCGATGCGCTCGCCGGCCTCGACGCCGTAGGCACCGATGTTCTGGATCGGGCTGCCGCCGACCGTGCCGGGGATCAGCGCCAGGTTTTCGAGGCCGAACCAGCCGTTGGCGAGCGTCCAGGCCACGAAGCCGTGCCAGTCCTCGCCGGCGCCGGCCTCGACGACGACCTCGTCGCCGTTGCGCAGCAGCAGGCGGCGGCCGCACAGCGCGACGCGGATCACCAGCCCGGCCACGTCGCCGGCGAGCAGCACGTTGCTGCCGGCACCGAGCACGTGGATCGCGAGCTGCGCGCGCGCGGCCTCGGCGAGCGCCGGCGCGAGCTGGCTGTCGGCTTCGAGGTTCAGGAAATGCTCGGCCCGGGCCGGCAGCCCGAAGGTGTTGAGGCCATCGAGCGCGACTTCGCGCTGCAGCACGGATGCGGCCGTCATGCCGCTCACGCCGCAGCGCTTCGCTTTTCGGCCCCTCGCCCCGTGCGGGAGAGGGACCGGGGAGAGGGGGAGAAAACCATGCAGGTAGGTGTGATCGGCATCACGGCTCGGTCAGGCTCCCTCGGTCGCAGGCCGGCGATTGTAGGGCCGGCCGGCAGCGCGCCCAAGCCGCAGGTTACCAAGCGTTTAATCCGGATCAAGGCCAGGCGCCCGCGCACCGGCCAGCCTCGACGGCATTTCCGCCCCCGTCTCCCGAGGCCCGCAGCGATGCTCCCGCACCCCGCCCTCCCCCCGCGCGTGCCGACGCCGCAGCCACGACTCGCCGCCGGCGCACCGCTGCGCTGGCTGCGCGCCGGCTGGCAGGTCTACCGGCACACGGCCGCCGCATCGAGTCTGGCGACGGCGCTGCCGGCGGCCCTCGGCGGGCTGCTGGTCGCCGCCGTGCTCGCCGGCGGCCGGGCGCCGCTGCTGCTGGCGCTGGCCGGCGGCTTTCCGCTGGTCGCGCCCTGTCTGCTGCCGGGCTTCGCGCGGCTCGCCGAGCGGCAGGCCAGCGGCCGGCCGGCGCGGCTCGCGGACTTCTTCGCCGCCTGGCGCACGGCGCCGGCCGGCTTCTGGGTGCTGGCCGGGCTGGCGGTGTTCCTGTCGATGATCTGGTTCACCGATGCGGCGATCCAGTACGGGCTGTTCTTCGGCAGCGGCCGCTGGTCGCCGGCCGACGGCTTCGATGCCCGCCTCGGCGGCTATGCGGCCTTCGCCGGCCTCACCGGCGGCGGGCTGGCGCTGGCGGCCTGGCTGGTCAACGGCTTCGCGATGCCGCTCACCTGCCGGCGCGGCCTGGCGCTGACCCCGGCGGTGGCCGCCGGCCTGCGGGCGCTGCGCGCGCACCCGGGCGTGCTGGCGCTGTGGGCCGGCGTGCTCGGCGGCGGCAGCCTCGCGACCTTCGCGCTGTGCTATCCGGCGCTGGTCGTGACCGTGCCGGTGCTCGCCTACGGCAGCCTCGCCGCCTGCGAGGAGATCTTTCCCGGCTCCGGGACCTGAGGCGGCTCGCCGTCGACCAGCGCCGGCACCTCGACCAGCACGCAGCGGTTGCGCCCCTCGCGCTTGGCCGTGTACAGCGCACGGTCGGCCTCGGTGATCAGCACATCGATCGGCAGATCGCCGCTGCCGGCGGCGATGCCGATGCTGATCGTGCAGCGCCGGCCTCCGAGCTCGGCTCCCGCATGCTGGGCCGCGACCGCCGTGCGCAGGCGCTCGCCGATGGTCAGCGCGGTACGGGCACCGGTCTGCGGCAGCAGCGCCGCGAACTCCTCGCCGCCGAAGCGTGCGAGCAGATCCTCGCGGCGCAGGCCACTGGCGAGGGTCGCGGACACCGTGCGCAGCACGGCATCGCCAACCGGATGACCGAAGCTGTCATTGATGATCTTGAAGTGATCGAGATCGAGCATCAGCACCGCGGCCGGCGTCTGCGGGCGCAGCGCCTGCCCGGCCCGGCTCAGGAAACTGCGCCGGTTCAGCAGCCCGGTCAGCGCATCGGTGCCGGCGAGCCGCTGCAGGTGCTCCTCGTGGCCGGCGCGTGCGAGCAGCACCAGACCGATCGTGACGATGATGGTGCTGGCGTAGCCGCTCAGGAAGCTCGCCTGTTCGAGGACGGTGCGCCAGATCTCGACCTGCCGCCACAGGGCACGCGCCAGCAGCAGTTCGGCACTGCGCGCGATCAGGACGCCCCCGAGCAGCAGCAGCGCGAGCGCCATGATGCTCTGCGCGGTCACGTGCCCGTGATCCGGCAGGCGCCGGACCTGCCGGGCGCAGGCGCAGGCGAGCAGCCCGTACAGCAGCGAGTGCAGGCCGACCAGCCATTCGGAGGCGGGCGACAGCAACGAGATGCCGACGGACACCCCGACCAGCACCGGCGCCCGCCAGTGCATGCCGTCCCGTCCGGCGCAGCGATCCAGCGCCTGCAGGCGCAGGCCCCAGCACAGGCTCACGCAGCCGAGCGCCAGCGGCCCGGCAAAGCCGGCCGGGATCAGTGAATTGCTCGCCACCAGCACGAACCAGCCGGCGGCCTGCACCAGCAGCGACAGCGTCCACAGCTGCAGGCCGCTCAGCGAACGCTGCGGCGCACGACCCTGATCGGCCAGCGTGATCACGCCCGCCATCAGCAGCGCGCTGAGCGCCATGAAGAACATCAGGGTCTTGACATCGAACATCATCGGGCATCCTGCCGTTCAGCAGACGGCAGCGATGGCGGATGCTGCGCCGGCATCCCGTCCATCACCGCCCGTCATCCTGCATCGGCATTCCTGCGGACGGCTTTGATGCAGATCGCCTCCGCGGCCCCAGCGACGGCTCCGCACCTGCCGGCGCGAGCCAGCCGGCACGTCCGGTGTACGGTTTCGCGCCGGCCGGACCTGCCACTGGCCGCACGACTCACTTGCGTCCGAGCAGCGCCAGCCCCTTCAGCAGGTTCAGGGCCTCGGCGAGCGCGTAGTCGCTCTGCACGAGCGGCAGTTCGGTGGACCTGCCGGCGCCGGCCGGCGCCGCCTGGGCCGGATCGGCCTCGCCGGCCCCGCCGGTTTCGTTGCCGCGCTGCCCGGGGTTGTTCAGGTGGCCGGCGAGATCGGCCTCCTTGACCGTGTCGGCGGCCTCGACGCCGGTGACGCGCACGGCGTCGACGCGGATGTCCGGCTCGATGCCCTGGGCCTGGATCGAGCGGCCGCTCGGCGTGTAGTAGCGCGCCGTGGTCAGCTTCACGGCCGTGCCGTCGGCGAGCGGCATGATGGTCTGCACCGAGCCCTTGCCGAAGGTGCGCGTGCCCATGATCACGGCGCGGCGCTGGTCCTGCAGCGCGCCGGCGACGATCTCGGAGGCCGAGGCCGAACCGCCGTTGACCAGCACGACCAGCGGCACGCCGTCGATCAGGTCGCCGGCACCGGCCTGGAAGTTCTGGCGCGAGCCGGATTCGCGGCCCTCGGTGTAGACGATCAGCCCCGAGTCGAGGAAGGCATCGGCGACCTCGACGGCGCCCGACAGCACGCCGCCGGGGTTGTTGCGCAGGTCGAGCACCAGGCCCTTGAGCCTGCCGCCGCCGGCCTGCTTCAGCGTCGCGAGCTGCTCGCGCAGGTAGCCGGCGGTGCGCGACTGGAACTGCGTGATGCGCACGTAGCCGTAGCCGGGCTCCAGCGCGCGGCTCTTGACGCTGCGCACCGTGATCACGTCACGGGTCAGCGTGATCTCCAGCGGCTTGTCCTCGCCGGCGCGCACGACGGTCAGCTTCACCGAGGAGCCGACCGAGCCGCGCATCAGCTTCACCGAATCGGCGAGGCCGAGGCCCTTGGTCGGTGTGTCGTCGATGCGCACGATCAGGTCGCCGGCGCGGATGCCGGCGCGCGCCGCCGGCGTGTCGTCGATCGGCGAGATGACCTTGACGAAGCCGTCCTCCTGCCCGACCTCGATGCCGAGCCCGCCGAACTCGCCGGTGGTGCCGACCTGCATCTCGCGGTAGCCCTCTTTGTCGAGGTAGGACGAGTGCGGATCGAGGCCGGCGAGCATGCCGCGCACGGCGCTTTCGAGCAGCTTGCGGTCATCGACCGGCTCGACGTAGTCGTGGCGCACGCGTTCGAGGATCTCGGTGAAGGCGCGCAGTTCCTCGAACGGCAGCGCCGGCGGTGCCGCCGGATCCGCGGCCGACACCGCGCCGACCCAGGCGAGACCGGCGCCGGCGATGGCGCCGGTGAGCAACGACAGAGCGTGGCGATACGGAAACTTCATGACGACTCCGGGTGCGCGGCGCGCGACAGAACGGACGGAACGGACAAAACGAAGGAAGGCCGCCGCGGCGGCCCCGGCGCGGTCGATTCTGGCGCGGATCGCGGCCCGATGGCAGGTGTCAGGCTGTTGCACGGCCATGCGGGCCGGGCTGCGCCGGGGAGCCTGCGCCCCGCGGGGGAGGAGCCGGTTCCGGCCCGGGCCTTGTGCGTCGGCCCGGGTCGTGCGCCGGCGCCGCCACCCGCGGGGTGCAGGGCATGCGGAGCGCGCGGACGGAAGGGGATTTCAGTCCAGCGCCAGCAGCGGCCGGCCGGTCATCTCCGGCGGCTGCGGCAGGTTCAGGAGTTTCAGCACGGTCGGAGCCACGTCGCAGAGCGCGCCGGTGCCGGCCGGCGTGCCGCGGCGCCCGGCGTGCGAGACGTACAGGAAGGGCACGACGTTGGTCGTGTGCGCGGTGTTGGCCTGCGCGCTGTCGGCGTCCCACATGCTCTCGACGTTGCCGTGATCGGCGGTGACCAGCATCTCGCCGCCGACCTCGGCGAGCGCGGCATCGAGCCGGCCGAGCGCGGCGTCGATGGCCTCGACCGCCTGCACGGCGGCGGCGTAGAGGCCGGTGTGGCCGACCATGTCGGGGTTCGCGTAGTTGACGACGATCAGGTCGAAGGCGCGCGCGCGGATCGCCTCGACCAGCCGGTCGGTGACCTCGGGCGCGCTCATCTGCGGCTGCAGGTCGTAGGTCGCGACCTTCGGCGACGGGATCAGGATGCGCTCCTCGCCCGGATACGGCGGCTCGCGTCCGCCGCTGAAGAAGAAGGTCACGTGCGCATACTTTTCGGTCTCGGCGATGCGCAGCTGCGTGCGGCCGTGCTGCGCGAGCCAGTCGCCGAGCACGTTGGAGAGGTCCTCGGGCGCGTAGGCGACCGGTGCCGGAATCGACTTCTGGTACTGCGTCAGGCACACGAAGCCGGCGAGGGCCGGCGCGCGGGCGCGCGCGAAGCCGCTGAAATCCGGTTCGACGAAGGCGCGCGTCAGCTCGCGCGCCCGGTCGGCGCGGAAGTTCATGAACACGACCGCATCGCCGTCGGCGACCGTCACCGGCGCGCCGATCACGGTCGGCGCGACGAATTCGTCGTTCTCGCCGCGCCCGTAGGCCGCGGCCAGCCCGGCGGCGGCATCGGCGGCCGTGTGTGTGCCCCGGGCATCGACGATCAGTTCATACGCCGCCTGCACGCGCTCCCAGCGGTTGTCGCGATCCATCGCGTAGTAGCGTCCGACCAGCGTCGCGATGCGCGCGACGCCGGTGGCCGCACAGACGGCATCCATCGCCGCGAGCGAATCGGCGGCGCTGCGCGGCGGCGTGTCGCGCCCGTCGAGGAAGGCATGCACGTACACGCGCTGCGCACCGCGACCGGCGGCCAGGCGCACCATCGCCTGCAGGTGCTCCTCGTGGCTGTGCACGCCGCCCGGCGACAGCAGGCCCATGACGTGCACGGCACCGCCCCCCGCGACCGCGGCATCGACGGCCTTGCACAGCACCGGGTTTTCGAAGAACCCGCCGTGCTCGATGGCGAGACCGATGCGGGTCAGCTCCTGATACACGACGCGGCCGGCGCCGAGGTTCATGTGCCCGACCTCGGAGTTACCCATCTGCCCGGCCGGCAGGCCGACCGACAGCCCCGAGGTGTCGATCAGCGTGTGCGGGTGCGTGGCCCACAGCCGGTCCCAGTTCGGCGTATGCGCGCCGAGGATCGCGTTGTGGGCCGGATCCTCGCTGTAACCCCAGCCGTCGAGGATCGCGAGGACGAGGGGGCGGCGCGTGGCGGGCATGGCAGGGGGTTCTCCGCGGTTGCAGGATGGATGGCCGTGCCGGGCGCACACGCCCGGCACACCTAAGGGCGTGAAAGGATAAAGACTTCCCCCCTGCGGATGCCAGCCGCACGGTGCGCGCCCGGGGCGCGTCCGGGCGGGTTACAATCGCCGTCCCTCACCGCCGCCCCGCCGGGTTTCCGCCGCATGCAGACCTTTCTCGACTTCGCCGCGCGCAACTGGCTGCTGTTTGCCGCCTTCCTCGCGATCCTCGTCGCCCTGCTCGTCACCGAATTCCTGCGCCTGTCCCGCGGCGTCAAGGCGATCGGCGTGCAGGATGCGCTGCGCCGGCTCAACGACGAGACCGCCGTGCTGGTCGACGTGCGCGATCCCGGCGAATTCCGCAACGGCCACATCAGCGGCGCCCGCCACCTGCCGGCCGGCGAGTTCGACCGGCGCATCGGCGAGCTCGACAAGTACCGCGACCGCGAACTCATCGTCTGCTGCCAGCACGGCAACCGCTCGGCACCGCTGGCGGCGAAGCTGAAGAAGGCCGGCTTCACGTCGGTCATGAACCTCGCCGGCGGCGTCGCCGCGTGGACCGGCGCCGGCCTGCCGCTGGTGCGCAAGTGAACGCGCCGGCGCGCCGGCCCGAGATCATCGTCTACGCCTCGCGCTGGTGCCCGTACTGCCGCGCGGCCTTCGCGCTGCTCGATCGCAAGGGCGTCGCCTACGAGGTGCTCGATGTCGACGAGCAGCCGGCGCTGTGGAACGAGATCGACGCGCGCACCGGCCGCGACACCGTGCCGCAGACCTTCATCGACGGCCAGCACGTCGGCGGCTACGACGACATGGCCGCACTCGATCGCGCCGGCGGCCTCGACCCGCTGCTGTTCCCGAAGGCCCCCGGCTGAAAGCAAGCCCCCGCCCGCACGCCGGCGCGCGTGCTTGGCCGTACCGCAGCGCGCGCGTATAAAGCCTGACCCGCCCGGGCGCACGCCGTCCGCGCCGCCAGCAACCCTCAAGACCCTCCAAGACCACGGTCCGGAAGCCGACACCCATGAGCGAGCAGAACAGCGCCCCGCAGCAGCCGCAGCAGCACTTCGAGATCCAGAAGCTGTACACGAAGGACATCTCCTTCGAGACCCCGAACTCGCCGATGATCTTCACCGAGCAGTGGACCGGCGAGAGCCAGCTGCAGCTGCACAACGAATCCGCGCAGCTCGCCGACAACATCCACGAAGTCGTGCTGACCGTCACCGTCACCACCAAGCAGGGCGACAAGACCGCCTACCTGTGCGAAGTCCGCCAGGCCGGCATCTTCACGATCGCCGGCTTCGCACCCGACCAGCTCGCGGCGATGCTCGGTGCCTACTGCCCGAACGTGCTGTTCCCGTATGCGCGCGAGGCGGTCTCGAACCTGATCCAGCGCGGCGGCTTCCCGCCGCTGCAGCTCGCGCCGGTGAACTTCGACGCGCTGTACATGCAGCACCTGCAGGCCAAGCAGGCGCAGCAGATGCAGGCCGGCCAGCCGAGCAGCGGCACGGCCTGACCGGCCTGCTCCGGCTGACCCTGCCCCGCCCGCCCGGCACCTGATGGCCACGCTCGCGGTACTCGGCGCCGGCTCCTGGGGCACGGCGCTCGCGCTGCTGCTGGCGCGCAACGGTCATGCCGTGCGCCTGTGGGGCCACGATCCGGCGCAGGTCGCACGGCTCGCCACCGAACGCGAGAACGCCGCCTTCCTGCCCGGCGTGACGCTGCCCGGGTGCATCGCACCGGGCGCCGATCTCGCCGCCGCCTGTGCCGGTGCGGCGATGGTGCTGGTGGTCGTGCCGAGCCACGCCTTCGTCGCGACGCTCGATGCGCTCGCCGCGCTGGCGCAGCCGCCGGCGGCGCTCGCCTGGGCCACCAAGGGGCTGGAGCCGCGCACCGGACGCTTCCTGCACGAGGTCGCGCGCGAGCGCCTCGGCAGCCGGCCGCTGGCGGTGGTCTCCGGCCCGAACTTCGCGCGCGAGGTCGCGCGCGGCCTGCCGACCGCGACCACGGTCGCGAGCCTCGACGCCGGCTGGGCGGCGACGGTCGCCGGCTTCCTGCACGGGCGCGACTTCCGCGCCTACACCGTCACCGACGTGAGCGGCGTCGAACTCGGCGGTGCGGTCAAGAACGTGCTCGCGATCGCCTGCGGCGTCGCCGATGGCCTCGGATACGGCGCCAACGCCCGCGCGGCGCTGATCACGCGCGGTCTGGCCGAGATGGTCCGCCTCGGCCTCGCCTGCGGCGGCCGGCGCGAGACCTTCATGGGGCTCGCCGGCGTCGGCGATCTGGTGCTCACCTGCACCGATGACCAGTCGCGCAACCGCCGCTTCGGCCTCGCGCTCGGACGCGGAGCCGGCGTCGGGGAGGCACTCGCCGGCATCGGTCAGGTCGTCGAGGGCGCGGCCGCGGTCGCCGAAGTCCTGAAGCTCGCGCGCAGCCACGGCGTCGAGATGCCGATCTCCGAGCAGGTCGAGGCCGTCGTCCACGGCGGCCGGCCACCGGCGGCAGCGGTCGAGGCCCTGCTGGCGCGCGAGCCGCGCGATGACGGGGTGTGAGGACGGCCCATGTACGGATGGCTGCTGCTGCTGCACATCCTCGGTGCCAGCGTCTGGACCGGCGGGCACCTCGTGCTGTCGCTCGTGATCCTGCCCGGTGTGCTGCGCGAGCGCTCGGCAGCGAAGCTGCTCGCGTTCGAATCGGGCTTCGAGAAGATCGGCATGCCGGCGCTGGTCGTGCAGGTCGTCACCGGCCTGCTGCTCGCCTGGCGGCAGCTGCCGCAGCTGACGGCGTGGTTCGATCCGGCCAATCCGCTCGCGCACGCGATCCTTGCCAAGCTCGGACTGCTGCTCGCGACCTTCCTGCTCGCGCTCGATGCCAAACTGCGCGTGCTGCCGCACTTCGATGATTCGCGGCTCACCGACATGGCCTGGCACATCGTGCCGGTGACGGTGCTGTCGGTGCTGTTCGTCGCGGCCGGCGTGTCGTTTCGCACCGGCTGGCTGTACTGAAACGCCTGCACCGGCAATGCGCCCGCCCCTGCCGCGCACCGCCTCGCGGCAGGGACGCGCGCCGGCTTACGGCGCCAGCGTCGTCGCCAGCGTGCCGCCGGTGCTGCCGGCATCGAGCGTGTCGATGCCCATCGCCACCTGCGCGGCGAGGCAGTGGTAGCCGAGGTCGTTCTGATGCAGGCCGTCGGCAGTCAGCATCGCCGCCAACAGCGGGGCATCCTTCGCGGCGAGCTGCTGCATCAGTTCGTAGCGCTGCACGACCGGCACGTCGAACTCGTCGCCGAGCTGCTCGATCAGCTCGACATAGGCCTCGATCTGCTTCGCGGCTGCGGTCTGCGGCGCGTACTGCGGCGGCATCAGGATCACGTCGATGCCGGCACTGCGCAGCGCCGCCAGACCTTCCTTGAGCGTCGCGGCGAACTGTTCGAGCGGGACGTTGCGCACCACGTCATTGGCGCCGGCCTGCCAGATCACCAGCGTCGGGTCGTTCGGATAGACATCCTTGCCGAAGCGCGCCAGCGTCTGCGTGGCCACCTCGCCGCCGCGGCCCTTGTTGATGACCTCGATCGGCTCGCCGACGTAGCGCGTGCGCAGCAGGCTGCCGAGCTGGGCCGGATAGGTGTTGGCCGGCGAGCTGGCGCCGTAGCCTTCGGTCGACGAGGAGCCGATCGCGACGATGGTCAGCGGCTCGCGCCGGTCGATCCGGGCGCGCGTGCGCTCCAGCGCGCCGTCGAGGCGCACCATCTGCGCCGGCAGCACGCAGCGGCGGTCGATCGACAGCTTGCCGCTTTCGGCACGCACCGGCTTCGGGGCGAGCAGCACCATCGCCGCCAGCAGGCCGCCGAGGCCGGCGAGCGCCAGATGCCGGGCCTTGCGGCTGTTGCGCGGCAGCGCGTGGCTGCGCGCGCTCGGCTCGGAGTGGGTGTGCTTGCGCAGGGTATCGGGTCGCATCGGGTGTCTCCCTGTTATGGCGCTGCGCCTTCACCGGCGCTCAGCGTGAAGCCCGGTCGATCATGTCGGCCAGGTACCGGCCGAGACAGTCGTGGATGCGATCGGCAACCCGGCGCTGTGACTCGGCGTCCGCCGGATCGAGGTCGAGCAAGCCCTGCTCGACCCACCGGCGCATGATTTCGAAACGCGGGAACAGCGCGGCGCGCCGTCCCATCGCGATCTGGCGAAGGTAACCCAGATAAGGGCCGGCATCATAGAGAACAAAGGCTTCGCTGCCGTACTGCGCGTCGATCAGCAGCGTGTCGGCCGCGGCGTTCTCGGCGTACTGCAGGCCGTGCTCGATGGCATCGCCGAACTCGTTGATGTCGACGCCGCGGATCGCATCGACGGTGCCGGTCTGCCAGACCAGCAGTTCGGGGTGATAGGTCGCGAGCGCCTCGGGCAGCTTCTCGATCTGCTGGGCGGCGGTCTGGCCGGGGCGGGCGAGGTTGACGACGTGCACGCGCCTGTCGCCCCAGCGCGCCTCCAGCCAGTGCTCCATGCGCACCGGATAGCTCAGCGTCGGCGAGGTCGGGCCGGCACGCCCGGCGGTCGAGGCCGTGCCGAGCACGAGGATGGTCACGTCGCGATTCTCAAGCCGCGCCGCGGCGACGTGCGACAGCGGGAACGGCGTGCCGCGGATCAGCGACGGATCGCCGCATTCGCTGACTTCGGGCGCGACCGGGGAATCATCGTCCTCGTCCGCCGACGGGACGGGCGGCACGACCTCGGCATGCACTCCGGCACCGAGCAGCGCGGCGAGCAGGAACAGCACGGGACGGCGGCAGCGGGGGGGAGTCATGCCGAAGCTCCGGAGGGACGGCCCTGGGTGCCGGTGTTGCGGTACCACTCCATGATCCAGGCGACGAGGATCATCAGCAGCGTGCCGGCGACGCTGACGGCGATCTGCGCCGGCAGCGCACCGTGGAATTCGGTCAGGTAGAAGTGGCCGGTGAACGCCAGCAGCGTGCCGAGGCAGAAGATCTCCAGCGAATGCCGGCCGCAGATCACGAACGGCCGCGCCAGCCGGCCGTGCAGGAACGCCGCATCCGGGCCGACGCGCTGGGTCACGAGGTATGCGAGCGCCAGAAAGTGCAGCAGGCGCAGGATGTCGAGGTTGGTCTTGTCGATCGGATAGATCAGCCGCGCCAGCCAGGCCGGCAGCCAGGTCTCCAGCGCCGGCCAGTACCAGGTGCCGACCACCGCCAGCGCGAACAGCAGATAGGCAATGCACAGCGGCTGCAGCCAGCGGCGCTGTCGCGTCAGCACCGCCATCGCCGCCGGACTCAGCGCGCAGCAGGCCCCGATCACGAACAGGAACTGCCAGCAGAGCGGATTGAAGAACCAGGTCCGCCCGGGCGGATAGCCGGCGAGGTTCCAGTTGTTGGCACCGGCGCCGAGGTACAGCAGCCCCGACAGTCCGAGCACCAGCCACTGGCGGTGCAGCAGCAGCCACAGCAGCGGCGCGAAGCCGAGCAGCAGCGCGATGTACAGCGGCAGCACGTCCATGTTGGTCGGCCGGAAGCGCAGCAGCAGCGCCTGGATCAGGTTCACGTGCGGTTCGCTGAGGAAGCCGAGCAGGTTCATTTCCTCCGAGTACATCGGATTGCGGAAGCGCGTTTCCACCCAGCCGATCTGCGCCGTGAACAGCACGAACAGGAAGATGTGCGCGATGTACAGCTGCCAGGCGCGCTGCAGCAGGCTGGCGCTGCCGTACAGGAAGCCGTGGCGGCGCATCTGGCTGCCGTAGGCGAGCGTCGCGCTGTAGCCGGCGATGAACACGAAGATCTCGGTCGCATCGCAGAAGCCGTAGTTGCGGACCGTGATCCACGCGACCACGTTCGACGGGATGTGATCGAGGAAGATGTAGATCAGCGCCAGTCCGCGGAAGAAATCCAGCCGGGCGTCGCGACCGGCGGGGCGGGGCAAGGCCGGCACCGGCGGGACGGCCGGCAGCACCGCTTCCGGGGGCGCGGCCGGCTCCGTCACCGGCGCCGGGGGCGGCGCTTCCGCGGGCTCGGCTCGCGACGGCACCGGAGCAGGCCCGGCGGTGACGGGGGGGCGCTTCAGGACACGCAGAGCGCTGGGCAAGGCGGCGGTCTCCGGCCGGGCGCCGACAGGCAGCGCGGTGCGCGCAGAGTAGGCCGGGCCGCCGGCAGCCGACAGGGCTGCGCCGGGAGTGGATCAGGAAAGGCGGCCGGAGCGCGACGCAGCCGGCGGGTCCGGTCGCGGCCGTGCCGGACCCGGGGCAGGAGAAACCGGACCCGCCGGCGCTGCGTCGCGCTCCAGTCGTTCGGTGGGCGGCGGTGCGCGGGCTTCAGGCGTGCACCGCCGCGGAATCGGGGCCTTCGCGACGGGTCGCGACCCACAGACAGCCGAGTGCCCAGCCGCCGGCGAGCACCGCGATCAGCGCCGGCGGCGGCGACAGCAGCAGCGCCGACAGGCCGAGGCTCAGCGTCATGCCGCCGATCGCGGCGCGCTTGGCCGGACGGGCGATAGCGCCGTGGCACAGGTACGCATACAGCGCCGGCCCGAGCCGCGGATGCGCGAGCAGGCGCGCCGTCAGCCCCGGGCGCGCCTTCGCCCAGGCCCAGGCCGCGAGCAGCCAGAACACGAAGCTCGGCAGCAGCGGCACGAACAGGCCGAGCGTGCCGAGCCCGAACGCGCCGAAGCCGAGCGCGGTCAGCGCGTGGCGCGCCAGCGCCGAGCGCACCGGCCGGTGCATCGGGCAGGCCGCGAGCGGATCGGAGCCATCGGGTGCATCGTGGCGGTACAGGGCGTTCATCGGACACTCCGGCGGATCAGGGGACCGTTGCCGGCGCAGTCTGGTCCGGGGCCCGGGCCGGCGGAAATTGAATGTTCCGCTCGCTCCGATAGCCGCCTGCTATGTCAGTCCGCAGGCTACCGTACCCGCCGGCGGGCCGATCAGGGCAAAATGCCCGCTTTCCGCCACTGCCGGAGCCCGCCGATGCGTCTGCTGCTCGTCGAGGACGACCGCATGATCGGGCGCAGCGTCGAGCAGGGCCTGAAGCTGGAGGGCTACGCCGTCGACTGGGTGCTCGATGGCATCTCCGCCGAAGCCGCGCTCGCCGAGACCGATTACGAACTGGTGCTGCTCGATCTCGGCCTGCCGCGCAAGGACGGGCTGGCCGTGCTCACGAGCCTGCGCAAGGCCGGCAACGCCGTGCCGGTGCTGATCCTGACCGCGCGCGATGCCGTGTCGGACCGCGTGCGCGGGCTCGACGCCGGCGCCGACGACTATCTGGTCAAGCCCTTCGAGCTCGACGAACTCGCCGCGCGCATCCGCGCGCTGGCGCGGCGGCGCGGCGGCCGGCCGACGCCGCTGATCGAGCACGGCGCGCTGACGCTCGATCCGGCCAGCCACGAGGTCACGCTCGCCGGCACGCCGCTCGCGCTGTCGCCGCGCGAGTTCGCGCTGCTGCACGCGCTGCTCGCCGAACCCGGCGTGCCGCAGTCGCGCGCCAAGCTCGAAGAGCAGGTCTACGGCTGGGGCGAGGAGCTCGAAAGCAACGCCGTCGAGGTCCACATCCACGCGCTGCGCCGCAAGCTCGGGGCCGCCTGGATCGCCAACCTGCGCGGCGTCGGCTGGTTCGTGCCGCGCGAGCCGCCACCGGCATGAAGCCCCGCCGCGCCGCCGCGCCCGCGGCCCGATGAACTCGATCCGCCGGCATCTGCTGCTCGCGCTGCTGTGCGCCGTGCTGCTCGGCTCGCTGGCCGGGGCCTGGGCGACCTGGCGCGGCGTGCGCGAGGAGCTCGACGAGATCTTCGACTACAACCTGCGCCAGCTCGCGCTGTCGATGCGCGACATGGCCTATGGCGTGGCCACCGCGCTGCCGCTGCCCGATCCCGAGTTCGATTTCGTGATCCAGGTCTGGAACGCCGCCGGCGCCCGCCTGTACTACGCGCACCGCCACGCCGACCCGCCCGGCCCGGCCGGGCCGGGCTTCTCGACCACGAACACCAGCGAGGGGCGCTGGCGCGTGTTCGCCATCGTCGCCGATGGGCTGTTCGTGCAGGTCGCGCATCCGCTGGCGGTGCGCGAGCGGCTGGCCGCCGAGGCGGCGCTGCGCACGCTGCTGCCCTACCTGCTGCTGCTGCCGCTGCTCGCCATCGTGGTCGGCTGGCTGGTCGGGCGCGGGCTCGCACCGCTGCGGCGCGTGACGCGCGCGGTCGCGGCACGGCGCGCCGACAGCCTGGAGCCGGTCGCGCTCACCGATGTGCCGGACGAGATCCAGCCGCTGGTCGAGGCGCTGAACGGCCTGCTGGCGCGGCTGGCCACGGCGCTGCAGGCGCAGCGCGACTTCACGGCCGATGCCGCGCACGAACTGCGCAGCCCGCTGACCGCGCTGAGCCTGCAGGTGCAGCTGCTCGAACGCGCCCACGACGCGACCGGTCGCGCCGCGGCGCTCGCCGAGCTGCGCGGCGGCATCGCGCGCGCCGTGCATCTGGTCGATCAGCTGCTGAAGCTCGCGCGCCTCGGCCCCGAAGTCGGCAGCGCCACCGAGCCGGTCCGCCTCGCCGAGCTGGCCGCGCGCGTGCTCGCCGAGCACGCCCCGCTCGCCACGGCCAAGGCCATCGATCTCGGCCTCGGCGAGGTCGACCCGGCGCTCAGCGTGCGCGGCGATCCGGCCGGGCTGCGGCTGCTGCTGTCGAACCTCGTCGGCAACGCCGTGCGCTACACGCCGGACGGCGGCCGCGTCGATGTCTCGGTGCTCGCCGAGGGTCCGCAGGCCTTGCTGGTGGTCAGCGACACCGGCCCCGGCATCCCGGCCGACGAGCGCGGCCGCGTGTTCGACCGCTTCTACCGCCGGCCCGGCGAAACCGCCGAAGGCAGCGGCCTCGGGCTCGCGATCGTGCGCGCGGTCGCCGATCGCCACGGCGCCGACGTGCGCCTCGGGGACGCCGACGGCGGCGGCCTGCGCGTCGAGGTGCGCTTCCCGCCGGCCGCGGCCTGAGCCTGCCGCCGCGCTACACTGCCCGCCCCGCCGCCGCTTCGTCCGCCGCCGTGCATACGCTGAACCCGCCCCAACGCGCCGCCGTGCTGCACATCGACGGCCCGCTGCTCGTGCTCGCCGGCGCCGGCTCCGGCAAGACGCGCGTGATCACGCAGAAGATCGCCTACCTGATCCGCGACTGCGGCATCCGCGCCCGCCACATCGCCGCCGTGACCTTCACGAACAAGGCCGCGCGCGAGATGCAGGAGCGCGTCGGCAAGCTCGTGAAGGGCCCGGAGGCGCAGGGCCTGCGCGTATCGACCTTCCATACGCTCGGCCTCGACATCCTGCGCCGCGAACTGAAGGCCGCCGGCTACCGCAGCGGCTTCTCGATCTACGACGCGCGCGACACGCTGCAGCTGCTGCAGGCGCTCGATGACGGCCTCGACAAGGACGACGCGCAGAAGGCGCAGTGGACGATCTCGCACTGGAAGAACGCGCTGGTGGAGCCCGCAGACGCGCTCGCCGAGGCGCAGGACGACATGACCGCCGACGCCGCCCGACTGTACGCGCGCTACGCCGAACAGCTGCGCGCCTACAACGCCGTCGACTTCGACGACCTGATCCTGCAGCCGCTGCGGCTGTTCCAGCGCGAGCCCGAGGCGCTCGAACGCTGGCAGCAGCGCATCCATTACCTGCTGGTCGACGAGTACCAGGACACCAACACCTGCCAGTACCAGCTGGTGCGCGCGCTGCTCGGGGTGCGCGCCAACCTGACCGCGGTCGGCGACGACGACCAGTCGATCTACGCCTGGCGCGGCGCGCAGCCGCAGAACCTGCGCCTGCTCGCCGAGGACTTCCCGCAGCTGAAGATCGTCAAGCTCGAACAGAACTACCGTTCGAGCCGGCGCATCCTGCATGCCGCCAACACGCTGATCGCCAACAACCCGCACGTGTTCGACAAGAAGCTCTGGAGCGAGCACGCGCACGGCGAGCCGATCCGCGTCATCGTCTGCAAGGACGGCGACGACGAGGTCGCGCGCGTGGTCTCGGAACTCGTGCACCAGCGCCTGCGCCGGCGCACGCAGTGGCGCGACTACGCGATCCTGTACCGCGGCAACCATCAGGCCCGGCCCTTCGAGACCGCGCTGCGCCAGCAGAACGTGCCGTACCGGATCACCGGCGGCCAGAGCTTCTTCGCGCAGGCCGAGGTCAAGGACGTGCTCGCCTACCTGCGCCTGCTCGTGAACCCCGAGGACGACGCCGCCTTCGTGCGCATCGCCAACGTGCCGCGGCGCGAACTCGGGCCGGCGACGCTCGAAAAGCTCGCGCACTACGCCGCCGGCCGCGGGCTGGCGCTGCTGCCGGCCTGCCGCGAACTCGGCCTCGCGCAGCAGCTGCCCGAACGCGCCGCCGAACGCCTCGCCGGCTTCGCGCACTGGCTGGACGATGTCGCCGAACGCGCGCGCAGCGGCGAGCCGGCGGCCGTGGTCCGCGAGATGCTCGCCGAGCTGCACTACGAGGACTGGCTGAAGGAACAGGCGAACGACCCGAAGCAGGGCGCGCGGCGCATGCAGAGCGTGCACGAACTCACCGACTGGCTGGCGCGCATGGGCGAGACCGGCGACGGCAGCGCGCCGCCCTCGCTGGCCGAGCGCGTCGCGAAGATGGCGCTGATCGACCTGCTGGAGCGCCAGGAGGGCGAGGAGGCGCACGACGAGGTGACGCTGATGACGCTGCACGCCGCCAAGGGGCTGGAGTTCCCGCACGTGTTCGTCGTCGGCATCGAGGAGGAACTGCTGCCGCACCGCAACAGCATCGACGCCGGCACCATCGAGGAGGAGCGGCGCCTCGCCTACGTCGGCATCACCCGCGCGCAGAAGACGCTGACGCTGACGCTCGCGCAGCGGCGCAGGAAGTACGGCAACTGGGAAAGCTGCGAACCGAGCCGCTTCCTCGCCGAACTGCCGCAGGCCGACCTCGAATGGGAAGGCGCCGGCATCGAGCTCGCTCCGGAAGTGAAGAAGGAGCGCGGCCGCGAACGCCTCGCCGGGCTGCGCGCGCTGCTCGACAAGCCCTGAGCCGAACCGTGCTTGCCTTGCAACGGATGACGCGGACCGGGGCCAGGTCATTTGCCTGCCTGCGGATTTTTCCGGGCGGAATCGCGCCTGCTTGCCATTGCCGTTTTTTAAGGAAAGCGCTGCTTTCGCGACCGGAGTTGCAGGCCTTCAACAGCTTGCACAACCGTAATGTCACAGGCGTTGACTCCTGAATGCTGGCGATTACCCTGCCAGCATCGTTGCAAGATTTGACATAGATCAATACAGATCAATGTGGCGTCCCGGACGGTCGGCATCGCCTCGTTCCGAAACTCCGTGCCTGATCCATCAAACGCATCGGCCCGCACCCGATGCCGTCGATGACCATTGCTCTTTGAACCGGCCCATTCCCCGGGGCCTCATTCACACCCCGGCAAAAGACAGGGAGCGAATCATGGAAACCCTTTCGGTCAGCCACGAAATCCACTGCAGCGCCGATCGTTTCTGGACGACGTTCTTCGATCCGGATTTCAACGAACAAATGTTCGTGCAGGAACTCGGCTTTCGCGATTACTGCGTGCTGGAACAGAAGGAATCCGAAAACGGCATCGAATGCCGTTCGACCGGCGTCATCGAATCGCATCTGGCAACGCCGCTGCGCACGCTGACCGGTCAGGAAATGCGCTACGTGCAGCAGGGCTGCTTCGACCGCAGCAGCCGCTGTTACCGCTGGCAGAGCGTGCCCGCGCGCATGGCCGATCGCCTGCGCCTGGAAGGCAGCATGCGCATCGAGCCGATCGGCACCGACTGCGTGCGCCGCATCGTCGAATTCAACGTCGAGGCGCGCATCTTCGGCATCGGTGGCCTGCTGGAAAGCAAGGTTGTGAAGGAATTGTCGGCCGAATGCGAAGTCAGCGCCGCAGCGATGAACCGCTATTTCGAAGCCAGCCACTGAAGCCTTTCGTCCCGGCACTCATTTTTCCCTGATTTCCGGGCACTGCCGGCGCGGATCCGCCATCCGCGCCACGGCGACCGTCCAACCGGCATTGCGGAGTGGCTGCTTCGGGTCAGCCTTGCTCCGGCGGCGTATCGTTGCGCACGATGCTCAGGGTCGGCGCACGCGACGCTGCCGGTGATGCCGCCGCTCCGCCTCTTTCCGCTGCACCGGCTGCAGCGTCAGCCTGTCCATGCGACGGGTCTGCAAGGCATCACGCAGGACGGCGTGAAGGATTCCGCCGATGCCGACCTCGATGCCGGCATCGCGAAAGTGCCTGAAATACAAAAGTGCCTGAAATACATGATCGTGATCTGCGTCCGGGCTTCGGGCCGGAAACGCAGCATGAATCCGCTGCGCAATGACTGCTGCGCATTCGCGAAGCATTCCTCGATCAGCCGTGCCGGTTCGTCGATTTCCGGATGGCGCAGCGCCAGACAGGCGCCAATCTGCCGGCGCAGCTCCTCGGGTGGCGTGGCCGGTCTCCGCGGCAAGGACCCGGGGCCGGGAGTTCAGGCGTCGCCGACCCGCGCACGCACGACCCAGCCCTGCACCGGATGTGACAGCTCCATGCGCAGCACGCCCGGCTCCAGCGACAGCCCGCTGAATCCGGCTGCGGCCAGCGTCGCCTGCACGTAGTCGCCGCGATGCGCATACCGGCCGTGAGGGCGGATGCGGTATGGCTCGGGATTGTCGTCGTCCAGCCGCTCGACCGTGAAGCCGAGCCAGCCGCCGGCCTTCAGGCTCCGGCGCGCAGCAGCGGCGAACTCCTCCAGCGCGCCGAAGTAGCACAGCGTGTCGGCCGAGACGATCACGTCGAAGGCCGCCGGGTAGGTGGCGAGAAAGCGCGTCAGCTCGGCTTCGTACAGCTTGTCGTAGTCACCGCGGGCATCGGCCTTGCGCAGCATGCCGGGCGACAGGTCGATGCCGATCAGGCGCTGCGCGTAGGGCTTCAGCCACGGCCCGCACAGCCCGGTGCCGCAGCCGGCATCGACGATGATGCGCGTGGCCTGCGCGGTGCCGAGATCGGCCCTGAGCCGTGCCGCGAGCAGATCCGGCGCGTGATAGTCGAGCTTTTCGAGCAGCACCTCGTCGAAGCTCTCGGCGAAGTCATCGAAGGTGCGCTTCACGTAGTCGTCGGCGGCGCGCGCCGGCACGTCCTCGCCCGAGCACGCGGCGAGCATGTGGCGCGGCACCGGATTGGCCGCATCGAAGGTCAGCCACTGGCGGAACACGTCGGCGGCCTCGGCGGTGTGGCCGGTGATGTACAGCATGTAGCCGTACTGGTAGTGCGCGCGGGCGTGGGTCGGATCGATCTCGATGCAGCGGCGGAAGGCATCGAGCACGCTCGCGAGCGTCGAGGTGTGGCGCAGCATCAGGCCGAGCTGGTAATGCGCCTCGGCAAAGTCCGGTGCCAGCGATGCGAGCCTGGCGTAAGCCTCGGCCGAATCGGCGTACAGGCCGCGCGCGCGCAGCGTCAGGCCGAGGTTGTTCCAGGCGCCGGCGTGCTCGCCGTCGCATTCGAGCGCGGCGCGGTAAGCGGTCTCGGCCTCGTCGAAGCGCCCGGCGCGCAGATGCACGTTGCCGAGGTTATTCCAGGCGTCGGTGTAGCGCGGCACGGCCTGCAGCGCCCGGCCGATCAGGTCGAGCGCCTCGTCATCGCGCCCCTGCTGGTGGCGCAGCAGGCCGAGGTAGTGCAGCGCATCCGGGTGGCCGGCATCGGCGGCCAGCAGTTCGAGATAGATCGGTTCGGCGGCAAGGCCCTGCCCGCGCCGGTGCAGTTCGATGGCTTCGGACAGACGGTCGGCGGCGGCCGGGGCGGCGAGATCGGTCATCGGAACTCCGGAAGCGGAACGGCGGCGGACGGTGCGGGGTTCAGCGTATACCGCCGGCCGCCGCCGCGACGACCGGCCGGCCGATGCGCGCCGCAGGAACCCGGCGCCGGCCTCGGGCCGGGATTCAGCGCCGGTTTTGGACTCCATGCTCCTGCACGGCCCGGCTGCTCAGGTCCAGCGTGTAGCGCCGTCCGCGCTCATCGGTGATTTCCAGGGTCCGGCCGCCGCGCCCGGCCCGCAGCGAGGCGATGACCACGTCCTGCACGTCGGACTCCAGCTTCGGGTCGTAGGCAGTCGCATAGATGCGCTGGCGCCAGAGTTCGCGGCCGCTGCGGGCGTCGCGGGCGACGAGGTAGCCACCGGCCTGATCGTCGCCGAAATCGCGCGTGTCGGGCGGTGCCTCGTAGCGCACCCCGTGCAGCGTCAGCGGCGCAACGGCCGGCGGCGCCACGCGCTTGCCGGCCGGCATTTCCCCGCCCGCACCGGCGACCGTGCCCGCTGCCAGCAGTACAGCCGCGAGCAGCGCGCGCACCGGCTTCACTTCGCCGTCACCGTGCGCGTGGCCGGATCGACGACGAAGCGCCGGCCGCGCTCGTCGACGATTTTCAGCGTGCCGCGCGGCCCGGTCTTCAGGCTCTCGATGAACACGTCCTGCACGTCCTCTTCGAGATCGGGGTCATAGTCGATCACGTAGACCTGCAGCAGCCACAGCGACGCACCGCTCGCCGCATCGAAGGCTTCCAGGTAACCGCCGTTCTGCCCGAGCCCGCGCTCGCGCCCCCAGTGCACGACCTCGTAGCGCACGTTCCCGATCGTGACCGGTTCCACCTCCGGCGGCCCGACCCGTTTCGGCGCGGGCAGGCCGGCCTCCAGTTCGTCATCGTTCATGGCTGTTCTCCCGAAAAGCGGACCGCATCACTTCAGCACGTTGAGACGGTCGGACTTCGACAGGTAACCGGCCAGATCCAGGGCGAAATAGCCCCAGCTGTCGGCATTGTCGATGGCCTTGGCATAAGGCAGCGTTGCCTTGGCAGGTTTCAGGCCGCTGCTGTCGTAGCGGTGATCGCGGGTGCTGACTTCGTGGTGCGAGAACTCATGGATGATGGTTTCCGCACAGAGCCACATCTTGCCGGTATTGCCGGTCAGGCGCGTGAAGGCGCCTTCGAGATAGATCACCGGAAAACCGCCGCCCTCGCCGCCGCGGAAGGCGGCACCGAAATACTTGCTGCGGGTCTTGATCCAGTCGGCGTAATCGGCGAACACCAGCTTGTCGGAGGCACAGGCGACCGCGATCTTCTTGAAACCGTCGAGCAGTTTGGTGCGTGCCTCGGTCAGTTGCGCATCGCCGCTGTCCTCGTCGAGAAACCAGCGCTTTATCACGGCATCGGTGTCGTCCTTCTTGCCGGTGGCGCCGCTGAGCTTCGCCTTGGTGTCTTCGGAAATCTTCAGCGCCACCCCGAGTGCCGAGGCCATCCAGCGCATTTCGGTGCTGGAGAAGATTTTCTTCTCGTGATTGAGCTTGGCCTCCAGCGCCTTGGCATCACCGGTCAGTTCGTCGAACACCCATTTCTCGTAGGCCTTCGGCGGTGAATACACCCAGACGTTCTGGCCGCCCTTCTTCACGACGTGATAGAGGTGCCTGAGCATCTTCAGCGTCGCTGCGCGCTCGGCGAGCGTGCCGGAGGAAACCGGATTCTGCGCGGCCTCGACGATCACCGCGCCGATCTTGCGGTTTCCGGACTTGCAGAGATCGCGCAGGCGCTTGCGCACGCGCTCCGGGTCGTCGGCGCGGGCCACGGCCAGTCCGTCGGCGCCGAACAGCGTCCGCGCCTGACAGTCGGCAAACAGGAATTCCTGCCACTTGCTTTCGAACACCTGATTTTCGAGCACGTCCCTGGCCTTTCTGTAGGCTTCCGTGAACTTGTTCATGCTCGCGCTCCTCCCGGGAGACCTGAGTTTTCTGGCCGGGGCAGCGGATTGCTGCTGCCGGACTCCGGCCGTTCGTGCGGCAGCCCCCTGCGGTGACTGCCGCGGAATGCCACGCGAACCACCCCGGTACGTGGCGCGGATGGCCGGCCGCGTGCCCTCGGGGCCGGCCGGCAGGGTCGCTGAAGCAGGTTTGCAAACCCGGCCGATGGATGCCGCAAGGCCGCCGGCCGGCCCGCTCAGCCGAGCACCGACAGCGCCGAGCGGGCCAGCCCGGTCAGCGTGCCGAACAGCAGCCCCAGCACCCAGCGCACGAAGCCGAAGGTCATGACCGTGCCGACGATCGCGGTGCGGCCGAGGAACAGGAAGATGGCCTTGATCAGGGCCGCGATGTAGCCGGTCAGCTCGATCGACAGCTCCGCACTCTTTGCGAGCAGCCAGGCGAGCTGGTCGAGCACGGTCATGCCGGCGGTGAGCAGCGTGCCGAAGGTGCCGACCAGCAGGGCGCTGGTCTTCTTCAGCAGCCAGGCGAGCGCCCGGCCGATCATCTGCAGCGTCCGGGCGCCGAGCGGCAGCACGTGACCGCCGCCCGAGGCGATCTGGTCGAGCCAGCCCTGCACGCGGGCATCGTTGAGGTCGTCGCGGCAGCGCCGCTCCAGCCCGATCCAGTTGTCCTCGCCGACGCCGGGGATGTAGCTGTCCTTCATCGAATGCGCGGCGACGCTGACCAGACCGTGGTTGCCGCTGGCGAGCGGATAGCCGGCGCTGTCGGCCGGCACGTGCAGGAACGGGAACAGCGGGATCTTCGGCACCGGGTCCGCGGCGTGGTGGACGCGGTGGATGTGCTCGGCGCCGAGCCGCTGGCGCAGCGCGTTCGAAAAGAACAGCGAGCCGGCACGCGGCGAGCCGAAGGTGTACAGGCGCACGGCGCCGGCGCGGATGTGCGAGAAGTAATCGGCGTTCAGCGTCGCGAGCGCGCCGCCCAAGCTGTGGCCGACGCAGTGGATCACCGACGGGTTGCGGCCGCGCAGGTATTGCGCGAGCCCGTCGGCGAAGGACTTCCAGACCTCATGGAAACCCGCATGCACCGGCAGCCCGCCCGGGCCGATCTGCATGCCGATGTTCAGGTTCGACAGCCAGTCGAGCTGGATGCTGGTGCCGCGGGTCGCGACGAGGATCTCGCCCTGGTGACGCCCCTCGCCCTCGGCGAGATAGCCGAAACCGCTGATGGTCTTGCAGGCGATCAGGCCGCCGGAGCGGCCGGTGAAGCGCGATTCCTCGCCGACGGTGAACAGGCCCTCGCAGCCGAACAGGTCACCGCGTTCGCGGGCCTCGCCGACGGTCTGGTCGAGCAGCGTGTAGACGCCGCGGGCAATGCGGGCCGCCTGCAGCGGCGTGAGCGTCGTCATGGTCTTGGCCTCGTGGAGCGGGCGCTGCGGGTGGCGCGCTGCTGCGGCTCATTGCGGCTCGCAGATGCCGTACACCTCGCCGTGGTGTTCCGGCGCCGCTTCGAGCCGGCACACCAGCGAGATCGGCCGGCCGCCCAGTTCGCCGTTCTCGGCGTATTCGCCCTTGTTGAACATCCACGCCTGGTAGGTCCGGCCGGCGTGGTGGATGAGCAGGGTCTGGCGCACGAAGGGTTCGTGCGGCAGCAGCGAGCCGAGCAGCGAGCCGCGCGTGATCGCCGGCAGGCGGAAGCGTCCGTCGGCGTCGGTGCGGGTCTCGTCCCTGCCGCTTTCGGGCTTCCAGCGCCATTCGTAGCTGCGTTCGAGCCGCGCGCCCTCGACCGGCCGGCCGTGATCGAGCACGACGCCGGTGACGGCGGAGAACAGGCACAGGTTTCCCATCGCGATGGCCTCGTGAGCGTGAATCAGCAACAGCGTCAGCAGCGGCCCGCCCCGGCGACGGCGCCTGCGGGGCGGGCACACCGCGGGCCGCTCAGGCATCGAAGGCATACGCGAATTCGCCGTCGCGCACCGACACGTGCACGCGCGTGACCGGCTGGCCTTCCATCATGCGTTCGAGGAACTCGCGGCTGATGTCCGGCAGCATGGTGTTGGTCAGGATCGCATCGATCATGCGTCCGCCCGATTCCAGCTCGGTGCAGCGCGAGACGATGAGTTTGACGACCTCGTCGTCGTACTCGAACGGCACCTTGCGGTGCTCCTCGACGCGCTTCTTGATGCGCCCGAGCTGCAGCCGGACGATGCGCCCGAGCATCTCGTCGCTGAGCGGGTAGTACGGGATCGTCACCAGCCGCCCGAGCAGCGCCGGCGGGAACACCTTCAGCAGGGGTTCGCGCAGCGCCTTGGCGATGTCATCGGGCTCGGGCATCAGCTCCGGGTCCTTGCAGAGCTGCATCAGCAGGTCGGTGCCGGCGTTGGTGGTCAGCAGGATCAGCGTGTTCTTGAAGTCGATCAGCCGGCCCTCGCCGTCCTCCATCCAGCCCTTGTCGAAGACCTGGAAGAAGATCTCGTGCACGTCCGGGTGGGCCTTCTCGACCTCGTCGAGCAGCACGACCGAGTACGGCCGCCGGCGCACGGCCTCGGTCAGCACGCCGCCCTCGCCGTAGCCGACGTAGCCCGGAGGCGCGCCCTTCAGCGACGAGACGGTGTGCGCCTCCTGGTACTCGCTCATGTTGATCGTGATCAGGTTCTGCTCGCCGCCGTAGAGCGCCTCGGCGAGCGCCAGCGCGGTCTCGGTCTTGCCGACGCCGGAGGTGCCGGCGAGCATGAACACGCCGATCGGCTTGTTCGGATTGTCGAGGCCGGCGCGCGAGGTCTGGATGCGCCTGGCGATCATCTGCATCGCGTGGTCCTGGCCGATCACGCGCTGGCCGAGCGTGTCGGCGAGCTTCAGCACCGTCTCGATCTCGTTGCGCGCCATGCGCCCGACCGGGATGCCGGTCCAGTCCTCGACCACCGAGGCGACCGCCTGGTAATCGACGGTCGGCAGGATCAGTGTCTGTTCGCCCTGCAGCTCGGCGAGCTGCGTCTGCAGGCCGTGCAGCTTCTCGCGCAGCGCCGCGACTTCGGCCTCGCCGAGCTTCGCCGGCGGCTCGCCTTTGGCCGGCCCGTCGACGACGCCGATGTTGGCGCGCAGCGCGGCGCGCGTCGCGAGCAGCTCATCGACCAGCGCCTTCTCGGCGTTCCAGCGCGCCTCCAGCCCTTCGAGCCGGGCCTTCTCGGCCGCGCGCCGCTCGTTGCAGAGCGATTCGCGCGCCGCGGTGTCGAGGCCGACCGCGGCTTCCTTCGCGATGATGCGCAGCTCCGTATCGAGCGCCTCGATGCGCTTGCGGCTGTCATCGACCTCGGCCGGCACCGCGTGCAGGCTGACCGCGACACGCGCGCAGGCGGTGTCGAGCAGGCTCACGGACTTGTCCGGCAGCTGGCGCGCCGGGATGTAGCGGTGCGAGAGCTTGACCGCAGCCTCCAGCGCCTCGTCGAGGATCTGCACCTTGTGGTGCGCCTCCATCGTCGAGGCGACGCCGCGCATCATCAGCACGGCCTTCTTCTCGTCGGGCTCATCGACCTGCACGCTCTGGAAGCGCCGGGTCAGCGCCGGGTCCTTCTCGATGTGCTTCTTGTACTCGGCGAAGGTGGTCGCGCCGATCGTGCGCAGCGTGCCGCGCGCCAGCGCGGGCTTGAGCAGGTTGGCGGCATCGCCGGTGCCGGCCGCGCCGCCGGCGCCGACCAGCGTATGCGTCTCGTCGACGAACAGGATCACCGGCTTCGGGCTGGCCTGCACTTCCTCGATCACCGAGCGCAGGCGCTGCTCGAACTCGCCCTTCATGCTGGCCCCGGCCTGCAGCAGGCCGACATCGAGCGCGCGCAGCGTGACTTCCTGCAGCGACGGCGGCACGTCGCCACGGGCGATGCGCTGCGCGAAGCCCTCGACGACCGCCGTCTTGCCGACGCCGGCCTCGCCGATCAGGATCGGGTTGTTCTGGCGGCGGCGCATCAGGATGTCGACGACCTGGCGGATTTCATCGTCGCGCCCGACGATCGGGTCCATCTTGCCGCTGCGCGCCTGCTCGGTCAGATCGGTCGTGAAGCGGTTCAGCGCCTCCTGCTTGCCGAGCTGCGCCGGCGGGATCGCACCGCTCGCCTCGCCCGGCGCCGCACCGCCGCCGACCTGGAAACCGTCGGTCGCGTGCAGGCCCTGCTCGGGCGAGCCGGAAACGTATTCGTCGAAGCGGTCGGTCAGCGCGTCGGCCTTGAACTTGTCGAACTCCTTCGAGATGCCGAGCAGCGCGCTGCGCAGCGACGGCGTCTTCAGGATGCCGACCACCAGATAGCCGGTGCGCACCTGCGCCTCGCCGAACATCAGGCTGCCGTAGACCCAGCCGCGCTCGACGGCTTCCTCGACGTGCGCCGACAGGTTGGTGATCGAGGTCGAGCCGCGCGGCAGCCGGTCGAGGGCATCAGTCAGGTCCTTGACCAGCACCGAGGGGTTGACGTTGAACTGCCTGATCAGCCTGTGCAGGTCGGAATCGGGCAGCTGCAGGATCTGATGGACCCAGTGCACCAGCTCGACGTACGGATTGCCGCGCATCTTGCAGAACACCGTCGCCGCCTCGACCGCCTTGTAGCCGAGGCTGTTGAGCTTGCCGAACAGCTTGACCCGACTGATTTCCGCCATGACGTGCTCCCTCGAAGGTGGTGGATCGTGTTGTATGCGGCCCCGGCGTGCCGGCGCGGGCCGCGGAGGTCCGGATTCAGGCGGGCGCCGGGACCGGCGCCGTCATGACGCTTTCCTGCAGCTGCAGGTCGGCCGGATCGGCCGCCCCCGGCGTGCCGATCCAGGTGGTCCAGCCGAGCCGGGTCGGACCGCCGAGCCGTGCCTCGGGCACCTCGGGCCGCGCGAGGATCAGTCGCGCATCCCAGGCGTATTCCTCGCCGACGTAGCTGCGCACCCAGGCGCGCAGCCGCGCGAGACTCGCGCCGCCCGGCAGCAGGCGTTCGTAGTCGGCGAGCGTCAGCGGCCCGAGCACGACGCGGAACTTGTACTGGCGGTCCCAGACCCGGGTGCCGATCACGGCGTTGACGCCGAGCGTGCCGCTCGCGCGCGAATCGCCGAGCCGGCACTGCACCGGCGGCGGCAGTTCCAGCCAGTGGCCGATGTATTCCCCGATGCGCACCGGCAGGCCGAGATAGTCGGCGAGGATCGCGCGCAGGCCGTCCGGGTGGCGCGCCTGCGGCCCGAGCAGGCCGGCGAAGTGCAGCCGCGGCCGGTGGCCGAGCACGTCGCGATCGCGCAGGGCTTCGTCACCATAGCCGGCGAGGCTGCCGACGTAGCGCGCGAAGCGGTCCTCGCCGGGGCGGTCCATGCCGACGGTCGGCTGCGCATCGGCCCAGGCGCGCCAGAACAGCGACATCAGCCGGTGGTGGAAGATGTCGGCAAAGCGCGCGAAGGTCGGATCGCGGTGGTTGCGCTGGCGCTCGCGCGCGTGCTCGCTCAGATGCAGCGGCAGCGGCCCGTGCGGGCCGAACAACCCGAATGCGTAGCTCGTCAGCCGGGCCGGCCGGTGGGACGGACGCTCGAAGGCGGCGATCGTCGAGGGCACGAAGGTCGTGTGCGGCGGCTGCGACAGCCGCACCGGATCATCGGCAACCCGGAACGAGCGCCCGAGCCGCGGCTTGTCCGGGAACGCGCACTCAATGCGCCGCAGCGCCTGCCAGAGATCGAACTCCCACGGCTTCGCCGCCAGCGCCGTGAACAGCGCCTCGGCGACCGGCGACAGCAGCACCGGCGGCGCGACGCCGAAATCGGCGGCGCTCAGCGCCGGCGCAATGCCGGAATCCTCGGTGTCGGCGTCGGCGTTCACAGCAGCGCCCGCGCGCCCATGCGCACCGGCCAGCGCATGATCTCGCCGCGCTCCAGCGAACGCACGCTGGTCTCGGTGTAGCTGTTCATCGACACGTAGCGGCCGAGGAAGCGCTCCAGCACCGCCCCCATCAGGAACACGCCGGCCCCGCCGTAGGCGCCCTCGTCGAAGTTCAGCGCGATCTCGACGCCACGCCCGAAGGCGATCGGCCCCGGCAGCGGCAGGCGGCGGGTCGCCGGCTGCGTCTTCACCGACAGCAGGCCGTCGACCTGCTTCTGGCCGGCGGCATCGTTCGGATCGACGTACAGGCGCAGCAGCTCGCGCAGCGCCACCGCGCCCTGCTGCGCATCGCTGTCGGCGAGCGTCAGGTAGTTCAGCGACAGGTGCGAGATCAGTCGCCAGGCCACGTCGTTCTCGGCGTTGCTCGGGCGCGGACGCGTCGGACCGGCCACGCAGCGCACCGCCGCCACCGGCGCGCCGCTCTCCAGCGTGAAGTCGGTGCGCCCGAGCCCGAGCGGCATCGTCAGCGGCAGGTCGCGGTTGGTGCACAGCACTTCGAGCGACAGCTGGCGCAGATCGTGCCGGTACGGTGCGGCAGCGGCATCGACCAGCGCGATGAACACCTCCTGGCCGATGTAGCCGCTGCGCGGCCCGCGCAGCTTCGCGCGCGCCGACAGCAGGCGCTTGGTACGGCGCAGCGTGTAATACGCCCCGTCGGCGGCGCGGCGGATGCGGTCGTGTGCGCAGTAGAACGGCAGGAAGGCCTGCTCGGCCTGCTCGGTCGTGCCGTGACCGGTCACGCGTTCGAGCGAGTGGACCTCGAAATCGAGCGGCCGCGTGCGGTCCGGGACGATGTGGTACTCGTAGCTCCTGTCGTTCAGGTGGATGCGGTCGGCGCGGCGCGGGAACAGGTTGATCGCCGGTGCGCAGTGCAGCACGAAGTTCTCGGGCTTCAGCACGCCTTCAAGCATCGGGTCGAGCCGATCGAACAGCACCAGCAGTTCGAGTTCGCTGCCGCTGCAGCGGCGCACGACCGGTGCCAGGGCGCGCAGTTCGACGAACAGGAAACGCTGCGGGAACGCGAAGTACTCGCCGAGCAGCCGGTAGCCCTGGAAGCTCTGCGGCGACAGCGGCAGCAGCGCCTGTTCGTCCTCGAAGCCCATCGGCGCCAGCGATTCGCGGCCGAGCCACTGGAACCACGGCGCCGGACGCTGCGCCGGGCGGGCGAGCACGGCGACGGCGTTGCCGAGCAGCTGTTCGTACAGCCGGAACGGCAGCTGGTCGGCGCCGCGCAGGAACAGCGGCAGGCGCTCGAGCGACAACGCATCGAAGCTCAGGCCGGCCGTGGCCCGCAGGCGCAGGCGCAGGCCGGCGCGTGCGCGCGGCGCGCTGTTCGCGGCCGGGCCGAGCACGGCCGTGACGTTGCCGAAGTACTCGGCCTCGGTCAGCTCGACCGGCCACAGCGTCACCGGCTGACCGGTGCGGTATTCGCAGGCGGTGGTCTCGTTCTTGCCGAGCACGCTCTTGAGACTCGCGCCGCGCGGCACCGTGAAGCCGGCCGCGAGCGAGCCTTCGGACAGGTCCGGCTGCAGCTGCAGCACCGCCATCGACGGCACCGGCGCCAGATAGTGCGGGTAGACCATCTCCAGCAGGTGCTGCGTGAACACCGGGAACTCGGCATCGAGCTTCAGCTGCACGCGCGCCGACAGGAAGGCACAGCCTTCGAGCAGCCGCTCGACGTAGGGGTCGGCGCATTCGAAGCCGGTCAGGCTCAGGCGCGAGGCGATCTTCGGGAATTCCTGCGCGAACTCGCCGGCGGTCTCGCGCAGGTGCTGGAGTTCCTGGTTGTAATACCGGTACAGGCGCGGATCCATCGGGGGGCTGCTTGCGATCAGGCGTTGCGGGGCTCGATGCGGACGTTGCCGGATTCGAGGTCGATCTCGGTCTTCAGCCACAGATGCAGCGGCACCGGCTGCGCCCAGAGTTCGCCCTGGATCTCGAAGCCGATGGCGTTGTGGTTCATCTGCTCGCGGGCGACGACGGCGCGCACCTGCAGCGTGTGCGGCAGGATGCGCGGTTCGAAGGTGCGGATGGTATCGGCGAGCACGCGTTCGAGCGCCGGGATGTCGACGCTGCTGGCCGTGCGTCCGGAGAGCGCCGGCAGGCCGTAGTTCAGCACCGAGCGCGCGACCTGCGGCCAGGCATCGAGCGGCTGCACGGATTCGTGGTTGCCGGCGTTGAACAGCCAGGCGAGATCACGCAGCACGCTCTCGCGCAACTGGTTCAGCGACAGCACGCGCTGCTCGCGCGTTTCCTTGTGACGCTCGGGCGCGTCGTCGATCAGCCGGTCGAGCAGCGCCGGCTGCAGGCGTTCCTGCGGGGTCAGTTCAGCCACGGTGAGCCTCAGGCGCTCGCCGGAGCGGCCGGATCGAAGTGCAGCGTGCGCAGGTCGTACAGCGCCACGTCGTCGCCGTCGGTCGCGAACACCCGCTGCCCGGCAGCGAGCACGAGGCCGTGCTCGTTCTCGCGCCATTCGGTGCGCCGTCCGAGCAGCAGGCCGCCGTCATCCTCTGCGTCCAGCCCCGGGTAGCGCGCCGGCAGCAGCGCGACCGTCTCGCCGCCGGTCGTGAAGGTCAGCGACGCCGGCATCCAGACCACGTCGCGCAGGTCGGCCGGTGCCTCCTGCTGCACGGTGGCCAGACGTTCGCAGGGAATCCAGTAATAGCGGCCGTTGATGATCGCCTCGATGACCGGCCCGAGCCGGCCGTCGGTATCGGCCAGCCACGCAAACGGCCGGCCGTCGGCGCTGCCGGGATTGGCCGGTGCCCGCTCGAAGGCTTCGGCGCGCAGGCCGGCCGCGGCCTGCGGATCGTCGGCATCGCGCGCGAGCGCCTCGATCAGCAGCGCGACCCACGGCGTCGGCTCGCCGAACAGCAGCGGCGCCCTGCGACCGGCGAAGACCTCCTGCCGGAAGACTTCGCAGCGCAGCGCCTCGCGGTAGGTCTGCACCATCGGCAAGGCCTCGGCATCGAGTTCGCCGACCACCTGCAGCTGGCCGAGCGCCCTCGGCCACTGGCCGAGCACGCAGAGCAGCTGGAACAGCAGCACGCGATGGCGCGCAACCGCCGGCTCCTTGCGTACGCGGGCCTGCAGTTCGGTCAGTGCCTCCCGGGGATTGCCCGACTGCAGGGCGGCTTCGACGCTCACGACACACCTCCACGCCAGCCGCCCGGTGCAGGGGCGGCTCACGTCCGGGATTCGGGGAAATCCGGAATTCAGACCTGCGCCGGAGCGCAGGCCGGCAGGCGGGCGGGGGCCGCGAGCCGGCGTTCGCAGACGGACCGGATTACGGAACGGCGTTGGCCTCGATGTCCCACTTGAAGTCCTTCGACGCCTCACCGGCACCCTTGTCGGTCTGCTCGGTGTACGTGAAGGTGACCTTCGCGAAGTTCAGCGAGACGTTCTCGGTCAGCCGATCCTCGCCACCGCTGCCACCGGTGTTGATCGACGTGACCATGACCTTCTCCATCTTGATCTTGATGTACTCGACCGGCTCCTTGCCGCCGGCCTTGCGCACGGTCAGCAGCGCGTCGTCGATGTGCTGGCCGGTCGCGCAGGCGTGCATCAGCGCATACGAGGCGATGTCGACCCACTTGGTCACCGACATGTCGTTGACGTTGACCTTGCCGGCGCCGCCACCGCCGCCGGTGTGGAAGGTGCCGGACTGCGACATGCCCCAGCTCCAGGCGAGGACGTCGATTTCCTTCGGATGCTTCTTGTCCTTCGATTCGCCCTTGATGTTCGCGGCGTCCGCGAATTTCAGAAAGATGTCAACGGCCATGAATGTCTCTCCTGCAGTGCGTCAATGCTGGAATTGGGACCCGGTACGTCGCCCGGACGTCAGGGACCGTTTGCAAAGGTGCGGCGACCGCAGTCACCGCACCGCCAGTCAGCCGCCCTTCTGCGAGGGCAGCTTGGATACCAGTCGCAACGACACCGTCAATCCTTCGAGCTGGTAGTGCGGCCGCAGGAAGAACTTCGACGTGTAGTACCCGGGGTTGCCTTCGACTTCCTCGACGACGACCTCGGCGGCGGCGAGCGGCTTCTGGGCCTTCGTGGTCTCGCTGGAGCGCGAGGGATCGCCGTCCACGTAGTTCATGATCCATTTCTGCAGCCAGATCTGCATGTCCTCGCGCTCCTTGAAGGAACCCACCTTGTCGCGGACCATGCACTTCAGGTAGTGCGCGAAGCGGCAGGTCGCGAACAGGTACGGCAGCCGGGCGGCGAGGTTGGCATTCGAAGTGGCATCGGGATCATCGTACTCGGCCGGCTTCTGCAGCGACTGGGCTCCGATGAAAGCTGCGAAATCGGTATTTTTCTTGTGCACGAGCGGCATGAAACCGTTTTTTGCGAGCTCGGCCTCCCGCCGGTCGGAAATCGCGATTTCGGTCGGGCACTTCATGTCGACGCCGCCGTCGTCGGTCGGGAAGGAATGCGCGGGCAGCCCCTCGACCGCACCGCCGGATTCGATGCCGCGGATGCGCGAGCACCAGCCGTAGAGCTTGAACGAGCGGTTGATGTTGACGGCCATCGCGTAGGCGGAGTTGGCCCACGTGTACTTGTTGCTGTCGGCCCCGGTCGTGTCCTCCTCGAAATCAAATTCATCGACCGGATTGGTCTTGGCCCCGTAGGGCATGCGCGACAGGAAGCGCGGCATGGTCAGGCCGACGTAGCGCGAGTCCTCGGATTCACGCAGCGACTTCCACGCGGCATATTCGGGCGTCTGGAAGATCTTGGTCAGGTCGCGCGGGTTCGACAGCTCCTGCCAGGAATCCATCTGCATGACCGCCGGCGCGACGGCTGCGATGAACGGGGCGTGCATCGAGGCGGAAACCTTGGCGATCTCGCCGAGCAGTTCAACGTCGGGCGCCGAATGGTCGAAGTAGTAGTCGCCGACCAGGCAGCCGTAGGGCTCGCCGCCGAACTGGCCGTATTCCTCCTCGTAGAGCTTCTTGAAGATCGGGCTCTGGTCCCAGGCCGTGCCCTTGAACTTCTTCAGGGTCTTGTGCAGATCCTGCTTGGAGATGTTCATGACGCGGATCTTCAGCATCTCGTCGGTTTCGGTGTTGTTGACGAGGTGATGCAGGCCGCGCCAGGCCGATTCAAGCTTCTGGAAATCGGCGTGGTGCAGGATGTGGTTGATCTGCTCGGTCAGCTTGGCATCGAGCGCGGCGATCATCGCCTCGATGGTCTTCAGCGTGTCGCCGGAGACGATGCTCGACGACGCCAGCGCCTGCTCGGCGAGCGTGCGCACGGCCTCCTCGACCGCTTCCTTCGCGCGGTCGCTCTTGGGCTTGAATTCCTGCAGCAGCAGCGCCTCGAAGGCGCCGCCCTCGGTGGTCAGGCCCGCACCCGCGGCCTGGGCTTCGGCGTTCAGTTCGGCCATGGACTGGTTACCTCGGGGTCATTCGGACTGCGGTTTGGGCGCGGACGCGAGGGCCTGCAGCAGGGAGGGGTCCTGCAGCACCTTGCCGATCAGTTCCTCGGCCCCGGTCTTGCCGTCCATGTAGGTCAGCAGGTTGGAGAGCTGGGTGCGCGCTTCGAGCAGCTTGTTCAGCGCATCGACCTTGCGGGCGATCGCGGCCGGCGTGAAGTCCTCCATGCTCTCGAAGGTGATGTCGACGCTCAGGTTGCCGTCGCCGGTCAGCGTGTTCGGCACCGCGAACGCGACGCGCGGCTTCATCGATTTCATGCGGCTGTCGAAGTTGTCGACGTCGATTTCCAGAAACTTGCGCTCGGCGACCGGTCCGAGCGGCTCGGCGGGCTTGCCGGACAGATCGGCCATGACGCCCATCACGAACGGCAGCTGGACCTTCTTCTGGGCGCCGTAGAGCTCGACGTCGTACTCGATCTGCACGCGCGGGGCGCGGTTGCGGGCGATGAATTTCTGACTGCTGTCTGCCACGGGCGGGTCTCCTCAGGCGTTGTGCGATCGCGAACCGGCGGCGCGTCGGCACCGGCTCGGGGGGAGCGGGTCAGTAGCCGTCCGAGCCGGACGATTCGGCATCCGGATCGGGGCCGCGCAGCACGTCGATCTGCGCGAGGCTGTCGGGGGCGATGTTGCGCATGATGTCGACGAAACTCATCGTCACCAGCCGGCGCGCGCGCTCCATCAGGATCGGTACCGGGCTCGAAGGCTCGTGTCGAGTGTAGTAATCGCAGACGGCCTCCAGAGCTTTCAATACGTCATCTCGCGTACTGATGCGCCCGGCGACGAAACCGGAGGCGCCGGCCCCGGCCGCCGCGCTGCCGCCCGCCTCGGCCGGCCCCTCACCGGCCACCGGCAAGGCCTCGGTCTCGGCCACGGCGCCCAGGCCGCGCTGGGCCAGGCGCTCGTCGAGCAACTGCACGCAGGGCTTGAGCGCCGTGCGCAGTGGCGAGAGGTCCACGGCGTTGCCGGAACCGACCTGCTCGGTCAGGCGGCGCTCGATTGCCGAGGCGAGATCGAAGGCCGCATGCGCGCTGTCGGCGGCCGCCTGCAGTTCCTCGGCGGCGACCTCGCGGAACACGGCATCGAAGGTCTCGGTGGTCAGCACCGGCGTGCCGCTGCTCGCGCCGGACAGGATCAGCCAGTCGCGCAGCGTCGCGACGCCGAAGCTGCGCGAGCGCGCCAGCGCGGCCTGGCGCAGCAGGCCGAGCACGTCGTCGCTGTCGGCGGCGACGAGGCCGGCGATGATGTTCACGCGCGTGGTCGGATCGTTGTAGTCATCCGGATCGAGCTGCGGATGCACGTGCTCCCAGTGGTGCTCCAGCAGGCCGTGCAGATAGCGCAGGCCGTCGGCGAATCCGGGCAGTCCCTCGACGGCGAGCAGCGCGCGGGTCAGCACCAGCGCGACGCGCAGGTCGCGCGTGCGTTCGAGCAGTTCCATCGCCTTGCCGCGCACGGCCCGCCAGTCCGGCGGTTCGGCCGGCACGATGGTGCTGCCGATCTGCTGCTCGGGCTTGCCGGTCGCGAGCCGTTCGAGGGCCTGGAAATCGGGATCGTATTCGAGATCACTGCCACCGGGCTCGTCGTCCGAGACGGGTTCGAGCCATTTCTCCACATCCAGCGCCACCGGGGCACCCCCTGCGATTGTCACCCGATCTGCGCACCGGCCGGCGCCGCGCATCGTGGCGTCCGCCAGTGCGGTCGCTGCGTAGCGTAGCCGGCGGCCGGCGGACTGCCAGCCGGCAGCGAGCGGCGAATTGTCAGCCGTGCCGGCACTGGCCTACAGTCGGCGGGCTTTTCGCCCCCCGGCTTGCCGCCCAGGTTTCACGACCGATGCCGTTGACCCTCCGTATCACCAGCCAGCACCCGCTCCTGCCCGAGGCCGATACCGTGCGCAGCCTCGGCAGCGGCGACAGCCTGACGATCGGCCGTGCGCCCGGCAACGACTGGGTGCTGCCGGACCCGGAGCTGGTCATCTCCGGCCGCCACTGCACCGTGCACGAGGAGCAGGGGCGCTACGTGCTGACCGACACCAGCACCAATGGCGTCTATCTCGGCGGCCAGCGCGTCGGTCGCGGCAACAGCCGGCCGCTGCAGGCCGGGGACGTGATCGCCATCGGCGAATACCAGATCGCCGTCGAGCCGGGCGCCGGCGACGGCGGACAAGCCCCGGCCTTCGGGGCCGGCACGGCAGCGGCCGTGGCGCTGCCGGATCCCTTCGGCCTCGCCGCACCGGCACCGGTCGCCGATCCGTTCGGCCTGCACGGCACGCCGGGTGCGCAGGACCCGTTCGAACTGCACGGCAAGCCGGCCGGCGAGGATCCGTTCGGGCTGCATGCGCCCGCAACCGGTGATGATCCGTTCGGGCTCGGCAATGACCTGTCCGGCGGCGACCCCTTCGGACTGATCGGCACGCCGGGCGCCGGCGGCAGCGCCCGGGGTGGCGGCACGCCCGCGGCCGCGGATCCGTTCGGTCTTGCCGGCGGCGGTGACCGCAATCCGGCGGGCGCCGATCCGTTCGGGCTCGGCGGCGGCGCCGGACGGCCGGATTTCGCAGCGCCGGCAACGCCGGCCGGCCCCGCGACGGCCGAAGCCGGCGGTGATCCGTTCGGCCTGCTGGCGCCGGCGCCGCTCACGTCTGCCCCGGTTCCGGATCACGTGCCGTCCGAGCAGCAGGCCTTCGTGCCGCCGGCGCCGGTCAGTGACGATGACTGGGATGCACTGTTTCCGGCCCCGGCCGCTGCCGGCGCAGCGCCGGTGCGGCTGGACATTCCCCCGGCCGCCAAAACCGCCGATCCGCTGTTCGCCGGTCTCGGCCCGCTCGCCGAAGAATCCGCGCCGCCGGCTGCCCCGCCACCTGACGAGACCCCTGCGGTGCCGGCCTTCACGCCCGCCCCGGTCTCCGGGCCCGTGCCGACCCCGGTGCCCGCACCCGTACCAGTCCCGGCACCCGCGCCGGCCACCCCGGCCGCTGCAGCCCCGGCGGCCGAACTGATGGCGGCCCTGCTGGAAGGGGCCGGTCTCGCGCATCTGCAGATTCCGCAAGCCCGCCAGGCCGATCTGCTGCGCGCCCTCGGCGACAGCTACCGGCGCATGGTGGAGGGCCTGATGACCGTGCTGCGGGCCCGCTCGCACGTGAAGGGCGAGTTCCGCATGCAGCAGACCTCGATCCGGCCGATCGAGAACAATCCGCTGAAGTTCGCGCCGAACGTCGAGGAAGCGATGACGCTGCTGCTGACCCTGCGCAGCCAGTCCTACCTGTCGCCCGAACGCGCCCCGGCCGAGGCCTTCGA